>JAKBAB010000050.1 GCA_021815645.1 Actinomycetes bacterium
CGGGCCCGCGCTTTTTCAATGTCCCTGCGTCCGCGTTGGTCACGAAAGGAGTCTCATGGATTGGGAAAGTGCCCTAGAACCCCTCCTGACTCCACTGAACCTCTCGCTCTACGACGTCGAAGTCGAAGCGCACTGCCTCAACGTCGTGGTGAACCGCTCGGGTGGTGTCGACCTCGAAGCGTTGACCGCGGCGAATCGAGCCATCTCTAAGTGGCTCGACGAAGTTGATCCAATCGAGGGCCGATTCACGCTCGACGTCTCGAGCCCCGGCCTCGAGCGGCGACTGCGCAGCCGCGCCCACTTTCACAGCGCGTTAGGCGAGCGGGTGACCCTGCGCGAACGGCGCGACGGTTTGGCGACCCGTCGACTGGAAGGTCCACTGCTGGCCGTCGGGGACGAGGTCGTCACCGTGGACGACGGGGAACTCGGTCCGACGGAGGTGGCGCTCGCGGCGGTGGAACGAGCTCGCACGGTCTTTCAGTGGGGACCCTCGGTGTCGGCGGCCCCTCGCGCGAAGAGTTCATCGGCGAGTAGGAAGGGCTAGCTGTGGCGAACTTCGAATTTCTTGAGGCCCTCGGCCAGATTGCGAGAGACCAGAACATCGACGAAGGGGAACTCCTCGTCGCGCTAGCCAACGCCCTGTTGGCCGCCTACAAGCGACGCCCGGACTCAGCCGAAGACGCCGAGGTGGAGATCAATCCCGAAACCGGCGAAATTCGGGTGTGGGGACTCGAGCTCGACCTCGAGGGAAACGTTACGCGCGAGTGGGACGCCACGCCCGAGGACTTCGGACGGATCGCGGCCCAGACGGCCAAGCAGGTTCTGATGCAGCTCATCCGCGATATCCAGCGCCGACAAATGTACGAAGAGTTCGCGAACCGAGAAGGAGACATCGTCTCGGGGACCGTGCAACAGAACGACAATCGCTACACGTTGTTAGACCTCGGTCGCGTGGAGGCGCTCTTGCCCCAGGCCGAACAGATTGCCTTCGAGCGTTACGAACACGGGGCGCGCGTCAAGGTCTACATCGTGGAGGTTCGTAAGACCAACAAGGGACCCCAGATCGTCGTATCTCGAACGCACCCGGCGCTCGTGGCCAAACTGTTCGAGATTGAAGTTCCCGAGATCGCTAACGGAACGGTCGAGATTAGGGCCCTCGCCCGAGAACCCGGCCACCGATCGAAGATCGCGGTGGCGTCCAACGACCAGATGATTGATCCGGTGGGTGCGTGCGTCGGGGCCAGGGGATCGCGCGTGCGTAACATCACCAACGAACTTCGATCCGAACGCATCGACGTCGTGCCCTTTAGCGACGATCCCGTCGAGTTCATCCAGTCGGCCCTGCAGCCCGCGCGCGTGAGGGAGGTTCGACTCGACGAGGTCGAGGGGATCGCCACCGTCATAGTCCACGATCAGCAGCTCTCCCTCGCTATTGGTAAGGAGGGCCAGAACGCCCGACTCGCCGCGCGTCTGACCGGTTGGCGCATCGACATCCGCTCGGAGAACGAAGGTAACGACGAGGTGGTCGAAGAGGTTTGGACCGAAGTAGAAGTAGCCTCGGTCGCCGACGGCGACGACGTAGTTGCGGAGAGTGGCGCGAACGGCGAAAGCGCGACGAACGTTAGTGAGATCGAGGGAGTCGTAGACGCGTCGGAGGAACGATAGCTCGGGAGCGAACGTGCGTAGCGTGTCGGCGGCGACGCCCGGACAGCGAACTCGGCCGAGTCGGCCGGGGGGTCGACGGGGTCCTGACCTGGGGTCGCGGAATCGGCCGGGGTGCGTGGTGTTGTCTTGAGGGCCAGTGCCTGCGCGCGGTGACCGTGCGCCAACTCGCTCGGGCCCTCCGCTCGGAGGTCACGGCGCAGGATTGGGAGGCGCTCGTCGAAGCGGGGCCCCCGGTGTGAAAGAATAGGAAACTGCGCTCGCTGACTGGGTGGGCGCGTGACGTAAGGGAAAGTTTTGGCGCCAAAGAAAATTCGAGTGCACGAGCTCTCAAAGGAGCTCGGAATGACGAGCAAAGAGTTGCTCGCGCTCGCCCAGACGCTAGGTATAGGTGCGTCGAGCCCTTCGGCGTCGATTGAAGACGCGCAGGCCGACCGGATCCGCCGACGCGCCGACGCCGATGGGCTGCGCCGGGTGGTGGCCGATGAACGGCCCGCTCGGGCCGATAGCGCCACGGCCCCGGTCGAGTCCGCGCCGCCGAAGTCCGCTCGCGCCCCGAGTGCGTCGGTGGCCCGACCGCAGGGCCCAACGCTAACTGCCCCGGCGCCGACGCCGCTCGCGTCCGCGGGAGTTGCGACTTCGCCGACGCCGCCCGCGCCCGCAGCCAAAGTGGTTCGTTCTAGCGTCGCGCCGGTCAAACCGGCACCCACTCGCACCGTCTCGCCCGATGGGCCGACCACGATTCGTCCTACGCAGCGGGGTGGGCCCGGAGAGGGAGAGTCGAATCGACCACCGCTCAGTTCGACCGGCCGACCGATTCCCCCACCCCCGGGTCGACCACTCAGTTCGACCGGCCGACCGATTCCCCCACCCCCGGGAGTGCGCCGACCTATGTCGGGCGCGTCGAGTCGTCCGCCGAGTTCTGGAGCGCGACCCATGAGCGCGCGACCGAGTACGGCGCCACGCCCCGGTGGGGGAGGTTCGCGACCGGGGGGTGGTTTCTCCACCGCGAGAACCGGGGCACCGCCTACCGGTCTGCCCAGCGGGGCCAGCCGAAGCGGGGGGCCGGCCCGGGGCGGCGGTGGCCCCCGAGGCTCTCAGCGTAAGGTAACTCGACGCCGTCGGCGCAACGTGGAAGAGCTCGAGCCGACTCAAATGACCACGTGGCAACCCAGTAGTGCTCCGGTACCCGAGGGCGAGATCATCATCGAGAGGGGATCGACCGCTAAGGACGTGGGGCCAAAACTGAACCGAAGCGCCACGGACATCATTCGTTTCCTCTTCCTGCAAGGTGAGATCGTCTCCGCCGTTCAGAGCCTCAGTGACGACATGATCGAGCTCTACGCCGACGAAGTGGGCGCCGACGTACACCTAGTGGACCCCGGTGAACAGAAGGAGGCCGAACTGCTGGCCAAATTCTTCGACGAAGACGTCGACGAAGACGTTGTGGCCGCCATTGCTCGTTCGCCGGTCGTGACGGTGATGGGTCACGTCGACCACGGCAAAACCCTGCTCCTCGACCGCATTCGCCAAAGTAACGTCGTGGCCGGCGAGGCCGGGGGAATCACTCAGCACATTGGCGCTTATCAAGTGTCGTGGCACTCGCGCTCAATCACGTTTCTCGACACGCCCGGCCACGAGGCCTTCACCGCGATGCGCGCACGCGGGGCGAAAGTCACCGACGTCATTATTTTGGTGGTCGCGGCCGACGACGGCGTCATGCCCCAGACGGTGGAGGCGATCAACCACGCCAAGGCGGCGGCCGTGCCGATCATCGTGGCCATAAACAAGATTGACCGAGCGGACGCCAACCGGGATCGAGTCCTCCAGCAGCTCTCCGAGCACGGGCTCGTCCCGGAGAAGTGGGGTGGCGACACGATCGTCGCCGAAATCTCGGCACTGCAGGGCACCGGGATCGACGAACTCCTCGAACAAGTCCTTCTCGTGGCCGAAATCGGTGAGCTAGTGGCCCGACCGACCGGGCGGGCCGTAGGGACCGTCCTCGAGGCGAATCTCGAAGTGGGCCGGGGGCCGGTGGCGACCGTGATTGTCCAAGACGGACTGCTGTGCGTGGGCGATCCGGTGGTGGCCGGTCCCGCTTACGGCCGCGTCAAAGCGCTGATCAACGACCAAGGTGTCCCGGTAAAGTCGGCCGGACCTTCGACGCCCGTTCAGATCCTGGGGTTCAGCGAACCCCCGTTCGCCGGCGACGAAATGCGCGTAGCTCGCGACCTCGCCCACGCGCGCTCCCTCGCCGAGGCGCGCGCCCAGCGCTCGCGCCTAGTGGGCCAGCAACCGGTCGCCTCGTCGAGCGGGGCGCGACTCGAAGATCTCTTCGAACAGATTCAGCGGGGCGAATCGGCCACCCTCAATATCGTGCTCAAGGCCGATGTTCAAGGTTCGCTCGAGGCCTGTACCGAGTCGCTGCGCAAGCTCGAGCGAGAGGACGTCAAGTTGGTGATCGTTCACCGAGGCGTCGGGGGAGTGACGGAGAACGACGTCCAACTGGCCAAAGCGTCGAGCGCCACGATCATCGGTTTTAACGTCCGTCCCGACCGCCGCAGTCGCGAACTCGCCGAGAGTGAGGGCGTCCAGATTCGAACCTACGAGATCATCTACAAGTTGATCGAAGAGATCGAGGCCGCGATGCTCGGGCTGTTGACGCCGCTCTACGAAGAGGTCGTTACCGGGGAGGCCGAAGTTCGCGAGGTCTTTCGGGTACCGCGCATCGGCGCGATCGCCGGTTGCCTCGTACTCAACGGCGCGATTACCCGTGGGTCCAAAGTGCGCTTCTTGCGCGACGGGGCGATCATTTGGAAGGGCACCGTTACGTCGCTGCGGCGATTCAAGGACGACGCGCGTGAAGTGGCCGCGGGCTACGAGTGTGGCGTGGGGCTGTCGGACTACCAAGATTTGAAACCCGGGGACGTCATCGAGACCTACGACGAGCGCGAGATTCCGCGAACGGCCTAGTCGATGGCTCACTCCAACGGATCGCATCACCCCTACCCGCGTTCGGTGAGGATTAATAAAATCCTGCGCGAAGTTATATCGGAGGAGTTGGTGCGCATTTCCGACGTCGACGAGCGCCTCGGACTGCTGACGGTCACTGGCGTCGACACCTCGCCCGACGTGCGACACGCGACGGTCTTTTTTGACTCGCTGACCGCCGAAGCGTTAGAGGCGCTGGAGGAACGCCGGGCTCAGCTACAGGGAGCGGTGAACGCCCAGACGCGCCTCAAAAGGACACCGAAGCTCTCTTTTCGCGCGGACCCCGCGGTCGCGAGCGCGACGGCGGTGGAGGAGTTGCTGCGCCGTCAGCGCCATGACGACTAACAACGGCGTGCTGCTTGTCGACAAGGCCCGTGGACCGACCAGCCACGACGTCGTCGCGCGGATTCGACGTTTACTCGCCGAGCGGCGCGTGGGGCACGCGGGAACGCTCGACCCGATGGCGACGGGGCTACTTATCGTCGCGGTGGGGCCGGCCACACGGCTGTTGCGTTACGCGCAGGGTCAGTCGAAGCGTTACGAAGGCGAGGTCACCTTCGGAGTGCGGACCGACTCACTCGACGCCGACGGCGCCGTGGTCGAAATCCGCGCAGTGCCGCCCCTCGACGGCGAACGAGTAGCTGAAGCCTCTCGAGACGTGGGTGGCCGTACGAGCCAAACGCCCCCCATGGTTTCAGCCCTCAAGGTCAAGGGACGAAGACTTCACGAAATGGCCCGCGCCGGTGAGCACGTCGAGCGGTCTCCCCGGCCAGTGGTCGTGTCGAACTTCGAACTGACCGCGACCGACGACCCCGCGCGGTGGCGCTTCGCCGTCACCTGTTCATCGGGCACGTACGTTCGGGTACTGCTGAGTGACGTCGCCGAGCGACTCGGTACGGTCGGGCACCTCAGTAGCCTGCGACGAACGCACAGTGGTCGCCACGACGTGTCGAACGCCGTCACCCTCGAGGGCCTCGAGCAACGCGTCGCGGCCGGCGCCGGGGTGCTCGCGCCGGCGCGCACGCTCGTCGACCATTTGGCCCCCTGGCGGGTCGACGGCGAGGACGAACTGCGCATTCGTCGAGGTCAGCGCGTAACGGGAGCGCCGATTTCACTCGAGGGCGAAGTGGCGGCGCTCAACGGCGCGGGAGAATTAGTCGCGGTGCTCGTGCGCCGTGACGACTCGTGGCAGCCGACAATCGTGATGCCCCCATCGGAAATGGACGAGTAGGTTGTCGCCGTGTTGATTGTGAGCGACCGCGACGCCCCTCGCGCTATAGGACCGAGCGTCGTGACCATCGGTGTCTTCGACGGCCTACACCGAGGCCACCGCGCGGTCATCGAGGAGCTCGGTCGGCTCGCGCGCGAGTACCAAGGCACCGCGACGGTCGTGACCTTCGACCCCGCGCCGACCCAGGTACTCAACCCGAGCCGGGCGCCTCGCCTGCTCGCCACGATGGACCAACGACTCGACGGATTCGCGACTTTGGCCGTGGAGCAAGTACGCGTCGTGAACTTCGACGACGCGGTCGCCAACGAGTCGGCGAAGGATTTCGTGGAACGGGTCATCGTGGGCGAATTAGCGGCTCGCTGCGTCGTGGTGGGCCAAGATTTTCGTTTCGGTCACAACCGTGAAGGCACGGTGGAGCTCCTGGGCGACTGGGGCCGACGCCGCGGATTCGACGTTATCGCCGCCCCGCCCTACGGTGAACCCGAGAGGTGGAGTTCGACCGCGGTGCGCTCGGCCCTCGCCGCGGGTGACCTCGGGCGAGCTAACGATATCCTCGGGCGGTTCTTTACCCTACGGGCACCCGTCGTTCACGGCGACGCCCGCGCCCGCGCCCTGGGCTTTCCCACGGCGAACTTAGACGTCGCCGCTCACCAACAGCTACCCGACGACGGCGTATACGCCGGGGCGACCTTCGCCGGCGGCGCGTGGCGGGCGGCGGCCATATCGGTCGGTCGACGGCCCCAGTACTACGAGGAGGGACCGCTCGTCGTTGAAGTGAACGTCCTCAACTACCGCGAAAACCTGTACGAATCGGTGCTCAACGTCGCCTTCGTAGAGCGCCTGAGGGGTCAGGAGACTTTCGTCGAAGAAAGAGATCTCGTCGCTCAGGTGGCGCTCGACGTGGCGAAAACCGGCGAGCTGTTCGCCGCGATGACGGCCCGTGAGGTCGAACTGCTAGGCTGGGGTTTCGGTCAGCGACGCTGACTGTGTGGGTCGTCTCGTTGGCGGCTCGCAACGGGACCCCCGATTCACTAAGGCACACACGTTCATGGCTGAGAAGCACGAGATCATAGAGGACTATCGCGCACACGCGACGGACACCGGTTCGCCGGAGGTTCAGGTGGCGTTGCTGACGGCCCGGATTTCTCATCTCACGGAGCACCTGAAAGTTCACAAAGGCGATCACCACACGCGCCGTGGACTGATGAAGCTCATTGGTCAGCGACGTCGACTGCTCGACTACGTTCAAAAAGGCAACGTAGAGCGCTACCGCGCGTTGATCGGCCGTCTCGGGATACGTCGCTAGCCGAGAGCGCCCGCCGACGCAGTCGACGGGCACAACACATCCGAGGTCCCGAAAGCCAGTGGAGGACAGTCGTCGAAGACGGCGGTCGCCCACTGGGGTTCGGGCGGAGTGTTGCTACCACTAAGGAGCAATTCCATGACTGACGCAGTTCGCGTAAGTACCCCCCTGTCCGGCACGGACAAGACCTTGACCCTCGAAGCGGGTCACTTGGCTCAGTTGGCCGACGGCGCCGTTTTGGCCCGGTTGGGCGACACGATGCTACTGGCCACGGTGACCGCCTCTAAGAGCGCTAGGGAGGGGCTGGACTTTTTTCCCCTCACGATCGACATCGAAGAGCGGGCCTACGCCGCCGGCAAGATCCCCGGGGCTTTCTTCCGGCGCGAAGGGAAACTGTCGGATCAGGCGATCTTGATCTGCCGACTGATTGACCGACCCCTTCGCCCGTCGTTCCCCAAGGGTTTTCGTAACGAAGTCCAGGTAGTCGGCACCGTCTTTAGCGCCGACCAAGAGAACCCTCACGATATTTTGGCGATCAACGCGGCGTCGGCCGCCCTCATGATCTCCGGTATTCCCTTCGACGGGCCCATCGGTGCCGTTCGAATGGCCTTTACGACTGAGGGCGAGTGGGTCGCTCACCCGACTTACGCCGAAGGGGACGCGGCGACCTTCGAACTCGTCGTGGCGGGCCGAGCCCTAAGTGACGACGCCGACGCCGAAGTGGCCATCATGATGGTTGAGGCCGGCGGGACGGCCGGATCGTTCGACAAGTACCGCGACGGAGCACCGAAGGTGTCCGAAGACGTACTGGCCGACGGACTCGAAGCCTCCAAGCTGTGGATTCGTGAGTCGATCAACCTGCAGCGCGAACTAGTGCGCGACTTCATCGCGGCGCGAGGGCCGTTGGCGTCGTTCCCGTACGAGACGTTTTCGGACTACGGCGACGACGTTTACCAACGAGTGGTCGCCGTCGGCGGGGACGCCGTGTCGAGCGCGAACTCGCTTACGACTAAGTCCGATCGCGCTCGGGCGCTCGACGAAGCCACGAAGGGCGTGCTCGACGCCCTCGCCGCCGAGTTTGAAGGTCGCGCGAGTGAAGTGAAGGCGGCCGTGCGCTCGTTGACCAAGAAACTGGTTCGCCAACGTATTGTCGACGACGGGGTACGCATCGACGGTCGTGCGGTCAGTGAGATTCGACCGCTCTCGGCCGAGATTGACCTCTTCCCGATGACCCACGGTTCGGCCCTCTTTCAAAGGGGTGAGACCCAAGTAGTCAACGTCACGACTCTCGGGATGCCGCGTATGCGCCAGCAGGTCGACTCGATTACCCCCGACGAGTTCCGTCGCTACATGCACCACTACAACTTCCCGCCCTATTCGACCGGTGAGACCGGACGGGTCGGCGCGCCGAAGCGGCGCGAGGTCGGTCACGGGATGTTGGCCGAGCGAGCCCTAGTGCCGGTTTTGCCCTCCGAGGAGGAGTTCGCCTACACCCTGCGCGTGGTTTCGGACGTAATGCAGTCCAACGGCTCGACCTCTATGGCTTCGGTGTGCGGCTCAACCCTCTCACTGATGGCGGCCGGCGTACCGATCAAGGCGCCCGTCGCGGGCATCGCGATGGGTCTGGTTTACGAGGGTGGTTCCTACGTCACGCTGACTGACATTTTGGGGGCCGAAGACGCCTTCGGCGACATGGACTTTAAGGTCGCCGGAACCAACGACGCGGTCACCGCGCTGCAACTCGACACCAAGATTGACGGACTGCCGGCCGACGTGCTTCGTCGAGCGCTCCACCAGGCGAAGGAGGCTCGTCTGGCAATTCTGTCGGTCATTACCGACACGATCGCCGAGCCCCGCTCCAGCGTCGCCGAAGTAGCACCGAAGATTGTCACGATGGAGATCCCCATCGACAAAATTGGTGAAGTCATTGGTCCCAAGGGCAAGGTAATCAACACCCTTCAGCAAGAGACCGGGGCCGACATCGCCGTCGACGACGACGGAGTAGTGGGCACGGTCACCATTGGCGCGAAGGATGGCCGGGCGGTGGAGGAGGCCCGACGTCGAATCTCGCTGATTCTCGACCCCCCGTCGGCCGACGTCGGGGCGGTCTACCCCGGGCGGGTGGTGTCGATCGCGAAATTTGGCGCGTTCATCAACATTCTCCCCGGTCGTGACGGTCTGCTACACATCTCTAAGTTGGCACCACTCAACGGTGGTAAACGAATTGGCCAAGTCGAAGACGTGTTGGAGCTCGGTCAGGCCCTCGAAGTGCGCGTCGACGACATCGATCCCCAGGGCAAGGTCTCGCTCTCGCTCGTCGGCGACTTCCCCGACGTCGTCGACGACGGTGCGCCTCGCTCGCGCCCCGAACGCGAGCGCCGTCCCGAGCGAGATCGACGAGATCACGATCGACCCGGCGCGTCCCGTCCGACTGCGTCATCCTTCGAGGCGTCCTTCGAGGCGGAGTTGGCCGGTGAGATCGGCGACCTCGGTCCCGGTGCGCCGGGGATGACCGACGGAGACGGTGGCTCGCGTCGCAGCCCGCGACCGAGACGACGCTAGAACGTGGGTCGGGCGCCGGGTGGGCGGCGTCTGACCTAACTCGGCCCGACGTTTTTTCGTAGCGTAGAGTCGATGACCCCCCTCGACGCGTCACTCGACCCGACGCCGTGGTGGCGCCCTCTCGCCCGTTCGGACCGCCGAGCCCTGGTGGGTCTCCTCGCGTTGGCGACCGCCCTGTTCGTCATTCCGGCCCTCTTCGGGCGGCCGGCCATTGACGCGGACAATTTGATTCAGAACTTTCCGTTACGGGTTCTGGTTGGTCGCCAGATCGCGTCGGGCCATTTACCGCTCCTGAACCCACTAGCGAACGCCGGTACACCTCTGCTGGGCGGGATGAACGCGGGCGCGTTCTACCCGCTGACGATCCTGTTCGCCTTCGTGCCCGCCCTGGCCGCGTGGATCATAAATATGGTCGCGGTGTACGTCACGGCGTCCTTCGGTCTCTTCGCCCTCGCGCGCTGGCACGGCCTCACCACACTCCCCGCCGTCGTGGCGGCGATTACCTACGCCTATTCGGGGGCGCTCGTTGGTCAGATGGTTCACCTCGGGGTGGTTCAGGGTTACTCGTTTCTCCCCTGGATCGTCTTAGTTCTTTTGGCCCTTTCGCGCCGCCTCTCGCTGGTGCGCCCCGAGGCGACCTGGCGCGAGTGGGTTTTGGTCGCGTGGCCCTGGAGCTGGGCCGTGGCGCTGCTGTGGGCGCTGACCTTCCTCTCCGGTGAGCCGAGGGCTATCGCGGACAGTGAACTGTTGACGATCGTCGTGGTTCCGGCCGTTTTGTTGCTGAGCAGTTCGTACCGACTGAGGTACCCGCGCGCCCGCGTCGCCTACCTGGTCGCGCTGGCCGGGGGCTTCGCGATCGGCCTCGGACTCGGGCTGGCGCAGTTATTACCGGCGTGGTCCTTCATCCGTTTCTCGCAACGTTCAACCGTGACCTACCCGTACTTCGGGGCCGGATCACTCCCCGTGCACTGGACGGCGCTGCTCTTCGCGCCCGATCTCTTCGGGGGAAACGGGGCCTTCGGTCAAAGTGGGTACTTCGCGAATTACAACCTGGCTGAAGTGACGGGCTACGTGGGGATCGTTGCGCTCGTGGCCGCCGCCGCCTTCGTGACCCGACTGGTCACGCGGTCGGGTCGACGCGAAGAACGCGACTTCGTGATCTACTGCGTGGTGGCCGTCGTGGGACTCTTAGCTACTTGGGGTGAGTTCACTCCAGCGGGCCACATATTTCGGGCGATTCCGCTGTTTGGGTCGACTCGTCTGCAGAGTCGAAACGTCATCTTGGTCGACCTCGCACTGTCGCTGGCCCTCGGTTGGTGGCTCGAGCGCCTGCGAACCGGGAGCCGGCGCCGTGCGGGATTGGGTCGCGGCGCGCGGTGGTTTACGGTCGCGCCGGCCGCGTTCACCGCACTCCTCTCCCTGGCGCTCGTGCTTCGTGGCCCGTGGGTTATCGCTCGGGTCGGCATCACCGACGCGATGGGACGCATGGAGAACTCCCTCACCTTCCTCAACCTCCTTCATCTCGTCATCGCCGCCGTGGCGGTCGCGCTCATCATCGTCCTGGCTCGCGGTGGGCGCAGCACGAGGGCCCTCGTTACCCTCATCGCGCTCGACCTCGCGGTGTTCGTGACCTTTACCGCGACCGGTCTCATCGGGGGCAATGGGCCGCGATCTCCCGCACCGAATTCCGCGGTCGCCCAGCTCGGCGCTACGGGCCGATTCGCCCTCGTCGATCCCACCGGGGCCCACACCGAAGTGTTTCGCGCCATTGGCCAGCCGAACCTCAACGTCTTCACCGGGCTCGAAAGTGTCCAGGGTTACGGCGCGCTCATCTCAACGATCTACGACGACGTCACCGGTACCCACCCCCAGTCCATGCTCGATCCCTGCCACCTCGCCGAAGGAACCTTCACCCAACTGCGCCTGGCGTCACTCGCCATCGGCGCCAACGAACTGTCGGCACCGCCCAACGGCGCCGGCTCGGCTTCGCGGTGCGTGCGCACCGAGGCGGCCCCCGCGGCTCGGCGATACTTTGGCCAGGTTCTAAACGTGGGGGCGGTCACCGTGACCGCCCCCACGGGACACGTCGTCGCTTCGGGGAGCGTGCACGTTCGTCTCATCGACGGCGCGGGGGGTGTGGACCCGACGGAGGTGGGCGCCCCACCCGGTCGGAGCGTGACCGTTCGTTTCGCCCACG
>JAKBAB010000051.1 GCA_021815645.1 Actinomycetes bacterium
ACCCGCGCGCAGTCGAAAATTCGCCGTGTAAATCCCGGGCGTTCCCTCGAAAGACGTCGTCAATCGATATTCGCCCGCCGGCTCGGGTATTCGATACGGACCCTCCGTTGGGTCCCACGTGAGCGTGTCGACGTAGGTGGCGCCGGGGCGCACCACCTTGACCGCGAGAAATTGTGCGCACGGTCCCGGAGAGCCGTGGCTGTAGCAGTTATTCCACACCTGAGCGCCGCGAGAGTTCGTAACGCGCAGGAATGGCGACGTCGGACCGACGGCGATGGGGCAGTTCGCCGCGGAGCGGTTACGTACGGCGACAGTCATTCTCACGACTTGCCCGGGCCCGTAAACGTGGCGATTGGTTGACGTAGTGACTCGCAGAGCCGAGCGCGAGCACGGCGCCAGTTCCGCGCGGGGACTTTGGCCGATTGTCGCCTTCGCGACTAACGGCGCCAGGAGTGACCCCGCCGCGCACGCGCACACCAGGGCCAAAGTGGTTCTCGCCGTTCGCGCGACCCGTCGCTTCCCGCGGGCCCTAGGTGTCGTGGTGTCGCTTCTTCGCACTCTGGACACCTTTCGCGCGCCGCGGCCACCTTGGTCTCACCTTGATCATGTCAGCGGTGGCCGCGTACTTTCTTTCGATCTCTCAGTTAGCCGTGAAACCCTTACCCGAGCGTGGTCGCTTTCGGGAGATTTAAGCGGTCAACTTTCTCGCGAATCAACGATCCACTATCGCGACTGCGTGGCGACGGCTCTTCATCGTTGTGAGACTCACCACGGCCCTCGGCCCGCGCGAGTGGCCCTCAACGCCCGATTGGCTCGCTCGAAGCTGGGACTCACGTTGACTAGTACGGTCACCGTCCGCGCACTGCGGCGCGGCGGCCTCTCGCGACTACACGTTGGGGCCCTCGATCACGTGGTCCGAGTCGTATCAGAGATTCGGTGCCAGAGAGATTTCGTCGTGACGTGTGGGGCGTCGACGCGGGGAGTTCATCGCGAAGGTTACCGGTGAGTTCAACACGGCTTACTTCTCGGTAGGGACAAAGTTCTACTTCGCGGTAACGCAGTAGTTAGGGAGATTGCACCTTCGACGGTGAGTATGACCCGTATCTCTCCTCTCGTTCGGCGCCACCGCTGGCTAGTCTGGGCCTTCATGGTGCACTCAATGTCGGAGAGACTCAAAGAGTTAGAAGCCCTCAAGGCGGAAGCTCGAGTCGCCGGAGGTGAAAAAGCCATTGAGCGCCATCGCGCTAAGGGTCGAATGACCGCCCGCGAGCGCCTCGAGTACCTCCTCGACGAGGACTCTTTTCAAGAGCTCGACATGTTGAATCGCCACGTCGCCTCGGGTATGGGGCTCGAAGAGTCGCGCCCGTTCTCCGACGGTGTGTTGACTGGCTACGGAAAGATTGACGGGAGAAAGGTCTGCGTTTACTCGCAGGACTTCACGGTCTTCGGCGGCGCCCTCGGCGAGACTCACGGCGAGAAGATTCAAAAGATCATGGACCTCGCCACGACGATGGGTCTACCGATCATTGGACTCAACGACGGCGCCGGCGCCCGTATTCAGGAGGGGGTGGCGGGGCTCAACGCCTACGGGGGCATCTTTCGCCGCAACGCCCGGGCCTCGGGCGTCGTGCCCCAGATCTCGGTCATATTGGGCCCGTGCGCCGGGGGAGCCGTCTACTCACCGGCCCTAACGGACTTCATTTTCATGGTGAAAGACACCAGCCACATGTTCATCACCGGTCCCGACGTCGTTAAGTCGGTGACCGGAGAAGACGTGACGCTCGAGGAGCTCGGGGGGGCTCAGACCCACGCGACCCGTTCGGGTGTGGCCTGCTTCGTGTTGCCCGACGAAAAGAGCGTCCTCGACGAAGTGCGCTACCTACTGTCGTTCCTGCCGTCTAACAACATGGAAGAGCCGCCGCGCATCATGACCGGCGACGACCCCGACCGCCTCTGCGAGGAGCTGCGCGAGTTGCTCCCGGACTCACCGAACCAGCCCTACGACATGAAGAAGGTGATCACCTCCATCGTCGACGGTGGGGACTACATGGAGGTCCACGCGACCTACGCCCAGCAAGTGACCTGCGGCTTCGCTCGTCTCGACGGACACACGATTGGGCTCATCTCCAATCAGCCGCAAATTCTGGCGGGAGTTCTCGATATCGCTTCGAGCGAAAAGGCGGCGAGGTTCGTGAGAACCTGTGACGCGTTTAATGTACCGATCGTCACGTTCGTCGACGTACCGGGGTTCATGCCCGGAGTGGAGCAGGAGTACGGCGGCATCATTCGCCACGGGGCGAAACTGCTCTACGCGTTCTGCGAAGCGACCGTGCCGCGCATCTCGGTCATCACCCGCAAGGCCTACGGCGGTGCGTACGTGGTTATGAACTCGAAGTCGATTGGCGCGGACCTGGCTTACGCGTGGCCCACGGCGGAGTTGGCCGTGATGGGCGCGTCGGGCGCCGTGGGCATCGTGTACCGGAGGGATTTGGCCGAGTCGTCGGACCCCGACACGTTGCGCGCGCAACTTATAGAAGATTACGAGGAGCGTTACGCCAATCCCTACATTGCGGCCGAGCGGGGGTTCATCGACGACGTCATCGACCCGGCGGAGACGCGCCGAATACTGGCCCGATCACTGGACCTGCTGCGCGGTAAGCGCGAAGAGTTACCCAAGCGCAAGCACGGGAACGTACCGCTGTGAACTACCCCTTGCCCGCGCGCCCCTCGCTGGACCCCGACGAGTTGGCCGCGCTCGTCGCGGTGGCCGAAGAGCTCCTCAAGGCCGAACGGCGACGGGCCGTTGACAAGCCGCCGCCGTGGCGATTCTCGGGCCGCTGGTTCAACGCCGGGCGCTACGCGCTGCGTCGGCCCCACCAGCTCAACTAGATTCCCCCGACCGCTCCACCAACGTCAGTAGGTAGTCCATAATCGCGCGCAGCGAGTAGTCCTTGGGCGAAAAGAGGGCCGCGACCCCACTCGCGAGCAGCGCTGCGCCGTCGGCCTCGGGGACGATTCCGCCCACCACGACCGGGGCGCGGACGCCGGCTTCGGCCAGGCCGTCCACGATCCTCGGGATTAGCTCTCGGTGGGAGCCCGAGAGAATCGATACCCCTACGACGTCGACGTCCTCGTCGCGCGCGGCCGCGACGATCTCCGCGGGCGTGAGCCGTATTCCTTGGTAGATGACGTCAAATCCGGCGTCGCGAGCGGCGACCGCGATCTGTTCGGCGCCGTTGGAGTGGCCGTCGAGTCCCGGTTTAGCGACGAGCAGTTTGGGTGGGCGCCCGCGCGCGGCACTGATTGCGCGCGAGCGCGCGACGAGCGTGGCGAAGTCGTCGGATCGACGGGCCCTTGCGCCGGCGACTCCGGTCGGGGCCCGGTACTCTCCGTAGACCTCGCGCAGCGCGTTCGCCCACTCACCGGTGGTTCCCCCGGCTTTAGCCAGCGCGATCGTGGGGACCATCACGTTGTCCTCGGGGTCGTCGCTGCGCGCGACTCGGCTAAGTTCGCCCAGCGCCGCCGCGACGGCCCGCGGGTCGCGCGCCGCGCGCCAGCCCCTCACGCCGTCGGCCAGCTCTCTTTCGACCGCGGGGTCGACGCTCACGGTTACGGCCAGTCCTTCGGTGGTGAGGGGGGAAGGCGCGGTCTCGGTAAATCGGTTGACCCCGACGACGACCTGCTCACCCGACTCGATCCGCGCGACCCGCTCACTCTGGCTGGTGACGAGTCTTCGCTTCAGCTCGTCGATCGCGCGAAACGCGCCCCCTAGGGCCAGCACGTCGTCCAGTTCGCTCGACGCGGCCACCGTCAGGTCGTGCACGAGCGCCTCCATCACCCGCGAACCGGCGAAGAGGTCGGGGTACTCGAGCACGTCGCTCTCGTAGGCGAGGACCTGCTGTATGCGCAGGCTCCACTGTTGGTCGAAGGGGCGCGGCAGCCCGAGGGCTTCGTTCCACGCGGGCAGTTGTAGGGCCCGAGCTCGGGCGTCGGCCGACAGGGTAACCCCGAGCGCCTCGAGCACGATTCTCGCGACGTTGTTTTCCGGTTGCTGTTCGGTGAGCCCCAGTGAGTTCACCTGAACCCCGTAGCGAAAGCGGCGCTTCGAGGGGTCGTCGACGCCGTAGCGCGTGCGGCAGATCTCGTCCCACATCGCGGTGAAGGTTCGCACCTTAGCCACCTCTTCGACGAAACGCACGCCGGCGTTTACGAAGAAGGAGATTCGACCCACGACTTCGGGTAGGAGGGACTTTTCGACGTGGCCCGAGTCGCGCACGGCGTCGAGGACGTCGATGGCCGTGGCCAGGGCGTAGGCGATCTCTTGAGCGGGCGTTGCGCCCGCTTCTTGGAGGTGGTAACTGCAGACGTTGATCGGGTTCCAGCGCGGTACGTGGCGCACCGAGTAAACGATGAGGTCACGGGTTAGTCGAAGCGACGGCTCGGGCGCGAAGATGTAAGTGCCCCGCGATAGGTACTCCTTGACGATGTCGTTTTGGGTCGTGCCCTGGAGCGAAGCGACGTCGAGTCCCTGCTCGTCGGCCAGGGCGAGGTAGAGGCCGAAGAGCCACGCGGCGGTGGCGTTAATCGTCATCGAGGTATTCATCTCGTTAAGCGGTAGTCCGGCGAATAGTTCGCGCAAGTGGCCCAGGTGCGCGATTGGCACGCCGACCTTACCCACCTCGCCGGCGGCCGCGGGATCGTCGGGATCGAAACCGGTCTGCGTCGGTAGGTCGAAGGCGATGGATAGACCGGTCTGGCCCTTGGCCAGGTTCTCTCGGTACAGAGCGTTGGACGCGGCCGCACTGGAGTGGCCGGAATAGGTCCTCATGACCCACGGCGCCGCGCGCTGGTTCACTAACTCATCTCGCGGCGTAGTCGTAGAAGCCCGCTCCGGTCTTTCGCCCCAAACGTCCGGCGCTCACGAGGCGCCGTAGCAGGGGGGCGGGTGCGTAGTTGGGCTCACCGTACTCCCCGTATAGGGCCTCGAGTATCGCTAGCGAAGTGTCCAGCCCGACCAGGTCGAGCAGCGTAAAGGGGCCCATGGGAAAGCCGCAGCCCCCCTTCATGGCGACGTCGATGCCCTCTTTGGTCGCCACGCCCGACTCGAAGAGTCGAATCGCGTTGTTGAGGTAGGGAAAGAGCAACGCGTTGACGATGAAGCCGGCCCGGTCCGCAACGTCGACGGGCTCCTTCGCGCACCGGCGCACGAAAGCGCGTACGGCCTCGAGCGTCGCGTCGCTGGTCACCAGGGTGCGCACCACCTCCACCAGAGCCATCGAGGGAACGGGGTTAAAGAAGTGGACCCCGCAGACCCGCTCGGGGAAGGAGACCTCGGCGGCGAGGTCGATGATCGGCAAAGTGGAAGTACACGACGCGATGATCGTGTCGGGGGGAACGACCTCGTCGATGTGGCGAAAAAGCTCCCTCTTAACCGCGAGATCTTCGACCACGGTCTCTATGACCAACTGGCACTGGGCCAGCTCAGTGAACTGCTCGGACGCGTGTACTCGACCGAGAATCGCCGCCGCCTCTCCTTCGGAGCGGGTCGCGCGCTCGACTTGGCGACGCAGCGACGACGCGACTTGGGCGAGGACGGCTTCGGTGCGTTCCCGAGAGCGGGTCCGCACGATTACGTCGGCGCCACTGGCCGCGGCCACTTCGGCGACGCCCGCTCCCATGATGCCCGAGCCCACGACCCCGATCTTTTGAATGGTCATGGGGGAACACTAGCGTTACCGACCGGTAGGACTGGTGAGAGAATTGGGGCGTGGACTGGACGACTCTCCTCGCGGGATCGCGAAAAGCGTTATACGACGCGCTCGACCCGGGCCGGGGCGACGCGCCGATGACCTGGGCCGACGCCGACGTCGTAGTCGTGCCCACCGCCGGGGCCTTTAGCGGCCTCGAGGTCGCGGCCACTGCGCTGGCACGGGTCTTCGAGGGTCGCGGCGCGCGGGTCGAGGCGTTGATGATCGCCCAGCGCCGCGACGCCGACGACGGGTACTTCGCCGCGCGGGTCGCCTCGGCCGACGTGGTCGCGTTGACCGACGGTTCACCGCTGCACGCGATGAGCGTGTGGCGAACGACCGCCGTGGGCTCGGCCCTCAGCGGGGCCGCTCGGTTAATTGCGGTGGGCTCGGTCGCCACGGTGCTGGGCGAGGTCATGATCGATCCCCGCGGCGGGGCTCCGACCAACGGACTCAGCTACCGTCGGGGATTGGCCGTTTGCGTGTCGGCCAGCGACGCGCAGCTCGAGCGGACCCGAACACTTCTGGGCGACGAAGTTACTTTGGCCGCAATGGGACCGGACGGGGTCCTGGTCGAGTGCGCTGGGACGTGGCGGGCGTCGGGTGACGTGGTCGTGACGCGCGGCGCTCGGGTGGTGCAGCTCTAGGGCGAGGTCTCGGTGATGGTGACTGACTCGATTACGACCTCTTCGCGCGGTCGACCGGACGGCGAGCCGAGGTCGTTAATCGCGGCCACGACGTCGAGGCCCGACACGACCTTGCCGAACAGTGAGTACAGCGGCGGCAGGGCGACCCCGTCGGGCCCGGAGATCACGAAGAACTGTGAGCCGTTCGTGTTCGGGCCGGAGTTCGCCATGGCCAACGAGCCCATCTCGTAGCGACCGGCCTTGGGCAACTCGTCGGCGAAGCGGTAGCCCGGCCCGCCCGCGCCCGATCCGGTCGGGTCGCCACCTTGGAGCACGAAGCCCGGGATGATCCGGTGAAAGACGACACCTTCGTAGTAGTGCCAACGGGCCAGAAAGACGAAGTTGTTCACGGTCAATGGGGCGCCGACGACGTCGAGGTGGATTTGCAGGGTGCCCCGTGAGGTGACCATGGTGGCGCCGTAGGAATTGGCCGGATCGACCAGCAGGGGTGGGGCGGCGTCGAAACTCTGACGCTTGGGGCTAGTTCCGTCAACGTTGGGTCCGTCGATAGTCACGACTCAACTCACTTTCAATAGGTCGATGACGAAGACCAGCGTGTCGTTGGCCGCGATGCCCGGTCCCTGGGCCACGTTCTTGTAGCCGAGGAGTGGGGGAATGATCAGCTCGCGCCGACCACCCACGCGCATGCCCGCGACCCCTTCGGTCCAGCCCGGTATGACCGTACCCGCACCGAGGGTGAAGGTGAAGGGCTGCGACGTCCACGACGACTGCACGACTCGTCGAGAAGAGTAAGTGGCCAGGACGTACTGGACGGTGAGCGAGGATCCGGTTTTGGCGACCGCGCCGGTGCCGGTAATGAGGTTTGAAAGTTCCATCTTCGTGGGCGGGGCGCCACTGGGCACGGTGACCGTTGGCGCTTTGCCGAAGGTGCCCGCGGGCGACGGCTGGGCGACGGGCGCGAAGGAAGTCGGCGCGACGGTCGTCGTGGTCGAGGACGATGTAGTGGGCGGCGCCAGAGTAGTCGTGGTCGCGCTCTTGGGTGAAGAACTGGAAAAGATCGCGGCCCCGGTCGCGATAATCGCCACCGCCGCCACGGTGACGATCGCCCCGCGCCGGAGGTTCTTTCGTCGTTTTTCCTGGCGCTGCATCCGTTCGAGTTTTTCCCGACGGGCCGCCTTTTGCCGTTCGCGCTTAGTAGTTGCCATGGAGGCGACTTTAGTTGGCTCTCGGGAGCACCAAAGAACGCTCCACTAACCTGGACGGCCATGGCGCTCCTCGTGCAGAAGTTCGGCGGAACGTCGGTGGGCAGCGCCGAACGGATTCGGGCCGTCGCCGATCACGTCGCGAAGACCCGCGCGGCCGGTCACGACGTGGTCGTCGTGGTCTCGGCCATGGGCCAGTTCACCGACGACCTGATCCGGCTCGCCGAGGAGGTGACCGCCACCCACACCGCGCGGGAGATGGACATGCTCCTCACCGCGGGCGAGCGAATCTCGATGGCGCTGGTGAGCATGGCGCTGTCGGCGGTGGGCGTAGAGTCGGCCTCCTTCACCGGATCACAGGCCGGCATCATCACCGACACCACCCACCGGCGGGCCAAGATTCTCGAGATGCGGCCCGACCGAGTGCGCGAGGCACTCGCCGACGGCTTGGTACCGGTGGTCGCGGGCTTTCAGGGGGTGTCCACCGAGCGCGACATCACCACTCTCGGCCGGGGCGGCTCGGACGTCACGGCCGTGGCGTTGGCGGCCGCCCTCGGGGCGGACGTCTGCGAGATCTACACCGACGTGACGGGGGTCTTTAGCGCCGACCCGCGGGTCGTTCCTTCGGCCCAGCGGCTGAATCGAATCTCCTTCGACGAGATGATGGAAATCGCCGCGACCGGGGGGCGGGTGTTGATGTTGCGCTCGGTGGAGTTCGCGCGTCGCCACCACGTGGACCTGCACGTGCGCTCGAGCTTCACTTGGGAGCCGGGAACTTGGATCGTGGAGGAGGACCCCACAATGGAAGAAGCGATTGTCTCGGCGATTACGGATGACACCTCCGAATCGAAAGTCACCGTCTCGGGGGTACCGGACCGGCCCGGCGTTGCGGCGGCGCTCTTTCGCGAGTTGGCCGACGCCGGGGTCAACGTGGACATGATCGTTCAAAACACCAGCGCCCACGCCGTCACCGACATCACGTTCACCGTCGCCAAGACCGACCGCGAAGCGGCGCTCGAAGCCTGCCGCCGCGTGCAGCCGCGCGTCGGGGCCGAAACGGTCTCGAGCGACGACGACATTGGTCGGGTCTCAATTATCGGGGCCGGCATGAAGTCGAGCCCCGGGGTAACGGCCTTGATGTTCGAGACGCTCTCGGCGCACGACATCAACATCGAGATGATTTCGACGAGCTCGATTCGCATCTCGTGCGTCGTACGGGCCAACAAGGTCGCCGAAGCCGTAGGTCACTTGCACCGGGCCTTCGGACTCGACGGGCCGTAGGCGGCCTCGCCGACCAAAGTTGGCGGCGTCGTAAACTCACCGTATGCGCGTCGGGGTGGTGGGAGCGACTGGACAGGTCGGCACGGTCATGCGCGAAATCCTTCTCGCGCGCGCTTACCCGGTGGAGGAGATTCGCTTCTTCGCCTCGGCGAGGTCGGCCGGAACGGTTCTCGCGTGGGGCGAGGGCACCGTCGTCGTCGAGGACGCGACGAACGCGGACTACTCCGGCCTCGACGTAGTACTCATGTCGGCGGGCGCCGCGTCGTCGCGCGTCCTGGCGCCGCGCGCGGCCGCGGCCGGTGCCGTGGTCGTCGACAACTCTTCGGCCTGGCGGGCCGACCCCGAGGTACCGTTAGTCGTGGCGGAGGTGAACTCCGGGGCCCTCGCGGTTATTCCCAAGGGCATTGTCGCCAATCCCAACTGCACCACCATGGCGGCGATGCCGGTACTGAAGGTCCTGCACGACGCGGCGGGGCTGCGAACGGTGATCGCCGCGACTTATCAGGCGGTGAGCGGCGCGGGTCGCGACGGCGTCGAGGAACTCGCCGGTCAACTTGAAAACTTCGCCGGACGCGACGTTCGGTCGCTCGCCTTCGAGGGGCAACTCGGCGAGAGTGACTCGGGGGCGACCTTTCCCGCGACCGTGGCGCACAACGTCGTTCCCCTGGCCGGCTCGATCGTCGACGACGGGTCGGGTGAGTCATCCGAAGAGCAGAAGCTGCGCGACGAGAGTCGAAAGATTCTCGACATCGCCGACCTATCGGTCAGCGCGACGTGCGTGCGCGTGCCCGTCTTTACCGGTCACTCACTGGCCCTCACGCTGGGCTTCGAGCGTCCCCTGTCGCCGGGCGAGGCGACGGCGATCCTCTCTCGCGCGCCCGGAGTCGTCCTCGACGCGCTCCCGACCCCGCGCCGCGCGACGGGACAAGACCCCAGTTACGTCGGACGCATTCGCGCGGCGGAGGTACTGCCCAACGGGCTCGCGCTCTTCGTCACCGGCGACAATCTGCGCAAGGGGGCCGCCCTAAACGCGGTGCAGATCGCCGAAGCGCTGCGCGATTTTATTTAGTCGGCGCCGTCGCGCCCGACTTGGCGGCGGGCCAAGTTGACGCAGTGGTCGCCGAAGCGCTCGTAGAAACGAGCCATCAACGCGACCTCCACCGCGACCGGGACGCTCATCGAACCCGACGTCAGTTCGGCCGTGAGCGATACGTGCAGGTCGTCTAGTTCGTCGTCGATGTCCTCGATGGCGCCCACCGCCTCGGACTTGCCGTCGATGATGACGTCAGTCGCTTCGCGCCAGATCGTCGAGGCGACCTCGCCCATTCGTTCAATGAGGCCCCGCGATCGCGGACTCATCTCACTGCCGAGGCCTCGCGCGGCGCGGCGCGCGACGTGCTCGGCGAGGTCACCGTTACGTTCAACTTCGGGCAGGATTCGCAGCAAGATCAGTAACTCACGCCTACCCTCCACGTCGAGCGCGTCGCTTTGGAGCAGTCGCGACTCGGCCAGTTGGACCAGTTCGTTCACCAATTCGTCGATGACGATGTCTTGCTCCACGACCCGCTTGGCCAATTCACGGTCGCTGGCCAGTAGGGCGTGGGTAGCGGTAGCGATGGCCTCGCCGACTAGGGCGAAGATGCGAACTGTCTGGGGGCGGAACTCCCCGTCGTCGTTGACCACGCCAATGGGTGCTTCGCCGACAGCCTTGGCGGGACGAAAGAGGCGACTCACGGCCCCAGGTTAGTGGGGGTGACAGTGCCTCTCTAGGGTGGGGGCATGCGGTGGGAGGTCTTTCATGGTTGCTGTGCTTAGTGCGGTGGTGGGACTCGTTCTCGGCGGGGCGCTCGCACTCGCGTCGACGTGGCGTCGCGTCGAGCGCGAACGGCGCGAAGGGGTGTCGAACGCGTCGCAGCTGGCGGTGCGTACATCTGAGTTAGCCACGGCCCGCGAGGAGTTAGCGCGCGTTCGCGCGGAGCACGACGCGAAGATCGCCAACCTCGAAGGCACCTTTGAGAACGTGTCGAATCGCGTCCTACGCGCCACGGTCGAGCACTTCAGCGAGAGTCAGGAGCTCGGCGCGAGGGAGCGCGCGGCGACCTTAGAGCAGACCCTGCGTCCCCTCGAAGAGTTGCTCAACGAGTACAAGAGAAATCTGGCCGATTTCGATAAGCAGCACGTGGGAGTGCTCGGTGACGTGAAGTCGCGCACGGACGAGCTGCTCGTCGAGCAGCGTCGTAGCTTCGACGAGACCCGTCGACTGAATCTCTTGCTCGGTCGCGGCGACCGCCGGGGTCGCTGGGGTGAAGTTCAGTTGGCCAACGTATTGGAGGCTTCCGGGCTCGTCGCGTCTCTCGACTACGACCTCCAAGTGTCGACGACGAACGACGCCGGTCGCACTCAACGACCGGACTGCGTGGTCAACCTACCCCAGGGGGCCCACGTGGCGATCGACGCGAAGTTCCCCTTCGACGCCTTCGACGCCTCGCTGGCCGCCACTGACGAACAGGAGCGCCGGGACCACGAGGCCAAGCACGCGCGAGACCTGCGGGCCCACGTGAAGACACTGTCGGAGAAGAGGTATTGGGACTCCCTCGAGCGAGCGCCGGAGTTCGTCGCCTGCTTCGTGCCGAGCGACGCGGCGGTCAGTGTCGCCCTCGACGCCGATCCCGAGTTGCGCGACTACGCCGCGCGCGCGCGCGTTCTCCTCGTGGGTCCGACGAACTTACTTTCGTTGTTGTGGTCCGTCGTGATGGTCGTTCGCCAGCAGAAAATTGTGGCGAACGCGCAGGAGATCTACGAATTGGCCGCGACGCTCTTCGAGCGAATTCGACTCGTCGCCGAACCCATAGCGCGCGTGGGCAAAGCCCTAGATACCCAGGTTCGCGAGTACAACACGATGATCGGCTCATTCGAATCTCGGTTGATCGTGACGGCTCGCAAGATTCAGGACCTCGGTGGGGCCCCGCACGCCA
>JAKBAB010000052.1 GCA_021815645.1 Actinomycetes bacterium
GCGCGCGTGGGCAAAGCCCTAGATACCCAAGTTCGCGAGTACAACACGATGATCGGCTCATTCGAATCTCGGTTGATCGTGACGGCTCGCAAGATTCAGGACCTCGGTGGGGCCCCGCACGCCAAGGAGTTGCCCGAAGTCGCTCCGGTCGAACGCTTCAGCCAGGTTCTCGACCCCCTTAAGTGGGGCGCGGCGGACGGCTCGACGTGGGCGGCGCCCGCACCCGTGCTCGACCTCGAAGAGTTGACCGAGGGTGAGAAAATCTCGGAGGAGTAAGTTCTTCCAGCGTGGCCCGTTCCCGTACGCACCGTCGTCGCCATAGTTTGCTCTGGACGCTCGCCCTCGTCGCGACGGTGCTGACTCTCTTCTTCGCGCGCGACGTGTCGCGCGCGGGTCACGGGGCCACGACGGGGCGACGAAGTGAAAATCTCAGTTTCGCCGCTCTGGCCAACGCCCTAGTGGGTCAGGAGAACGGCTTCGACGCTCGTCTGGCGCGACTGATAACCGCGGGTGGTGCCCTCAATCGCACGGAGTTCGCCGCCCGACTAACTCAGCTCAGCGATCAATTGGCGTACTGGCCGAGCGAAGCGCACCAACTGAGTTACCCCGTTCTCGCGCACCACGTAAATAGCGAGCTGGCCACCCTCACCGAGGAGCGTTCCGCCGCCGACGAGGCCGTTCTGGCCGACGTCGCCGCCGCGCTAACTCTGCCGTGGCCCACCCACTCGACGACGTCTCTCACCGCCGCGACCGCGACGCTGGTCGCTACGTCTTCGACCTGGGCCCACGAGCGCTACGCCCTAGCGAGAGAGCCCGGTCACCCCTCCCTCGAAGCGACTACCGACGTCGCCGCGACGGAACTGGCCGCCCACGGACTGGGCTCGTTGACGAACGCCCCCGCACTGGCCCTGGTGCGCGCCATTTCTATCGCGGCGGTGCGCGTATCGCCCGATTCGCTGCCCGCGTCACCCGGGGTGTGGTTGTTGCCACCGGTTCCCTCCATCGTCATCGCGGTGTCGGCCCTCAACGCGAGCTACGACCTCCAGCCCGTGACCCTCACCGTCTCGGTGACACCGACCAACCAACTGGGCCACCCCTTCTACGAGCGGATGAGCGCGACGCTCGGTCCGAGGGGGGCCGTCGCGCTCGTCGCGCGGCCCGTCGCCACCGTCGCCAGTGAGCGGGCCACGATCAAGATCACCCTGAGCGGCGCGCCGGCGGCTCGCGGCCGCGTGCGTAGCCAGTCGATCCGTCTCGAGATGTCCCCGTCGGGCAACGGTTGACGAAGTGGTTACCGGCCAGTTCGCCTACGATGGCTGTGGTCCAAAAATCTGAATCGAGGGTATCGTGACGCAGTCCATTACCGTGACGGATAATCGCACCGGCGAAGCACGCGAGATACCCATCACCGACGGTGGCGTCGCCGCCAGCGAGTTCGCTCGACTTTTACCGGGGGTGTGGTTCTACGACCCGGGTTTCATGATTACCGCGATGACCGAGTCGGCGATTACCTACATCGACGGTGAGGCGGGAATACTTCGTTACCGGGGCTACCCCATCGAACAGCTGGCGGAGCACTCCACCTACGTCGAGGTGGCCTACCTCTTGTTGCACGGCGAGCTGCCCAACGCGGAGCAGGCGGCCGCCTGGCAGAAGGAGATTACCTACCACACCTACATTCACGAGAACGTGCGCAAGCGGTTCCTGGAGGGTTTTAACTACGACGCTCACCCGATGGGCATGCTGGTGTCGGCCGTGGCGGCGCTCTCCACGTACTACAAAGAGGCCAAAGTCCTCGATGACCCCGAGATCTTGCACAAGCAGATCGTGCGTCTCATCGCCAAGATGCCAACCCTGGCCGCCGCCGCCCACCGTTTCTCGGTCGGTATGCCCTTCGTCTACCCCGACAATACGATGACCTACGCGCAGAACTTCCTCTCGATGATGTGGAAGGTGGCCGAGCCCCGCTACGAGCCGGACCCCATTTTGGCTAGGGCCCTCGACATCTTGTTTATCCTGCACGCCGACCACGAGCAGAACTGCGGAACGACGGCGATGCGCGTCGTCGGCTCGTCGCACGCCGACCCCTATTCGGCTACGGCCGCCGCCACGGCCGCCCTATACGGACCGCGTCACGGCGGGGCCAACGAGGCGGTGCTCAAGATGTTGACGCGAATCGGCAGCATCGAGAACGTCCCGGCGTTCGTCGAGACGGTCAAACAGGGCAAGACCCTGCTCGAGGGATTCGGGCACCGGGTCTATAAGAACTTCGATCCGCGCGCCAAGATCATCAAAGAGACGGCCGACAGTGTCTTTTCGGTCACTGGTAAGAACCCCCTGCTCGACATCGCGCTCAAACTCGAGGAGGTCGCTCTGGCCGACGACTACTTCATCTCTCGCCGGCTCTACCCCAACGTCGACTTTTACTCGGGGCTGATTTATCAGGCGATGGGCTTTCCCGTGGAGATGTTCACCGTCTTGTTCGCGATTCCGCGCACGGCGGGTTGGCTGGCCCACTACCAGGAGTTACTGCGCCAAGACACCAAATTGGCGCGCCCCCGGCAGCTCTACGTCGGACCCGAGGTGCGCGACTTCGTCGCGATGGACGCTCGATCCTAGGGCGCGGTCGGGTCGCTCTTCGTTACGAGGCGCGTCAGTCCTTCTTGAACCATTGACACTTTAAGTTCGCCGTCGCGCGAGAAGAGAAAGCCCCGCGCCAGCCCCCGACCGCCGAAGGCGATAGGTGACTCGGTGTCGAACAGGAGCCACTCGTCGGCGCGCAGGTCGTGGTGGAACCACATGCAGTGATCCAGGCTGGCGCCCATGAACGTGGAGTCTTGCCAGTCGATGGCGTGGGGTTTGACAATCGCGTCGAAGAGGCTCATGTCGCTCGCGTAGGTGACGACGCAGGCGTGCAGCAGAGGGTCGTCGGGCAGGACGCCGTCGGCGCGGATCCACAACCGCTGAACTGGTTCAGTCGAACGCTCCTTACGCCACGGGGGCTCTTCGAGGAAACGCTGGTCGATCGGGTGGGCCCGCGTGAACCAACCGTCGACCTCGCCGAACTCGGCGCTGACCAGCTCGCCGACCGAGGGCAGGCTCTCGGGTCCGGCGACGTCGGGCATAGTGATCTGGTGGGCTAGCGAGACCTCGTCGACGTGAAAACTGGCCTGCATGTTGTAGATAGCCCGGCCGTGTTGGATCGCGACGACTCGGCGCGTCGTGAAACTGCGCCCGTCGCGGATGCGGTCGACTTCGTAGAGGATGGGCGTCGTGGGGTCGCCGGGGCGAAGAAAGTACGAGTGCAGCGAGTGAACCCGACCGCGCTCGACGGTTCGCCCCGCCGCCATGAGCGCTTGGGCCGCCACCTGGCCCCCGAAGGTCCGCTGGCGTTCCTCAACGGGGTTGGTACCACGGTAGACGTTGACCTCAATGGCCTCTAAGTCCAATAAGTGCAGAAGGAAGTCGAGGGCGTCGGACACCTCTCCATTGTGGCATCCGGGGGAGTGAGGTCCGCGAGGTCACGAAGTAGACTCGTTTCGGTGATTGAACTGGGGCGCTCCCTGCTGGCGTGGTCGCGAACGCACCGGGGCAAAAAGATGGTGCGCTACGTCCTGGGTTCAGTCGTCGCCACCGCGGTCTCCTTTAGCTCGATCGCCGTGCTCTACGGCTTTCGGATTATTCCCGGAGTCATGTGGGCGACGCTCGCGGGAAACCTAATTGCGACGCTGCCCGCCTATCACCTAAACCGGACCTGGACTTGGGGTAAGCGCGGGCGCAGTCACTTTCGTCGCGAGATAGTGCCCTTCTGGTTGATGTCTTGTCTCGGCATCTCCTTTTCTATGCTCGGCGCGCTCTGGGCGAAACACGAGGTTCACAGTCACCACTGGAGTCGTCTCTTCGATACCGCCCTGGTCACGGGTTCGAACCTGACGTGCTTCGCGGTCTTCTTCGTTCTCAAACTGATTGTCTTTAACCGGATCTTTAGAGTCAACAAACTCGAGCTCATCGACCAGCACCTCCAGCTCGAAGAAGAGGCCGCGAAGTAGTCCGAGACCTGGGCTTAGCCCGCCACCGCGGGTCGAGCTGGTCCCGACGCCGACGCCGTGCGGCCGCCCGATTCGCCGAAGGGACCGGGTGATTGTGGCGTGCCCCGGTAGTGGTGCGCCGCCGGCAGTAGGTTGAGAACCGTGATCGCGCACCTTCGTTCCGCGTGGGCCTGGTCGCGTACCGCGCAGGGGCAAAAGCTCCTTCGCTTCACCGCGACTTCGGCTATTACCACCGCAATCTCCTTTAGTGCCGTCGCCCTTTTCTACGGGTTGCGAATCATTCCCGGGGTCATGTCGGCTACTTTGGCCGGCAATCTCGTCGGCACTCTGCCCGCCTACCACCTAAACCGTCGCTGGACGTGGGGCAAGCGCGGTCGAAGCAGCTGGCGGGGCGAAATCGCGCCGTTCGCGACCATGTCGGTGCTGGGAATCGGCTTCTCCCAATTAGGTGCGCTCTGGGCGAAGCACGAGGTACGCGCGCACCACTGGAGCCACCTAGCCAATACGGCCCTGGTTACCGGGGTCAACCTGGCCGCCTTCGCGATTTTTTGGGTCCTGAAACTTCTCGTGTTTAACCGCATTTTTCACGTCGAGGGACCGACGGGACCGCCGCTAGACGTGTCGGCGGCCGCGGGTCGTTCGAGTGAGTCCCGTTAGTCGCGAAAGTTTACGTACTGCAGGGGTACCTCAATCGCCGAATCCTTAAACGTCGCGATCGCCCGTTGGAGGTCGTCGCGTTGCTTACCCGATACGCGCACTCGATCGCCCTGGGTGGAGGAGGTGAGACTCTTGGCCCCCATCTCCTTGACGATCCGGTTGATGGCCTTGGCGACCTCGGGGGTGAGTCCGGCCTTTAGGGTGACGCGCTGGCGGGCGCTGTTGTGTGACGCCTCTTCGATGGTCTGAGGATCGAGCGACTTGAGCGAGACCGAGCGCTTCACCAATTTCTCTTCGAGCAGTTGGTAGAGCGCGCGCAGGCGGTCCGGCGTCGAAGCGCGTAGCGTGAGCTCTTTTTCGCCGTACTCCACCACCGCGTCGGTGCCCTTGAAGTCGAAACGGGTGGAGGCCTCACGGTTCGTCTGGTCGACGGCGTTACGCACCTCTTGGTGATCGATCTCGGAGACGACGTCGAAGGTGGGCACGAATAAATCTTACGCCCTGGGCTCTTTCGCCCGGGGGAGAGCGTACGCGGTAGGCTGCTCGACGGGTCAGTGCCCGAGTGGCCAATGGGATCTGGCTGTAAACCAGACGGCTTAGCCTACGGGGGTTCAAATCCCTCCTGGCCCACCAGTCACCCCCCGCGGGGGGCGGCGCGCGACAGCGCGCGCCGCGACGAGCGAAGTACGGTGGCACTGTCCCCAGGAAGGAGTCGCGTGGGTCGAGTAGTCACGTGGACGACCGCGGTGCGTCGCACGTACGAGCGCGGCGCCACCGGTTTCGAGTCGGGTGTCCAGCTCCTCGAAAAGCGCTACACCCCGCTCGGGCGATTCACGCCCGGTCCTTTCGAGGGGTGGGCCTTCCTATGGCAGCCCGCGCTCCTCGGCTTCGTCGCGCTGACGTCGATACTGGCGGGGGCCTCCTTCACCAACTCACCCTTCAAGTTGGACATGACCGGCACGTGGTTCTTCGGAGAGCCGGTGGCCGGCGCGACGGGCACCCCCAGTCAGACCAAGTACATCCTCTCGGTCGTTTTGGTCTACGGCGGACTGTTGCTGCTGATGCGGGTGTGGTTGCGCCTCGCCGAAGTGATGAAGCTCCACGCGGGCGCGTCGCTCAAAAAACTGTGGTGGATCTTCGCCCTGTGGAGCGTGCCGATGATCGTCGCGCCCCCGCTCTTTAGTCGCGACGTCTTCAGTTACGCGGCCCAGGGGGAGATGACGAGTTACCACTTGAGTCCCTACGTGCTGGGGCCCTTCTCCTTGGGCGCGAGTCCCTTCGTTCCGCCCGTGGACCCCCTGTGGGCCAATACCCCCGCCCCCTACGGTCCCTTCTTTCTCTTTTTGGACGGCTCGATCGACAAGTTGAGCGGACACCGAGAGATCTTCACGGTCGTGGGTCTGCGCCTATTGGAGGTGGTCGGGGTCGCCCTGATCGGTTACGGCGTGGCGATTCTCGCGCGCGGCCTCGGGCGCGACCCCGGCGAAGCCTTCGTACTCAGCGCTCTTAACCCACTCGTCTTGTTGACGTTGATCGGTGGGGCTCACAACGACGCCATTATGGCCGGTTTCCTCATCGTCGGTCTGGCCCTGGCCGTGCAGCGACATCCCCTGTGGGCGCTATTTTTCGTCTCGGTCGCTACCGCCATCAAAGCCCCGGCGGCGATTGGGCTGGCGTTCGTCGCGTGGAACTGGCTGCCCCATTCGACCATTCGACAGAAGGTGAAACCGTTCGCGGTGGGTGGGGTGATCGTCATCGCGACGCTGGGCGTCTCTTCGTTACTGGCCGGATTCGGATTCGGGTGGATTAATAATCTCCTCACCAACGGGACGGTTCGTTCCTGGGCCGCCCCGGCGACCGGTGTGGGGATGGCTATCACCAACCTCACCCACGCGCTAGGCCTGACGTCTATCTCGTTGGCTTCGGTGCTCTCGGTGACCCGATTCATCGGGCTTTTGGCCGCGGCCGGCTTCTCCCTGTGGCTCCTGTGGCACTCCAGTTCTCGGGGCTGGGTCCGCTCCCTCGGACTGTCGCTCATCCTCTTCGTGGAACTCGGCCCGGTGGTCCAGCCCTGGTACTTGGCCTGGGGGCTCGTGGTTCTAGCCGCCAGTTACCAAGGTCGCGAGCACTTCTGGCTGCTCCTACTGTCGATTACCGGACCCTTCCTGGGCCTGCCCGGGGGCCGCGTTCTCCTGGCCGACCTGGTGCACTCGAACCCACTGCTCATCGCTCTCGCGGTCGCGACTCTCGGCGGCGTTCTCCTGGTGCCGATGGGCCGCTGGACGCAGTGGTCGTGGCCCGAGCGGGTAGACGACCCGATCTCCGTCTCTTCGAGCTAGCCCGACGAGCCAGGGCCGGGAAACGGTTCGAAAGTTGGTATCGTGCGCGGGTGCGCGTACGGTTCGACGGCGAGATCTTCTATTGGCGCGGACCCTCGCCCTTTCACTTCGTCACCGTGCCCCCCGAGGCCAGTGAGGAGTTGCGCGCACTCTCCCCGATGGTCAGTTACGGCTGGGGAGTACTGCCGGTAGTCGCCGAAGTGGGCGCCACGCGCTGGACGACGTCGCTCTTTCCCAAAGAGGGGGCCTACGTCGTCCCGCTAAAGGTGGCCGTGCGCGACGCGGAGCGTCTCGCCCTGGGCGACCGGGTCACCGTGGTCCTGAGCGTGGGCGAGAAGACCTAAATTCACCCCGGGCGCTTACCGCCATCTCGTTACGGGCCGTCGGTGACGACGAACTGGTACTCCACTACGTCCAGCCACTGGCCGTGCTTTCGCCCGACCTCAATCTCCGTGCCCACCAGGGTGAAGCCAACTTTTTCGTGGAGGCGGATCGAGCCCGAGTTCTCACCGACGATGCGCGCGATGATCGAGTGGAAACCGGACTCCCGCGCGGTAGCCAGGAGATCGACCAGCAGCCGTTCGCCTACGCCGCGACCGCGGGCCCCGCGGTGGACGTAGACCGAGTTTTCCACGGTGGTCGCGTAGGCGGGCCGTTCGCGAAACGGTGAGACGGAGGCGAATCCGACGATACGCTCGCCGCGCGCCCCACGCTCCCCGGGCCCATCGGCCCCCTCGTCGATCGCCACCAGGGCGGGGTGGGTGGCGCGGTGGGCCCGGATCCAAGCGACCTGCTCGTCGAGCGTGCGCGCTACGAGGTCGAAGGAGACCGAGGTCTCGAGGACCTCGGGGTTGAGTATGTTGACGAGCGCTTGGGCGTCGGTCTCTTCGACGAGCCGGGTTCTCACGCGCTCTAGGGTAGCGGGCCCCGGGTGGAACCCCAGGGGGGCGAGGGAGTACAATTCACCCTCGCGGCTTTTTCGCGACCGCCCTCTTAGCTCAGTGGTAGAGCACTTCCATGGTAAGGAAGGGGTCGTCGGTTCAATCCCGACAGAGGGCTCGCCAGGCGGCGTAGCTCAGGTGGTTAGAGCACACGGCTCATAATCGTGGTGTCGCGGGTTCGACTCCCGCCGCCGCTACCAGGCAAAACGAGCATCGATGTTAAAGGAGAGACCGTGGCGAAGAACGAGAAGCGCATCCAGGTGACACTGGCCTGCGAGGAGTGCAAGCGACGTAACTACATCACGACGAAAAACAAGATTAACGATCGTGAGCGGATCGAAATGAGCAAGTACTGCCAGTTCGAACGGCGCCACACCGTGCACAAGGAGACCCGCTAGGAGGGTCGTTGGCCCGGGTGGTAGGCTGGACGTCCCTGGGGCCCACACCGTGGCCTCCCCGAGGGCAGTGGCTCAATTGGTAGAGCACCGGTCTCCAAAACCGGTGGTTGGGGGTTCGAGTCCCTCCTGCCCTGCTCGAGTGTTGTTGGCCGTTGTAGTGAAGATTCTGAGAGACGTGAGATGAACCGCGAACAAAAGCGCATGATGCAGCGACAAGGTCAAGTGGGTGCCGACGGCACCGCGACCCGTCGCACCACCGCTCAAGACGTCACGCGTCGCCGGGGGGAGAGGACCCGACCGGTCGACTTCGTGCGCCAGATTCGCGAAGAGATGCGCCAAGTGTCGTGGCCCACGCGACCGGAGGTCATCAACTACACCACGATTGTTTTGTTCGTCTTGATTTTTATGACGTCGCTCATCTTCGGTCTGGGCTACGGCTTCACTAAGTTCGTTACCTTCCTTTTCGTGAAGTAGGCAATTATGAGTGACCTGGAAACCCCCCTCGACGACGTCGCGATCGACTTAGAGGTCGAAGACGTCACGATATTCGACGACGACGAGCCCGTCGTCGAGAGCGCCTTCGATCGGCCCGGGCGTTGGTACATCGTGCACACTTTTGCCGGACACGAGCAGAAGGTCATCGGCGCGCTAAACAACATCATTAAGAGTCGTGAGTTGTCCGAGGTCATCTACGAGATCTACCTGCCCGAAGAGGACGTAACGGAGTTCAAGTCCGGCAAAAAGGTGACGGTTTCCAAGCGAATGTTCCCGAGTTACCTCCTCATTCGATGCGAACCCGATCCCGAGATCTTCTACGTCATCGGTTCGACCCCGGGGGTGACGGGGTTCGTCGGCGCTGAGAAAACCAAGCCCACCGCGCTCACTCGTCGCGAAGTGGACAACATCATCCGTCCCCACGTCGAAGGCGTCGAGCAGCCGGCCGCGAAACGGCGCATGCCGACCCACGAGTTCGACGTCAACGACACCGTCCAAATTAAGTCCGGCCCCTTCGCCACCTTCTCCGGCCACGTCGCCGAGATCAACGAGGACCAGCTCAAGGTCAAGGTGTTGGTGGACATCTTTGGCCGCGAAACCCCGGTGGAGTTGGACTTCACCCAGGTCACCAAGCTCTAGCCCGAAGGAGAACGGCCATGGCCAAAAAAATCGTAGCGGTAGTAAAAATTCAACTCGAGGCCGGCGCGGCGACCCCGGCGCCCCCGGTGGGTACGGCCCTAGGGCCCCACGGCGTGCAGACCATGGAGTTCTGTAAGCAGTACAACGCGGCGACGGAGTCCCTGCGCGGCACCGTGATTCCGGTGGAGATTTCTATCTACGAGGACCGAACCTTCACGTTCGTGCTCAAGACGCCCCCCACGCCGGTGCTGCTGCGCCAGGCGGCCGGCGTCGCGAAGGGCGCTCGCCTGGCCGGACGGGAAACGGTGGCGTCGGTGACGATGGATCAGGTCGAAGAGATTGCGCGCACGAAACTCAAGGACCTCAACACCGACGACCTCGACATGGCCAAGCTCCAGGTCGCCGGTACCGCGCGGTCTATGGGCATTACGGTAGCGGGCTAGGAGAGCACGATGAAGCACGGTAAGAAGTATCAAGGCGCCCTCGCTCAAGTGGATCGCGAGGCCCTGCTCGGCGTCGTCGACGCCGTCGAAAAGGTGAAGAGCGTCGCGAGCGCGTCGTTCGACGAGACCGTCGAACTGGCGATCCGCCTCGGCGTCGACCCCCGTAAGGCCGAACAGATCGTGCGGGGCACGATATCGTTGCCCGCCGGTACGGGTAAGACGAACCGGGTCGTGGTCTTCGCCGCCGGTGAAGCGGCCCAGGCCGCGCGCGACGCGGGGGCCGACGAAGTCGGCGCCGAAGAGTTGGTCGCGAAGGTGGCCGGCGGGTTCTTGGACTTCGACGTCGCGATCGCCGCGCCCGAAATGATGGGACAGGTCGGAGGACTCGGTCGCGTGCTCGGGCCCCGCGGGCTCATGCCCAACCCCAAGACCGGCACCGTTACCGCCGACGTCGCCAAGGCCGTCAGTGAGTTCAAGGGTGGTCGCGTCGAGTACCGAACCGACAAGATTGGAAACGTCCAACTTCGGGTGGGCAAGGTCAGTTTCTCGCGTGAGGACCTCGTGCGCAACGTTCAAGCCGTCATCGACGAATTGGTACGAGTCAAGCCCGCCAGCGCGAAGGGTCGCTACCTGCTCAGCGTGACCGTCTCATCCACGATGGGGCCGGGGGTAAAGATTGATCCCGCCAAGGCGCGCGAAGTCGACGAAACGTTGGCCCCGGCGTAACCGTTTTGACGGCGGCGCACTCTTTGAGTACGCTGACTGACTCGCACGGCTTTCGTGCCACAGATTTATCAGATCGCCGAAGACATCCGGTGCGCGTGAGCGCCTAAGGGACAGTAGTCCGCCCGACGAGGTGTTCGAGTTCTTTGGAACTCGTTCGCTGGGTGTACTCGGCTTGACGCCGTTCGCTCGGTGAAGGAGTACACATGAACAAGGTCCGAACCGCCAAGGTCGCCACCGTCGACGAATTAAAGACGCGCGTGGCTTCGACGTCGACCGCGGTCGTCACCGAGTACCGCGGAATGACGGTGTCACAGATTTCGACGCTGCGCCGCCAGTTGCGCGCCCTCGACGCCGACTACAAGGTCTTTAAGAACTCGCTCGTGCGCCGCGCGATCGCCGGCACCGCGAGCGCTCCGTTGGACGAATTTCTGGAAGGTCCCACGGCCATCGCCTTCGTGAACGGTGACGTGTCGGCCGTGGCGAAGGCGCTGCGCGACTTCGCGCGAGCGAACCCAACCCTGATCGTCAAGGGCGGCGTCCTCGACGGGGCGCTGCTGACCAACCGGGACTTGGCCGCCCTGGCCGACCTGCCGTCGCGCGACGTGCTACTGGCCCGCTTCGCCGGCCTGTTGGCGTCGCCGCTGTCGACGTTGGCCGGGCTCTTCAAGGCCCTGCCACAGGGTTTGGCTTACGGTATCTCCGCGCTCATCGACTCCAAGGGCGGCCCCGGACCGGCCGAGGCGGCGCCGGACGAGCCCGTCGCCGCAGACGGCTCCGCGCCCGTGCTCGACGAGCCGGTAACTGACGAGCCCGCTCCCGAAGCCGCGAGCCCCGAAGCCGTGAGCCCCGAAGCCGTGAGCCCCGAAGCCGTGAGCCCCGACGACGCGCCCCAAGACGCGCCGGAGAGTGCGCCCGCGGGTGAAGTCCCGTTGGACGACTCGAACGACTGACCCTCAACGAAGTACCA
>JAKBAB010000053.1 GCA_021815645.1 Actinomycetes bacterium
GGCGGGTGATGACCGATTTAACGGTGTCGGCCAGGGAGTCGCCCGTCGAAAAGGCCCGCGCCCGTAGAGTTACCTGGGCGTCCGCGACGGACATGGAACCTTGAACCGCGACCATCCCCGAGGCCTGGTGGAGGGTGAAATCCAGCGTCGACTCACGGGAAAGGACCGCGGAGAGCTCGCCCTCCGGGGCACCCGCCAGCATGGCCAACAGGGCGCGCGCCACGACCGACGCTAAGAGAGATCCGTCGACGGCCTGGTCTTCGCTCAGTGGTCCGGGCTCGTCGTGGTAGAGGCCCAAGGCACCGAGGCGAATGGCACCGAGGCTCAAAGGAAAGGCGAAGACGGCCCGGGCTCCGAGTTCTTCCGCCGCAACCACGTAACCGGGCCAAGGAAGAGGGTCGGCCCCCGACAGGCTCGAAAGTTCCACCGCCTCGTTGGAATGCGTCGACTGAGTGAAGGGCCCTTCCCCCAACGTGATTTCCAATTCAAGGAGTGCCTGCGCCACGTCGTTGCTGGAGCAGAAGCGCGTCAGGGGACCGGACGTGGGTGCGAGGGCGACGACCGCGCCGCTGACGTTCATGACGTCGGCGGCGACCACGCAGAGTGCGGCCGCACCCCCGCCCGAGCGCTCGTGTTTCGCCATTTTCTCGAACACCGCCACCAGGCGATTAGCGGTCACGACCACCCCCCGCCGCGCCGTGGCGTACTGACCGACTTCTCGTGTTCGCCACCGTTCCTCACTTCACGAGGACGCTCGACGAAGACCGGGTCTTGTGCGCCAACACCCAGGTAACTGGATGTGTGGTGAGCCTACTCATTCGTCGTGGTGACGCACTCATACGGGCCGACGACGCGGAAGCGACCGAAACGTCGCAACCCCGTGTGCTTTTATGGCTCCGTGACCCCTTTTCGGCGACGGCGCGTAGTGGCGATCGTGAGCGTGCTCTCCCTGGCCACGTTTATCGCACCGCTGGGCGGCCCGGCCCTCGCCACTTCACGCTCCCGCTCCCCGTCGCCCCCACGGCTAACGACGTCGTGGCGCACCGCTCGGTGCACGGCGACCGAGGGCTCGGTGACGCAGGAACTCGATGGCGCGCTCACCGGCTGTTTTCGAGTACCCCCGGACCAACGAGCGGACTTACGGGTCGCGCTCCAGGCGTACGTGTCGTCGCCAACGTCCACCCCTTCGCCTACGACCACCACCACGATCGGGCCCGCCACCTCAACCGCCCAGCTAACCTTGAGCGTTAGCCCGAGTCGGGTGACCCCCGGTGAGAGTGCGATAGTTACCGGCCACTACTTAACGGGCCGTCCCACCCACGCGAACGACTACACCACGCTCTGTTGGGATGGCTGCCTTAGCGGACTACAGCAAGAGGCCACGCCCCTGCACTGGATTACCCGCTCGAGCTTTCGCGCGACGTTGCGCGTACCCGACGCCCCGTGGTTGACGAGCCACGCCGGGGGCGTAACGGTGCACGCCCTCACGGCCGGGCGTTACGCGGTGGGCGTTCAGTGCCTCGTCGTCACGTCCGGCTGCGCACTGCGTAGAGCCGAAGCGTCGACCTACGTCACCCTCGCCGCGCCGAGGCCGCGACGGTGCCTACGCGACGAGGCGTGCGCGACGTTAACCCTACAGAGCACCGCCGCCCAGGTCGGCGACGTCGTGCGAGTCACCGGATTCGCGCCGCTCGTCTCCGTAATCGGCCAACCGTTCGGCTACAACCTCACGTTGACGGCCACGTCGTCGCCCCACCCCGGTCCAGCCTTCGCCCTCACTCACGTCGGTCAGAGCAAGGGCGGCGGCGAGTTCATCCTCAACTTGGCGCCACGAACGCTCGCTATTCGCCCCGGGGTCACGTGGGCCCAACTGGGCGCCGTACACCCGCGCGCCACGTCCTGGTCGGGAGTGTCACCCATTGACGCCGTCGGGCCTTCGGCGGTCGCCTGGTGCCAGCCACACGGGGTCACCGTGAGCGGCGCGCGCCCGCACACGGTCGCCACGACCACCGTCGCGCGAGCTCTGCTCGGCACAGACCTTCGACTCTTTAGTGCGTCGCCGTCCCACCCCGAGTGCGTCGGGGTCCTCGTCAACCCTCGCACCCCCGCCACCATCTACGCCGAGTTCGACGTGGCTCAGAACGGCTCGGCCCCGCCCGTCTACTTGGCCGGCCTGGTGAGTATGGACGGCGGCGCGACGTGGCGACTGGTTCCCACCCCCCACGGTCTCACCCCGAGTGACTTCAGCGGGTTCGTCCTCGAGGGCCCGCGCGTCGCGGCGCTCTTCAGTGGACCCTCGTACAACCCCACCTCGAGCGCCCGTCAGCCGGTCGTGACCGAGGTGAGCGGCGACGGTGGCGCGAAGTGGGCTTCGGCGAATCTCACCTGCCCGGCGGTGGGACCGTGCGTGAGTTTTGGTCCGTACCTGTCGGGTAACTGCGCGATGAACGGCACCGCCCAGCCGCTACTCATCGGGACCACGCCAGGGCCCGCGCGGTCCCCCGGGTCGTGGAGTGAGACGTCCTGGGTCCAGACGGTCGACAGCTGTTACTCCCAAGAGCTCGTGGCCACGTCGCCGCGGGCACTCCTGCTGCTCGATCCCTCCTCGCCCTACCCGCTGCTGCAGTCGATCGACGGGGGCGTTTCGTGGCGCGACGTGACGTTACCCACCGTCAAGGGCCAGAGCGTCGGGGTGGCCAGTTCCATGAGTGACTCACTATTACTCACCCCAAACGGATCATTAGTGGTGACGATCCTCAACTCCACCGGGAGTCGCCAAACCATGTACCTGCTGGCGCCGCGCGCGACCGCCTGGTGTCCCTTTTTGACCCTGAAGGGTTCGCCGTCCTCGGACGCGCTGGCCGGTCCCCTGCGAATTACGAGCTCCGATCTCGTGTGGGCGCAGAACTCTTACGGCGCCAACAATCTCGAGGTCTCACACGACCACGAACTGCCCCTCGGGCGCGTACGCTGCTAGCTCCGCGAGAAGTCGGTAAGAAGGGGCGGTGCCCGAACACGAAAGAGGTATGAAGTCCCCCGTAAGTGCGACTAAGTCTCCGCCGACCACGCGGTGGACTTTCGTGAGGCGAGCCTCAACGTTCGCCGCCGTAGCCGTCGCCGTGGTAGTAACGACCACGGGGACCTGCGCGCTCGCCGGAGCCGCGGGCCGCGCGAATATTCTCGGACCCACCAACGCGCAACGCACGGTCCTCGCGCGCCACGAACTCGGCCACCTCTTCGCGTTGGCGCCACTTCCGGGCCGCGCGCGACGCGTGAGCGCGGCCGAGGCGCGGCGCCTCTCGAAACTGGCCACTTTTACTGCTCCGCCCTTCGTGGGCGTGGACCAACTAAGCGGCGAACGGTTCTACGTCGCGACCTCGGGGCGGCGAGCGCTGACCGAAATTGAAGGCGCCACGGTGGCCGGTCGCCCACCGAGCGAGCGGGGCACCTCCGGCGGTCCCGGCACCGGCAACGCCACCAATCTCACCTTCTCCGTCGCAACTTCCGGTGTGCTTAACGAGTCCCAACTCGTATACACGATGGTTCTCTCGCCAGTGGGCGTATTATTTTTCAGCGTCGACGCGACGGTCGGCTTCACTCCCCAAAAGTCACCGAACGCCCTCGTCGCCGAAAGGGCCACTCGACTCGCCGCGACTTACTTCCGTGGAGTTAACGTCACCCAGCACCGCTACGTCCACACCGCTACGACGAACGTCGCCGTTATACGCGCAGTCGTTAAGAGAGTCAACGCACTACCGGTAACCGCGCCCGGCGTCTACCACTGCCCGTTCGACCAAGGTCAGACCCTCACCCTCTCCTTCCAGAGCGCACCCGGTACGCCCCCCTACGCGCGGGTCGTCGCGGACCCGGGCGGTTGCGGGGTGGTCACCGTCGACCAACTGCGCGCGAACGGTACGACTCGCGCGAGTGCGACGCTCGGGGGCGGTGCCACCATCGTTGCCTTCGTTCTCACGCGACTTCACCTGCGGTGACGGCGGTCGATCTCCCGACGACTACCGCTACTCAGGCGCGCCGGGACTCGAAAAACTCGCGCAGCAGTGCGGCCGCCGCCGCCGACCGAACGCCCGTGGTGGTCGCGACTTCGTGAAGTAGTCGTGGATCACTTAGGACGTTGTAGCGCGAGCCCACGGCCCCGGCCTTTTCGTCCGCGGCGGCGAAGACGACGCGAGCAACTCGCGCGTTGAGCAGGGCGCCGGCGCACATAACGCAAGGTTCCAACGTTACGTACACGGTCGCGTCGCCGAGACGCCAGTGATTGCGCTGTTTAGCCGCTTCGCGCAGCGCCACGATTTCGGCGTGGGCGCTCGGGTCGCCGTCCACTTCCCGTCGGTTCTCTCCGGCACCCACCACGAGCCCGTTCACCACGACGACGCAACCCACGGGCACGTCACGGTGGCCGGGGGCGCGTCGCGCCCACTCGAGCGCCCGGTCCATAAACTCCTCGTCCACGCTCGCGCCCGTAGGGTCCACGCCCGGAAGGCTAGGCGACCCCCGGCCGCACCGATCTCGGGCGGTAGAGTAGTCCCCGGAGGGGTGCGAGAGCGGCCGAATCGGGCAGTCTCGAAAACTGCTGTGTCTACGGGCACCGTGGGTTCAAATCCCACCTCCTCCGCCACCGAGGAGACGGGTGTCGGCGCACCCGTCTCCTCGTTACGCCCCGGGTGAGCCCCGGTACGCTGGGGGGAGACGCCCGAGCGGGCGGCCACTAACCAGGAGAGTCCCATGGTGTCCTCACTCGAGTCAGCCGTCGGCGAAAGGCGCCACCTCGTCACCGAGATTCCCGGACCGAACTCACGAGCGTTACACGAGCGCCGACTGGCGGCCGTCAGTTCCGGGCTCACCGTCGGTTTTCCCGTCTACATCGACCGGGCCGAAGGCGCCATCCTCGTCGACGTCGACGGCAACCGCCTCTTAGATATGGGCTCGGGCATCGCGGTGACTTCCGTCGGTCACGCCGTGCCCGCCGTCGTCGAAGCGGTCAGTAACCAGGTCGCCCACTTCACCCACACCTGCTTCATGGTCACCCCCTACGAGGGGTACGTCGAGGTCTGCGAGGAGCTTAACTCCCTCACGCCGGGTACCCACGACAAGCGCACCGCGCTCTTTAACTCCGGGGCCGAGGCGATCGAGAACGCCGTCAAAGTCGCTCGACTCGCGACCGGACGCTCCGCCGTGGTCGTATTCGAGCACGCGTACCACGGCCGCACCAACCTCACGATGGCGCTCACCGCCAAGAACATGCCCTACAAAGACCGATTCGGGCCCTTCGCACCGGAGGTCTACCGAGTACCCATGAGCTACCCCTTCCGCGACGGACTTAGCGGTGCCGAGGCGGCGGCGCGGGCGATTTCGATCATCGAGACCGACGTCGGGTCCCGTAACGTGGCGGCTCTGCTCATCGAACCGATTCAGGGCGAAGGGGGATTCGTCGTCCCGGCCGACGGGTTCCTGCCGGCCCTGTCGCGCTGGACGAGCGACAACGGAGTGGTCTTCATCGCCGACGAGATTCAAAGCGGCTTCGGCCGTACCGGTCAGTGGTTCGCCGTCGAGCACGAGGGCGTCGTGCCCGACGTCGTGACGACGGCGAAGGGACTGGCGGGGGGCATGCCCCTCGCCGGGGTTACCGGACGCGTCGAGTTGATGAACGCCGTCCACGAGGGGGGCCTCGGGGGAACCTACGGGGGCAACCCCGTAGCCGCCGCGGCGGCCCTGGCCACGATCGCCACGCTGCGCGATCGCGACCTGTTGGCGCGCGCCCGCGCGCTCGGCGAGATCATGTTGGCCAGCCTGCACCAACTCCAACGCGACGTCACGATCATCGGCGACGTGCGCGGGCGCGGCGCGATGGTCGCGCTCGAACTCGTCGAGCCGGGAAGTAAGACGCCCCACCCGCGCGCCGCGAAGGCCGTCGTCGCCTACTGCCAGCAACAGGGCGTCGTCGCTCTGGCCTGCGGCACCGACGGAAACGTCATCCGACTCCTCCCACCGCTCGTGATAACTGACGAGCAGTTGGCCGACGGTCTCGGTGTTCTGGGCGCGGCCGTACGCTCGGTGCAGTAGAACCACCCCGGTGAGCGGCGAGCCTTTTTCTCACCGTGGTCCGCTACGCCCCCGTCGGCGCGGCGCCCGGCACGCTCTGCTCGTCGCCGCGGCGGGCGGCCTCGCCCTGGCCGGTTGCGCCAACCCCACTACCGTGGCCCCCGCACTACGCGGTGTTCCGGCGCCGTCGATCGCGGTGGCCCTAACCAACGTCGGCTGTACGACTAGTAACGTCTGCGTCGCGCTCGGCGCCGGCGCTACCGGCGTCACGCCGACAAGCGAGGGCGAGTACCTCACCGCCCGCGGCGCGTGGCGCCCCCTAGTGTTACCGCCCAGCGCCGCGATCACCCTGAGCGCTATCGGCTGCTCCGCGCGCAGTTGTCTCATCGGTGGTGCGCAGTCGGGCCGCGACCTCCTGTGGAAATTCAACGAAGTCAGCGACACCGTGACCCCCACGGCCGCGCCGTCGGGGGCCACCGGGGTCAGCGCGCTCAGTTGCGCGGGGACGTGTGCGCTCCTCGACACGACCGCCTCGGGGGACGTAAGGCTCTCCGTGAGTAACGACGGCGGCGCGTCGTGGGCCGTACCCACCACCGTGCCGTGGGCCCGCGGTGACGCGGTGACGGCACTGGCGTGTTCGAGCCAGTTGGTGTGCGTGGTGGGCGCCACCACCGTTAAGCACCAACTCGCCCTCGAGGTCACGTTCGACGGGGGCCAATCGTGGCGCGCGCGAGCGGTTCCCTCGTCGTGGTCGGCGCTGCACTCGTTGACGTGCGGGGCCCAGCACTGCGTCGCCGTGGCGACCACCGTCGACGGCTCGATGTTCGTGCGCACCAACTCACTCTTTCGCGTCTACGACGCCTCGGTCCTAAGCGAACCGACAACGGCCGTCGCGTGCACGGCGGCCCAACGCTGCCTCGCCGTGGGGGCCCACGGCTCCGGTCCTTGGTTAGCGACCATTACGGGGGGTGGAAGCGTCGCGGCGCGACTGCGCTACGTGCCCTCGCCACTGGTGGACGTAGCTTGCGGAGCGAGTCAGTGCGCGGCCATCGCGGTGACGACCCTGCTCGCCGATACCCCGACGTAGGCGGACCCGCGACGAGTCGGCCCTATGGGAGGCTAGGGGGGTGAGTATGGCGAACGGCGTACCGCCCGGCTGGTACCCCGATCCCTCCGGTCAACGGCGGTGGCGGGTGTGGACGGGGACCCAGTGGTCCCACGTCACGCGAGACTACGGGCGTCCGGCCACGGCGGACGTGGGGCGCGGGGACGGGGCGGTGGCGCTGGCGCTGCAACGGATGTTGCGCGTAGGGGTCGTGGGGGTCGTTGGCGGTCTCTCGCTGATGGTGAACGTCCTGGTGCACTGGCCGGGCACGGCCCACCCGACTCCGCAGTGGTTCGCGGTCACCGCCAGCGGACTCGCGACGGCCCTGCTCACCGTCGGCTCATTCGTTAGCGCCGAGACCGTGCGGGCGCTTCGCGGTCGCTGGACCGTTGACGCCGTCATCCCCGGAATCAACTTCCTCGCGGTGGGCGCCCTCGTGGCCGCGCGACTGGGGCGAACCAGTCACGTGCGCACCGCCGCGGAGGTGGTGTTACTCGTCATCTTTACGACCTCCTCGCGCGCGGCGCCCTGGCTGGATCTGGCGCCAGTGGTTGTGGCCTTCGGACGTAGCGCGTGGCTGAGCGTTCTGCTCGAACAGACCAGTGGCGACGGCGACGCGGTAACGTCGTGACCGTCGACCGCGCCAAAGTGGGTTCTTAACGTGTACGAGTGGAGCGACGAGCATCGCGCGCTCATCGACGTAGTGCGGCGCTTCGTCGACGAGGAAGTGCGTCCCCACCTCGACGAACTCGAACACGGGGACCGACCCCCGTACCAGACGCTGCGACGGATGTACGAAGTCTTCGGTCTGCGTGACGGCGCCGAGGCCTCCTTTCGCCGCCTGGTCGAGCGCAAACGTACCGGCGCGTCGGCCGAGGCGACAACTCACGACGCCGCTTTCACCCTCATTCCCACCATCGAGCTGTGCCGCGTGTCGCCCGGGCTCGTGACGTCCCTCGGTGTATCGGTCGCCTTGGCCGCGGGCACGATCAACCGCCTCGGCACGGTTCGCCAGATGGAGCGTTGGGGTCGGGACCTCATGACGCTCGATCGAGTGGGCGCGTGGGCGATTACCGAGCCCGACTCGGGATCCGACGCCCTGGGTGGCATGCGCGCGAGCGCTCGCCGCGTGGCGGACGGCTACGTTCTGAACGGCCAAAAGACTTGGATCACCAACGGCCCCTACGCCGACACCCTCGTCGTCTACGTAAAGCTCGACGACGGCACGGGCCAGGACCTTCGACAACGGCCCGTCCTCCCCTTCGTCCTCGACTCGGGGCTCGAGGGACTCACCCAGTCGCCGCCGATGAGAAAGATGGGTCAACGCTCTTCGCCCACCGGCGACGTCTTCATGAGTGACGTCCACGTCGGGGTCGATCGCCTGCTCGGCGAGAGTGAAGGGGCACCGAGCGCGGGCCGCTCGAGCGCTCGGGAGAATTTCGTCTCCGAGCGAGCCGCGGTGGCCGCCATGGCGCTCGGCATCATTGAGGAGTGCCAGCGGATTGCGATTGACTACGCTCGCGAGCGCAAGCTGTGGGGTCACCCGATCAGTGAGTTCCAACTCATCCAACTGAAATTGGCCGAGATGGAAGTGGCCCGCGTCAACGTGCGCAACCTTGTGTTCTCCCACCTCGAACGCTCCCGAGACGGTGTCGCCGCGACCTTCGCGGAGGCGTCGGCCATGAAACTTTACGCCGCCCGCGCGGCGTGCGCCGTCGCCGACGACGCAATCCAAGTACTCGGGGGGAACGGTTACGTCGCCCAGTACCGAGTGGAACAGTTGAGTCGCGACGCACGGGTACTTCGCATCTACGCCGGTACCGACGAGATGCAGGTCGTGGCTATCGCCAAGGACCTCACGAACCTCTAGCGAGTTCTCCACGGAGCCGATCGGCGACCCCGCGCCAACCCTTGTAGGCGCGCACCTCCTCCGGGGCGCTCTCGATAGCGTTCACTAAAGCGGCAGCGAAGTTCCCGTCCCGCTCGATGAGCTCTGAGGCCGCCGTCACGTAAGTGCGAATCGTGAAAACGACGGCGCGCGTCGCGGGCAGTTGACGCAACGTCTGGCGCTCCACGCGAAAGTACCACTGCCGTAGCTCGCCCACGGGGGCGTCGCGCGCGCCGGTCGGTTGGTGAAGTTCCGCCCGGTCGAGGAGAGTCCAGTTGAGGCGCCAATAGCTCTTGTCGGGCGTCATTCGATCGAAGAGGGCGTTGGTCGGGCTGGCCAGCGAGTCGCCGTAGCCCGGCACGGGGCCGTGAATCTCGTCCAGCGTGGTACCGATCTTCTCGCTCAATCGCCAACGAGACGGAAAGCAGACGCAGGCCGCCCGCAGTCGCCATAAGTCCTCTCGCACCAAAACGCAAAGATCTTCTTGAACGAGTCGGCTGGCGGTAACTATGGGGTGTTCGCCACTTTGACTACCCGCGACACCGGTCCCGACCGCTCCGGTCGCCACCCGGATCTCGTCGAGCAACTCGGCGCTGGCGGCGTCGCCCTCGCGGTTCGTCGCCACGACCTCGTCGTAGTGACGCGAGAGCAACTCCTCTTTTAGGGCCAGTTCGTGCGCGGCTCGCTCGTCTCGCTCTAGCCAATCGTCGAGATTTAGCGGGCGCAGCCCCATCGCGAGGCGCCACCCGCGCGCGTCGAGTGGCAAGTACGGCGGGCGCGCCACTACTCAGCGTCCCCGCTGGCGGCGCACCACCAGCCAGTAGAACGCCAGTGCGGCCAGGGGAACGACTACCACGATGACCATGGCCTCGGGTAAGGACTGTCCGCGGTGCACGTTTAGCAGTTGGTGCAGCGTCACCCGCCTAAGCGCTACCAGTGTCACTTGGCGTCGTCCACGTCACCCACTATCGCACAAGCTCGGAGATCCACCCACGACGCCGAGAAGAGAGACGCGCTTGGCCGCGAGGCTCGACTCAATGAATCGAGCCTCGCGGCGATGTACTACTGACGCGCAGTCACGGCGTCGACTGCGTTAAGTCGCGTCTTCACTACGACACGCACCGCGACGTGGACGCCGAGCCGACTCTCTATGAAGCGCGCCACGACGAGTGCGCGGGCACGCGCTAGACGGGCGTTACCTGGCGCGAAACCGATCACCGTCAACGTCGCCCCCGCGATAAGTCGACGTGACAGCGCGGCGAGAGCACGCGCCGACGAAGCCGTCAGCGCCGAGCGGCCGGATGCGAACCCGACGCGAACAGTTCCCGGCCGGGCCGGCAGAACCATCGACACCGCGGTGGGCGAAGATGAAACGGGCAGGTAACTCGCGTCTCCGGCCATCGTCGCCGTCACGACGCAGGTACCGGTGCTCGTGGCGCGCAACGACGCGCCCGATAGGGTACAACCGCGTGCGGTTCCGTTCACGACGCTAAAGGAAAGCGCACCGCCGCCTGAACCACCACTGGTCGTCAACGCGAGCGCACTGCCTACCCGACCGGAAGTCGACACAATCGACAGCGGCGCCTGGGCGACCTGACTGGGAACACTCAACACGAAGATGGGATCACTATTGAATGTCACCGCCACGGTGCCGACCGTCGACGCCGTGGCGACCGCGGTCAACGCACCGTTGGTCAGTTGGTAAACGGTGTCACCCGGCGCGATCGCGCTATCGGTGACTGTCATGGTAATGGGGGAATTCGATGCGGGTGACGTGCCGGCCAACGTCAACCACGACACGGCGAACGACGAAACGTAAGCCGTGCCGGAAGGTAGTAGCGACGACAATGACGAGGAGGCCAGGATCGGGTAGATACTCACCACCGTGCCCGCCGGCAGAGCGCACGACGGAATCGTGACAACAGCCGTCGCACCCCCCGAGGTCAAGGTCAAAGTGGTGACGCCGGAACACGACGCCGTCCCCGACACCGGGGTGCCAAAGTCCGCCGCGGGCAGCCCCGCGGGCGGCGGTGCGTTCGTAGGGATAAAGGTGACGATCACTCCTTGAGCGGGCGTGACCACCCCAGATGGCGCAGAGAAACTGCCGGTGCCCGCGCCGTTGATGGCCGCGACCGTGAAGGTGTAGCTGTCGCCGTTGGTCAGTCCAGTGACCGTGCAACTGGTCAAGGTGCTCGACGTCGACGTCGCACAGACGTCGGTCGCCGAAGTGTTCGCCGAGGTGTTGTCGAAGCTCACGGTGTAGCCGGAGATGGCGCTGCCGTTGTCGACGGGTGTGCTCCACGAGACGGTGACCGAAGTGTTGCCCCCCGCGACCGACGTGATGGTCGGTGTGCCGGGGGTCGTAGCGGGCGTGACGACCCCAGATGGCGCAGAGAAACTGCCGGTGCCCGCGCCGTTGATGGCCGCGACCGTGAAGGTGTAGCTGTCGCCGTTAATTAGTCCAGTGACCGTGCAACTGGTCAAGGTGCTCGACGTCGACGTCGCACAGACGTCGGTCGCCGAAGTGTTCGCCGAGGTGTTGTCGAAGCTCACGGTGTAGCCGGAGATGGCGCTGCCGTTGTCGA
>JAKBAB010000005.1 GCA_021815645.1 Actinomycetes bacterium
TCAACAAGTTTTTCGGCTCCCTCGGTGCCCGTGCCCAACAGTTCGGCCCGTTGTCGAGGCTCTTCCGGGGTGCGCAGGGCGACGCGGCGAACCGTCGACGAGCGCCCACCTACCGGGCTCTCTTCGACCACAATCTTCTTGGCCCGCATTCGTCCGGGCAGGGAAGGGTACCGAGGCAAGTTGATCCCCTCCTTCACCCCCACGACGCACGGGACCGAAAGGTCGAAACTCTCGTCACCCCCACGGAACTCCCGTCGCGCCGTGACTCGCTCGACGCTGACGTCGAGTTGCTTGATGGCGTTGACGCACCCGCGCCCCAAGGCAGCCCCCACGCGTACGGCGACCTGGTAGTCACCGCTGTCCGCCGCTTCGTTGCCGAAGAGAACCAGGTCGTAAACACCCTCACTCGCCTCACGCGACCGGATGACCTCGGCGATGACCTCAGCCGTCGCCAGTGCGTCAAACTCCTCGCCGTCAGTTACTAGGTGCACTAGTCTCGTTGCCCCAATCGACGCGGCGTCACGCAGCTGCTCCACCGCGGCGGGGGGGCCGAGGGTCAGTACCGTCACGGTTCCCCCCAGCCGTTCGACGATACGCACGGCCTCTTCCACTGCACACTCTTCGTGGGGACTGACGGTGAAGCCCAGTTGACTCACGTCAACGTCGCGGCCGTCCGGCGTCAAGACGATCTTGGCGCCGACCATGGCGACGCGTTTAACGCACACGAGGACGTTCACTCAGCTCCGCACTCGCGCGTTAGTCGGGTCAAAGAGCGACGTCGCGCCCACGACCTCGACCCGAACCGGGTAACGCTCGCCCAAGTACTCAACGCCCAAGGTCCGGCCCACTTCGGCGTAAGCGGGGGGCAAGTAGGCGAGCAGGAGGTGCTGACCCAAAGACGGCGCCGAACCGGCCGTCGTCACGTAGGCGGGTCGTCCCCGAGCGTCCGTGATCCGAGCGCCACTCTCCTCCACGATCGGCTCTCCACCGAGCATGTAGCGCTTAACCCCGCTCGAGGAGCGGTGGTCGGTTACGCTCAAAGTGCAGAGAACGAGTTCGGGCGGCGCGTCGCGCTGCGCCAGGTAGGCCGCCTTGCCGATGAACTCTTGGGGCTTCACCGAGGGGCGGGCCATGCCGGCTTCGACGATGTTGTAGTCACCGGTCAGTTCGTTGCCGAGAGCCCGGTATCCCTTTTCGACGCGTCCGGTCGTCGCGTACACCCCGATACCCACCGGAACGAGTCCGAGGGGTACGCCGGCGCCGTAGATCGCGTCCCACACCTTCGCGCCCTCTTCGGCCTTGACGTAGAGCTCCCAACCCAGTTCCCCGATGTAGGAGATTCGCGACGCCAGGACGGAAACACCGGCCACGTCAATTCTCCTACACGTCGCGAAGGCGAAACCCGCGTGACTCACGTCGCTCGCGGTGCAACGTTCGAGTACCTCCCGGGCCCGCGGGCCCCAGAGGCCGAAAGTCGCGTAGGCCGAAGTTAGGTCACTGAGCTGAGCCGTTCCGTCCGCGGGCAAGTGGTCGACTATCCACTTTTTCTCGCTCATACCCGTGTGGGCACCGGTCACGACACGAAAGTGCGCCGGACCGAGCCTCATAATAGTCAAGTCGGACTTGAATCCCCCGTGGTCGTCGAGCATCGAGGTATAGACGACGCGCCCGAGCGCGACGTCGAGCTGCGCGACACTCAAGTGTTGTAGCGACGCCAGTGCCGCCGGACCCGTAACGTCGAGTACGACGAAGGCGGACAGGTCTACGAGCCCGCACGACTCGCGCAACGCGAGGTGTTCCGCGTTAATAATCGGTGACCACCACCGCGACTCCCACTCCCCTTCACGGGGCATCACGCGGTCGCCGAAGCGTTCGAGGAGAGGAGCGTTGCTCTCGTACCAGTAGGGCCGCTCCCAACCCATGGTTTCGAAGAAGACCGCCCCGAGCTCGCGTTCACGCTCGTAAACGGGACTGCGACGCGTGGGGCGCAGCGACTCCCACTGCTCCGCGGGGTGGACGATTCCGTACATCTTGTTGAATCCTTCGCGAGCGCGGGCCTCCACGTGGGCGCGCGTGCGTTGGTGGTCGTAAAAGCGAGCCACGTCCGCTTCGTGCAGGTCTATCCCGGGAACTTCTCCGTTCATCCACTGGGCCACGGCCCGCGCGATACCGGGGCCCTCCTTGATCCAGCTGGCGGCGACGGACCAGAGCCCCTTCACCTCGGGCGTCTCGCCCAAAACGGGGTGACCGTCGGGGGTCATCGAAATCAACCCGTTGATGGAGTAGCGAACCCCGACTCGTTCGTCCCCCAAAAGTTCGGGCATCAACTCGAGAGCGTCACCCAATTGGGGATCGAAGTCCTCTTTAGTAAAGGGCATCTCCGTTGGCGAGAGAGCCGACTCCTCGATCGAGGGGATCATTTCGGGGGCGACGACAATCGGCCGATGGGCGTAGGAGCCAACTTCTAAGTCCCCCCCGTGCTGTCGCTCGTACATGTTGGTATCCATGTCGCGAACGATCGGGTAGACGATCTCCCCGACGGTATCGGCGAAGAGCGGTACCGGACCAACGCTGATCATTTGGTGCACGATTGGCGTCAGCGGAATCGTGGCCCCGGCCATGGCCGCGATTCGGGGGCTCCACACCCCGCAACACACGGCTACGACGGACGTTTCGATCTCGCCCGCGGTGGTGCGCACCGCGGTAACGGCCCCGCGATCGAGATCGGTTACCACGTCGAGAACTTCCGTATTAGCTAAGACTCGCAGAGCACCCAGTTCCTGGGCCCGTTCACGCATCAACGTTCCCGCGCGCAGCGAGTCCACGACACCCACGGTGGGAAAGTACAACCCCTCCAGAATTGTGCTGGGGTCAAGGTACGGTACGCGCTCGGCCACTTGGTCGGGCGTGAGCAGTTCGCACGGCACCCCCCAAGCCGTCGCCGCCGACATCCGACGGCGCAACTCCTGGCCGCGCTCGACGGTGCGCGCCACCTCCACGCCACCGCTTTGGATGAAGACACCCAGCTCCTTGTACTGGCGAGTACTATCGGCCGTCAGTTCACTCATCATTTTGGAGTAGTCGACTGGGAAGATAAAATTTGACGCGTGCCCAGTCGAACCTCCCGGATTGGGCATTGGCCCTTTATCAACGAGAACCAGGTCGCGCCAGCCCAGTTGCGCGAGGTGAAAGGCCAAGCTATTTCCGACAATGCCCGCTCCGATAATGACCGCGCGCGCCCGCGTACTCGTCTGGTCGAGGCTCACCGTTTCTCTCCTATCGCACTCTCGTAACCGTCACCCAAAGATCTAATTAGCTGCACTCGCGTTAGTCCTCCCCGCAAAGCGCTCGCCGCGCCCAATCATCAACGTGCACCACGCGCCGCCTCAGTCACCCAACTCAGCGCGGCGCCGCAATACGTACTCTTCGAGTTCGCTGCGCACCGCGTCGTCCAGCGGTGGCTCCACGTACTCGTCGAGAACCTTCTGGTAGATAACGGTGGCGCGCGCCGCGGCGTCGAGCGCCCCCTCACGGGACCAGCGCTCAAAGTTCTTCGACGAGGAGAGAGTGGGACGATAGAAGCAGTCGCGGAATCTCGTCATCGTATGCTCGGCGCCCAGAAAGTGTCCCCCGTGCCCGACTTCCAAGTGGGCGTCAAAGGCGAGGGCCGCTTCGTCAATCTCCAGGGGGGTGAACTCGACGCGCAACATTTTGAGAATCTCGATGTCGATGATGAACTTCTCGTAGGAACTCACTAACCCGCTCTCGAGCCAACCCGCCGAATGCATCACCACGTTCGTACCCGTGAGAAACGTCGGCATCATCGTCATAAGGGCCTCGTAGGCCGACTGGGCGTCAGGGCTCTGACTGGAGGTCAACCCCCCACCGGTCCTGAAGGGCAGTCCGAAGTGGCGCGCCAACTGGCCCGTGCAGAGCAGACCGATGGCCGACTCGGGCGTGCCGAAAGTTGGCGAACCGGACTGCATGTCGATGTTCGACAGAAAGGATCCGAAAATAACCGGACAGCCGGGACGAATGAGTTGGGCCAGCGCGATTCCCGAGAGTGCTTCGGCGAGTTGCTGGACGAGCGCCGCCGGGATGGTCACCGGCGACATGGCACCCATCAGGAGAAACGGGGTCAAAATCACGGGCTGGTTCGCTCGGTTGTACTCGAACTGCGCGTCGAGCATTCGGTCGTCCCAACGTAAGGGCGAGTTGCAGTTGATGAGCGATATCGTGGCCGGCGTCTCGTCAATCGAGCCGGGTCCGCCGAAGAGAATTTCGGTCATCTTTATCGTGTCGATGGCGTTGGGACCCGATACCACGTTGCCCATGTAGTACTTGTCACTGAGCGTCGCGAGTGCGTAAATCATGTCGAGGTGACGCGAGTCGAGCGGCGTGTCGTTGGGTTCACAGATCACACCACCGGCCGAGTCGAGCTCGGGAAAGCTCTGCGCCAACATCGTGAAGCGGCGAAAATCGGCCATCGTTGCGTCGTGACGAACGTTTCCGGCGCGCACGAATGGTGGCCCGTACACGCCGCTGAAAATCATGTGATCACCGCCCACGTGTACGGAGTTACTGGGATTCCTGGCCTGAACGTCAAACTCCTTGGGCGCTTTCGCTATTTGCTCAAGGACGAACTCGGGGTCCAAATAGACCGTCTGTCCCTCCACGCGCTGACCCGCCTTAGCGAAGAGTTCCGTCGCCTCCGCCTTGGCGAACTGAACCCCTATCTCCGACACGATGCGGCGCCAACCCTTATCTAGAACGTCTATGGCGTCTCTCGAGAGCAGTTCGTAACGGGCCATCTGGTTGACGAACATGCCACTCCTCCACGCTACGACGAACGCCAACCCCGCGTTCGTTGACCGCGATTCACATTGTAGAACAATGTACTGTACTATGGAACCCGTGGAAGAGCGCGCCAGCAGTCGGCCCTCCGGGTCCCAGGCCATCGACCGCGCCGCGGAGTTGCTGCGCTACGTCGTCGACGCCCCTGAGCCCGTCGCGTTCGCGGAACTAGTCCGGACATCCGGACTCGCCAAGAGCACGGCCTCTCGGATACTGGGGGCACTCGAGCGAAGCGAAATGCTGCGCCGAGACGACAGTTCCGCCTACGTCCCCGGGGCCGCTTTCGTTCGGTACTCACTGCGGGCGAATCCCGAGACCGACCTCGTCGCGGCGGCGATCACTTACCTCGACGAGCTCTCAGAGCTAACCCACGAGACGGTCAACCTCGGCGTCATACGGCACGGCGCGGTGGTGCAAATAGCCCAGATCGACAGTCGCTACGTCCTGGGCGGCACGAATTGGCTGGGACGTTCTGAGCCCGTGCACTGTACCGCTCTGGGTAAGGCGCTGTTGTTCGCGGGTGCCGCGTCGCTCCCCAAGGGCCGCCTCGAACGACTCACGGCCTCGACGATCACATCGCGCGGTGCGCTCGAGCGAGACCTCACCACGAGTCGTCGCCGCGGCTACGCCGTCGCGAACGAGGAGCTCGAAATCGGGCTGATCGCCGTGGCCGCCCCCATTCGACGCGCGGACGGAGTCGCGGTCGCCGCCCTGTCGGTCTCGGGTCCCTCGACCCGCCTTAGGCCCACGCAGGTGCGCCAAGTCGGGGCGAGTTGTGCGCGAGTAGCCGAGAAGCTCTCGAGAACGCTCGGGTACCAACTCAAGGGAAAGGGTGCGGCGTGAACCAAGAGGAATTACTTAAGCAGATGTACGAGGCTACGCTGCTCGGCAACGCGCCAGTCGTTTTGGAACTGACGAACGCGGGCCTGGCGATGGGACTCACTCCGGAGATTCTGCTCTTCGACTCGTTGATCCCTTCGCTCGAAGAGGTGGGCGCTCGCTTTGAGCGTGGGGACTTTTTCGTACCCGAGATGCTAATCGCGGGACGGGCTATGGCCGGCGCCCTAGAGGTACTGCGACCCCTCATGGTCGCCACCGGCGTCGAACCGGTTGGTACCTTTCTCATGGGTACGGTCAAAGGTGACGTCCACGACATTGGCAAAAACCTCGTCGACATCATGCTCGAAGGAGCCGGCTTTCACGTAATCGACCTAGGCGTCCAGGTCGCGCCCGAAAGGTTCGTTGAGGCCATCGTCGAGCACAAGCCCGACATCGTGGGGTTCTCCGCTTTCCTCACTACGACCATGCCCATGTTTAAGGCCAACATGAACGCACTCGAAAAGGCCGGACTGCGTAACGAGGTCATCGTGATGGTCGGAGGGGCCCCAGTGACGCAGGAGTACGCCGACGCCGTGGGCGCCGACGGCTACGCGGCCGACGCCTCGGCGGCGGTCAAATTGGCCAAAGACCTGCTCGCGCGTCGGCGCTCGGTCGCGGTCGCTTAGGCCGGCGTGCACACAGTTATTTCTTCGCCGACCCGAGAGGTGGTAATCGGGCCGGACCAGCCCTTTTGCGTCATCGGCGAGCGCATCAACCCCACCGGGCGGAAAATATTTCAAGAACAACTTCGCGCCGGGGACCTGTCGCGCATCGCCCTGGACGTCGCGCAACAGGTCGCCGGAGGCGCCACCGTGCTCGACGTCAACATGGGGGTTCCACTGGCCGACGAAGTGGAACTCATGGTCCAAGCGGTAACCATGATCCAAGAACTCACGGACCTTCCGCTGTGCTTGGACTCGTCGGTCATCGAAGCCCTCGAGGCCGGCTTATCTACGTATCAAGGCAAGGCGCTCGTCAACTCCGTCACGGCCGAAGACGATCGTCTGGCGGCGATACTGCCGCTAGTTAAACGTCACGGCGCGGCGATTATCGCGCTTCCGAACGACGAGTTCGAAATTCCCTACGATCCCGAGCGACGGCTCGAACTGGCTCGCAAGGTCGTCACCGTCGCCACCACCGAGTACGGAATCGCGCTGGAAGATGTGCTCATCGACCCTTTGGCCATGCCCATCGGCGCCGATACTTCGCTGGTGATTAAGACATTAGAAACTATCGAACTCATCGCGAGCGAGTTGGGGGTCAACATGACCCTCGGCGCTTCGAACGTATCCTTCGGGATGCCCGATCGCGCCACCCTCGGGGCGGTCTTTCTACCCCTCGCAATGCGAGCCGGGCTCACGAGCGCCATTATGGACGCCCGTTCCAGTGAACTCGTGCGGGCCGTTCGCGCGGGCGACCTTCTCCTCGATCGTGATCCCTGGGGCGGGGCGTGGATAGCGGCGCACCGCTCGCAACGAGCCGCCGGCGAGTCGTGATGAGCGGCGGCCCGGTGGACGCCGCGACGCCGCCAGAAGTCGCTACGGCTCCACGGGGACGATTCGATCTGATCTTCGAACCGGCGGGACAGCGGGTTCGCGTACCGCCCCACGTCTTTCTCTTCGACGCCGCCAGTTGGAATGGGGTCGCCATCGACTCCACTTGCGGCGGCCACGGAACGTGCCGAAAGTGCAAAGTACGCGTTATCGAGGGAACGGCGCCCGTTACTGCGCTCGACACGCGAGCATTCACGGTCGAAGAGCTGAAACGTGGGTGGCGACTGGCCTGTCGCGTCGACGTCACGTCGGACCTGCGCGTCGACGTCCCACCGCTCGCGACCCGGCCAAAGGCCGCGACGGTGGGGGTCGGGCGGCGCGTAATACTTCGTCCGGCTGTCCAGAAACGCTTCGTCGAACTCACCCCACCTTCACTGGCCGACCAGACTACCGACCTCGACCGACTCACCGCGTGTTTGGACGATCTCGAGGTGCGGGCCGAGCTCGACGTACTGCGCACGCTCGGGCCAGTCCTTCGACGTAGCGACTATCGCGTGACGGCGGTGGTCGTCGATGACGTTCTCGTGGCGGTGGAGGCCGGCGACACCACCCAAACGACCTACGCAATTGCCTTCGACCTCGGTACGACGACCGTGGTCGCGACACTGCTCGATTTGGCGACCGGCGCACCGCTCGCCGTTCGCTCGATGCTCAATAAGCAGCAACCCTTCGGAGCGGACGTGATTACGCGGATCAGCGCGATCATGATGGACGCGCGAACGCTAAGTGAACTGACGCGCTTGGCCCACGAAACCCTCAACGAACTGGCCCAAGGCGTGTGCGAAGACGCGGGCGTAAATCCGAACAACGTCTACGAGATCGCACTCGCGGGCAACGCCACGATGACCCACATAGCCCTAGGACTCGACCCCGAGTCGCTCGGAGTGGCACCGTTCATCATGACGGCTGCGCTCTTCCCCGACGTACTGGCGAGCGATCTCGGGGTCGCGGTCCACCAGCGCGCGCGCGCCGTACTCTTTCCCGCACTGGGCGCCTACGTGGGCGGAGACATAGTTTCGGGACTGCTGGCTTCGGGAATGGACCGTGACTCTCGGTTACGGCTCTTTCTCGACATTGGGACCAACTGCGAAGTCGTACTGGGCAACAGTGACCGACTACTCGCCACGGCCGCACCGGCCGGCCCCGCGTTCGAGGGAGCCGCTATCCGCTGCGGCGTGCGCGCCGCCCCCGGCGCGATTGAAACGGTCAAGATAACGAGCGACGACGTCCAACTCGGCGTCATCGGTGACGAGGACCCGACTGGGCTATGCGGGTCTGGCCTCGTTGACGTCGTGGCCGAGCTCGTTCAGTTAAAGCTCATCGATCCGAGCGGTCGTTTCGTGACCGACGAGGTCGCCGCGAGTTTGGCGCCCGGAGTCGCGTCGCGACTTACCCAGTGGAACGATCTACGCGTCTTCGTTCTGCACTGGAATGGCGACGTCGGCGACGTGACGCGGTCGATTTTCCTCTCTCAGCGCGACGTGCGCGAACTGCAGTTCGCTAAAGCCTCGATCGCCACGGGTTGGCGCATATTGCTCGAAGAGGCAGGCGTGGCCGTAAATGATATTCAACAGGTTCTGCTAGGGGGCAGTTTCGGGAGTTACCTTTCCGCGGCGAGTGCGGTTCGGTTGGGACTGGTTCCCAATCTGCCGCTCCTGCGCATCGTGAGCGCCGGGAACGTCGCGGGCGAAGGTGCGAAAATGGCGCTGCTCAGTTTGCGCGAGCGACGGGGCGCAATGGCGTTACTGGAGGAGGTGGAGTATGTCGAGCTGTCCGACCGCGGAGACTTTAACGACCGGTTCGTCGACGAGTTGGCTTTTCCCGCCTGAGCCAACGGGAACGGCCTGGGCCATTGTCGCCTGTGGCGCTCTCGCCGGGGACGTTCGCGAGATCGTCTCGCGTCGCGCGTGGCCCGTCGAGGTTCACGCGCTCCCGGCGCTGTTACACAACCGGCCCCACCTCATTACCGCTCGGGTAGAGAGCCTGGTTGACTCCCTGGAGCGCCGAGGAAGGAAGGTCGTTTTGGGGTACGCCGACTGTGGAACTTACGGGGCCCTCGACGACTTGTGCGCGCGACGCGGGTTGCTACGCCTCGGGGGCCTCCACTGCTACGACGTGTTAGCCGGTCCGAAAGAGATAGAACGGCTCTTCGCCCGAGAGGCCGGCACCTACCTGCTCACCGACTTTCTCTTACGGAGTTTTCGCCGCACCGTTATCGCCGAACTTGGACTAGATCGCCACCCCGAACTGTGGGACGACTACTTCGCTCACTACCGGCGACTGGTCTGGTTGGCCGGGCGGCGCAGCGAGACGCTCGAGCGAGAGGCCCGAAGGATCGAATCTTTGTTTGCGCTACCCCTCGAGATCATTGACGTGGGCGTCGGGGGGCTGGAGGTCGAACTCGAGCGGTTAATGACTCGCGCCACGGTCGCGCCCGACGGTAAACGGTACGTTCGTGCGTAGCGCGCTGCGCACCGTGGCACCAGCGCTGGTGGCGCCCCGCTACGAAGTAATTCCCACGGCGTCCATCGCCGACAAGGTCGTCACCGAAGTGCCCCGCACCGTCACGGTAACCGTCACGGCGTCGCCAACGAAGGGGCTCGAGCCGTCGTGGGACCTGACCGAACAACTGCGCGCCCAGGGGTTCCGGGTCGTGCCGCACCTATCGGCCCGACTAGTCATCGACTTTAAACACCTCACCGATATCTGTGAACGGCTCGTCGCACTCGGCGTGAACGACGTCTTCGTTCCCGCCGGGGACTCCGACCCCCCCCGTGGGCGATACGACAGTTCTCTGAAGCTGCTGCACGACCTCGATCGACTGGGCCGTCCGTTTCGCGACGTCGGCATCACCGGCTACCCCGAAAGTCATCCCACTATTCCCGACGACGTAACGGTTCAAGCGATGTGGGACAAGCGCCACTACGCCACGTACGTCGTCAGCAATCTCTGTTTCAGCGCACCGACCATCCGGGCCTGGGCGCAGCGTCTGCGCGCACGTGGGGTCACGCTCCCCCTCTACTTTGGCCTCGCGGGACCCGTCGAACAGACCAAGTTGTTACGAATGGCGACCAAAATCGGGGTGGGCGAGTCAACGCGAACTCTCATGAAACACCGTAGTTGGCTACTTCATATGGGGGCTCCGGGTGGCTACGATCCCTCGCGCCTCCTGCGGGGGGTGGCGAGTACCGTCGGTGACCCCCACGCCGGGGTCGCGGGTGTGCACGTCTTCACTTTCAATCAGCTACGCGAAACCGAACTTTGGCGACAGGCCCTACTCCGTCAGTTTCTCTCCCCCGACGCGACGCCCGTGGCGCCACCGCCCCCGAGCGCGACAGCGGCGGGCTCCACTTCACAGCGGCCCGAAGTTGCCGCGCCGCCCCGTGACCTAGATTGACTTAACGAAAGAGGGGCTCCCGTGTCAGAAGGCAACGACCTCGATCTCGTCGGTACCGACGGCGACCCACTGGGGGAGGCGCGCCGTTTGGCCGAAGGGGCGGCGGCGGCGAACGTCCAGCTCCGCCTGCTCGGGGGGCTCGCGGTTCGCGTCTTGTGCCCCGACTTCACCCCGCGCGTACGGCGCGACCAAGACATCGACTTCGCCTGCCTCGCTAAAGGAAGAAAGGCCGTCGCCGCGCACTTAGAGGCCGCCGGCTGTGAGGCGGATCGTCGATTTAACGCCCTGAACGGTGAGCGCCAGATGTACTTTACGGCACCCTCGGGTCGACCAATTGACGTCATGGTCGACCAACTCACCATGTGCCACACCCTCGACTTTCGCCCGCGCTTTTCCGCCCTGCCCATTACGCTCGACGCAGTCGACCTGCTGCTGACCAAACTACAGATCGTGGAACTGAACGAAAAGGACGCCCACGACTGCGTTCACCTCCTTTCGGCGTACGGGGTCGTCGGCGCGCCGGGGGAACCCACCGGGACCGGGATCGACGCCGGGCGTTTCGCCAAAGTCGTTGGGGGCGACTGGGGGTGGTGGCGCACCGTCACCGGTAACCTAGAGAAGCTCACTCACATTGTGGAACAGCGTCCCGAATTACGGCCCCCCACCGCCCAATTCGACGTACTAGCGAACGCACAGTCTCTCCTCGACGTCGCTCACACGACGCCCAAGAGCGTGACTTGGAAGATGCGCGCCAAAATAGGTGACCGACTTCGCTGGTACGAACTGCCCGAAGAAGTTGCGCACTGAGCAGAACGCTTGACCCTCACGAGTCACTGTGGTAGGAATAGCGCGACCGAGTCGCGCAACTTGACCACGGTCAATTCACGGCTGGCGAAATGGGGGTGGGTAACGGGTGCGAATCTTCTTCGCGACCGATATTCACGGATCAGAGATCTGCTGGCGTAAGTTCCTCAACGCGGCCGCCTTCTATCGCGCCGACCTCGTCATATTAGGTGGCGACCTCACGGGAAAAGTTATGGTACCGATCGTCGTTGGCGCGGGCGGATTCGACGTGACCTTCGCCGGAGTGACCCACCACCTCGAGAGCGAAGAGGAAGTACGAAACGTCGAGTCACAGATTCGTAACCGCGGTTTCTACCCCACTCGAATCTCCCAGGAAGAGCTACTCTCCCTCAATGAAGCGGACGGCTCGATCGACCGGAGATTCACCGACGAAATGATTCATACGCTCGATCGATGGCTAGACATGGCCGACACCAAACTCGACGCCGGCAAGATCCCCTGCTACCTCAACGGGGGCAACGACGACACTTTCGACATTGACAACGTGATTGAGTCAGCGCCCCACGTCAACTTCACGGAAGGCAAGGTCGTCGAGCTGGACGGGTTTTACCTGGCCTCCATGGGCTACACCAACCCCACTCCGTGGAACACCTTCCGCGAGGGGTCGGAGGAAGACCTCGCCCGAAGGATCGACGAGCTGACCGTACAGATCCCCGACATGAGTCGGGCGATTTTCAACTTTCACGCGCCCCCTTATAACTCGGGTCTCGACGACGCCCCGGCGCTCGACGAAACGTTGCGTCCAAAGCACGGCGGGGCCGTCATGGAGCCGGTCGGCTCGCGCGCCGTCGCCGCGGCGATCACCGAACACCAACCACTTTTGTCGGTCCACGGGCACATCCACGAAAGTCGCGGGGTGAAGAAGATGGGGCGGACCCTAGCGATCAATCCCGGCAGCGTCTACACCGACGGCGTTCTCCAAGGCGCGGTTATCGATCTCAACGAAAAGAAGAAGAAGTTAACGAGGTACATCCTCGTCAATGGCTGACGAAGGAAACACCAACACACAACGAAGGGGGAGTCGTGGCAATAAAAGAGGAGTCCGGCGGTGTCGGCGGGGCGCGCGGTGGGTCGGATACACCCACGCTATTCCTGCGCAAGGCGACGGGGCTCGTGCGGGGCTGGTCGGTGCGCGACGCCATCATCTACGCCTGCCTATCGACCAACATCATCACGTTGGGGATCTACGAATTCTCCTTCAACTCATTCATACCCAAGGGTCAGTTACTCACCGCCGTACTCATCTCGGCCGTGTGGGTCTCCTTTTTGGTGGTGGCCTACACCGGGCTGATCGTGACGATTCCCCGGGCCGGCGGCGACTACGTCTGGCAGAGTCGCATTCTCGGTGGGCCGGTCGGCTTCGTCTTCGCGACGACTGGGTGGTGGTTCATTTTGTGGTTGTGGGCCCCCATCTACGGAACCGTGCTCAACGTCGAACTTTTTCAACCCGTTCTCTACACCATTGGGGCCAAGGGACTAGCGACCTACTTCGGATCCCACAACGGAACGATGACGATATGCGTCATTACGATCGCCCTCGCCGGGGCCTTCGTCTCCTTGGGCATGGGCGGCTACGCCAAAATCCAAAAGTGGTGCTTTCTCGGTGGCATGATCGGCTTCGGCGTTATCGCGGTCCTGCTCCTTATTCACTCGCACTCCAGTTTCGTCTCGTCGTTGAACCTCGAATCTCACAAGATCTTCGGCATCAATAACGCTTACGGCGCAACCCAGAGCGCGGCCCACTCCATCCACTACGCCGCACCGGCCTTCGGTCTAAACGCGTTCGGGGCGAGCATGCTGCTGGTGCCGATGCTGATGTTCTACTTGCTGTGGCCGAACTGGGGTTCGACCCTCTACGGTGAGGTCCGCGGAGCGAGTGACTTCCGAAGGGTTTTCACCGGCATGTTCACCGGGCTCTGGCTGACGGTTCTGCTCTCGGTTGGTTTCTTGTTACTCATGCTGAAGACCTTCGGGTGGAACTTCTACAACAACGCCAACGCCGTCTACTGGGCCGGCCACGCGGTTATACCAATCTGGCCCTACCCGATGATGCTGGCCGGATTCTTGGTGCACAACGCCACTTTCCAGGTCATACTGCTGCTGCTGATGAGTCTCTGGTTCTTCGGCTGGGTGGGCACGCTCTTTCTCTCCTCAACGCGCGTCATCTTCGCCGCGGCCTTCGACCGAGTTCTGCCCGACGCCGCAGCCTCTGTATCCGAGAAGCGCAAGGTGCCGATGGCGTCGCTATACCTAATGCTCCTACCGGCGGTGGCCCTCAGCGCGGTCTACTCCTACTGGGTAAAGTTCGCCACTTACACCCTCGACGCGACCTTGGTCATCGCGGTGACGTACTTGGTCAGCGCCTTCGCCGTCGTCATCTTGCCCTGGCGCAAGCCCGAGCTGTGGGCCTCCTCAGCGGCCAGCCGGTTCAAGGTGCTGGGAGTGCCCATTGTGCCCGTCGCCGGACTGGTAACCATGGCGCTGGTGATTTACAACCTCATTGAGTGGATGACCAACAGCGCCTACGGCGTGAACAATCATGGTTCCCTCGTCTTTATGGCCCTGCTGTACGTACTGGCGATCGTGGTCTACGTCGTAGCGCGCGTCGTACGAAAGCGCCAGGGAATCGACCTCGGCCTCATCAACAAGGAGATTCCCGTCGAATAGAGGATCGTCCACCAGTCCGCTACTTTGGCCTGAGACCAACGAGCCCGAGGAGAAGAAGTGGATAGCGAGCCGGAGACTATCGTCGAGAACTTCGTTAATGGCGCGCCGCGGCGCGCGGAATCCGACGACGTCATCGAAGTCTTCGATCCCTCGCGAGCCGTGCGCGTGGCGACGGTAGCGGCGTCGAGCCACCGCGACGTCGACGTCGCGGTTCGCGCCGCGAAAGGGGCCTTCGCGGCTTGGTCGGCGCGTACCCCGAGTGACCGGGCGAACCTACTTCACCGGGTCGCCGACCTTCTGGAGCGCAACCTCGCTGGTTTGGCCGACCTCGAAGTGAGTGACGCGGGCAAGCCCTTTACGGCCGCGCACGACGTCGAATTCCCAGCCATCGCCGACGCGTTTCGTCACTTCGCTGGGGCCGGACGCGTCACCTCGGCGCAGGGGGGCGGAGATTACGTCGCCGGCCGCTCCTTTCACCTACGGCGCGAACCCGTAGGCGTCGTGGGGGCGATTACCCCCTGGAACTACCCACTGTGGCAAGCCATCTGGAAGATCGCACCGGCGCTCGCGGCCGGCAACACAATCGTGGTGAAGCCTTCGGAGATGACCCCGCTCTCGACGGCCGCCTTCGCCGAAATAGCCGGCGAGGTTCTACCCCCCGGGGTCCTCAACGTCATCCACGGCCGCGGTCCCGTGGCCGGAGAAGCCTTGGTCGAGCACCCCCTAGTCGACCTGGTCACTTTCACCGGTTCGACGCGGGCCGGACGACGCATCGCCGAGCGGGCGGCCCTCACCCCCAAACCAGTCATTCTCGAACTCGGGGGTAACGCGCCGGTCGTAGTCTTCGCCGACGCCGACCTCGCCGGTGCGATACCGGTCATTGCCGCGAGCGCGCTGTACAACGCAGGCCAAGACTGTACGGCGGCGGCGCGCGTCCTCGTCGAAAGCTCCGTTTACGACGCCCTCCTCGAGGGCCTCGTCGAGCAATTCTCCCACGCGGTGCTCGGCGACGCCCACGATCGCGAAACCACTCTCGGACCGCTCATCTCCCAGGGCCAACGCGATCGGGTCAGCGATCTCGTCGAGGGAGCCCGCCGCAGCGGGCGAGTCGTCGTGGGGGGCCATAACGTAAATCGCCCTGGCTTCTTCTACGCGCCGACGATCGTTACGGAATTGGACCAACGAAGCGATTTAGTGCAGAGCGAATGCTTCGGTCCCGTCGTCACGGTGCAGCGCTTCGAAGGCGACGAGAGCGCGACCGCGATGGCCAACGACGTCGAGCACGGCCTGGCGGCGTCGGTGTGGACGCGAGACGTTTCTCGCGCGACGGGAATAAGCGCCGCGCTCAACTTCGGCACCGTGTGGGTTAACGACCACCTGTCCCTCGCCCCGGAGATGCCCGTGGGGGGATTTCGCGCGTCCGGGTACGGAAAAGAGGGTGGAGCCGCCGGAGTAGAGGAGTTCACGAGACTCAAACAGATCGTGGTTCGCTCAGCGACCACCGAGTCCTAGCGAAGTGCGACGCCCTGAAGTACGTGCGTTCTATGGGAATGACCGGTTCGCGCTAGATCACACCAGTGCCAAATTGTTCTGGTAGATCTTCGAGCACGAGTACTTCTACCGACACGTCTTCGCCACGGTGGGTGAGCTTCGAACTGGCGTCAAGTGGTATTTGACTTGGTACGACCACGGACGGAGGTATTCAAGCGACGGCAACGTCAGCCCCACCACCTTCGAATTAGAAACGCAAAGGTCGGCGCAGGCCGCCAAACCAACGAGTCCACTTTTACTAGGGAATCTCTCGGCGGCCCCCATGCGCGAGATTGATTTCCCTCGTCGGCCGGTACGTTCGCTCGTGAGCACCGAACTGCAAACGACTACCTTCGAAAACTTCGAGGTCCCCTACAACCTCGAACGACACTAGACGACTCTCGGCCATTTGACGCCGGCTGAGTACGCCGCGCCAGCGATGGTGACACAATCAGAAATAAGTTCGTGTTCAAGGAACCGTGGCAACGCCACCGGATCTTGGACAATTTCTTAGTTTGCGACTTTCGAACGCCTAGACGAGTGACTTCCGCGCGGTGGTGCTTCGCGGGGCCATCTGCCTCTAGGGCCCGGCCAGTCCACGGTTCGCCTTCTATCTTCATCACCGATCAAAGGTCGCCAACGCGCGGAGAGACGGACCCGCGGCGTCTAGGTCGAGTAGCCGTGTCGACGGAGAAAAACGTAGAGCGCCGACACGAACCGCTCGCCACTGGGCAAGATTCCAGACAGGCCGCTATTGAGGTGACCGGCCGCGGCTTCGCGCGAGAGAAAGGATCGCACCGCGCCGTGTTGTCCCAGCATCTCCTCGTCGGCCGCCCACGCGGCCGCGAGTCCCACCGTGTCGCTGTAGTGCGTCGCGGATTGCGCGTTGAAGGCCCTTAGCCACATTGCGGCATCCCGTCGAATAAGCGTCGGGTATCTACGGGTCACGTTGTGAAAGGCACCACCGGAGAAACTCACGACCTCCAGCGGCATCCCCGAAGCTGCGTAGTCGGTGAAGGCGTAGGCGAAGGCGTCGTTCGCGCTAACGAATACGCCACTGCCACCGACTCCGAGGTCCCGCAAGTTCGCCGGAGGGTCGCCGAAATCGAACTCCTTCATCGCGTAAGGCGCGCCCGTACGGCTGGGGCTAAAGACCTGTTCGACCGTGCAACAGTGAGCCCCCCCGGTGTAGAGACTGAGCACGACGTCGTAGGGTCCACCGCGCTCCAAACGAGCAACGGAGAGAACGTGCTGCCCGGGTGCGATTTGGTTGGGCCAGCAAATGCGACCACACCACTTGGAGGCGACCGGGCCGTCGTAGCGCGTCGCGCCCGCCACCGTAATCAGCAGATGCGCGTCGTGGGTCATCGGAAAGGTACCGCGGTACGTGAAAACGGCCCTAATCGAGTGGCCCGTGGCCGTAAAGCTCGCCGCGGCGGCGCTAGTGGCTCCGGCGGCTACGAACAGCGCCGCCAGCACGGCTGTCGCACCCAAGAGGCGAAGACGGCGCAAGGTACCTGCCTTTCAATTGACGTCGATGTCGCGACGTTAGCAATTCGACGACCACACCGGGCACCGCGAGTGCGCACGCGAGCGAAGCGAATGACGGTAGTGTCGTCGAGGCGAAGAGGAGTTGGGAGTCAGTCGTGTTAGCGATGCGCCGGGCCGTTCCGCTCATCATCTTGGCGACTCTATGGTGGGTCGCCCCTCCGGCGGGGAGCTCCCCGACCCGGATCGTCTTTGACTCTCACGAGGTATCGGGAGTTACCCTGGGCGAGAGCGCGACGAAAGCCGCCCGAACCTTCGACCACCTACTCGGTCGTGCTTCGAAGCCCCTGGCACCGACGCCCGGCCTCGTCAACTGCGGCTTAGACGCGGTCGCGTCTTGGCGGGGTTTTGAACTTTACGTCTTTCGCGCCCGCGTTGTTGGATTTTCCCTGGGGCCGGTCGGCGAGCCCGGCGGGGCAACCTCAAGGGGCTTACGCATTGGTGACAACCTCGCGCACGCCCGCGCCCTCTACGGTGGCGCTTTAACGACGACCCAGAACCAAGGCGGCGCCTGGCACGTAACGCCGGGTCCCCGGGGGTTACGGGGCTTCCTGACTCCGAGCGGGCCGCCGGCGCGCGCCACGTCGAGAATCCAGACCATCGACCTCGGAAACGTCGGCTGTCCCGCGATGTCCCCGTGAGAGATTGCCCTAGCGCGACGTTAACCTTCGCGACGACTTCACCCAGACGGAGCGTGGTCCCACCAAATCGTCGACAGGTCACGCGAGCGACTCACGGGGTGAGCGCCCAAGTAGTCGCGTACGTCGTCGTCGCGCGACTCGGGTAAGCAGAGTCGAATTCGCGTAAAGCGGACCATTCGCTCCAATTCGACGGTCCCGCGAGGAGCGCTAGTCCAACTGCGGCGCTGAGCCGCGAATCCGCAGTCGGCGATCACGTTCATTAAGTCGTCCACCGTTGGCTTGCTCGGTCGCTCTAGACCCCAGAAGTACTGCCACGCGTCGTTCATCGCCGAGAGTGGGTGGGCGTCGGGCAGTTCCAACACGACTCTCGCAAGGGCGTGGTCGTCGAGCGCGCGTAGAAAGGGCTCCAGGTCACTGACGTTGTAGACGACGTGGTGGGCCGTGACGACGTCGGCGGGCGGGACTCGCGAGGCGACGTCCGGCCATTGACCAAGGACCGTCGTCGCTTTCACCCCCCGCCGCTCGGCCGTGGCCGCAAAGAGTGAGAGCATCTCTGGTTGTTGGTCAACACCCACAACGTCGGTGGCCGGAGGACAGATCGCGAACGCCGCGACTCCCCCACCGCAACCCACGTCCAGCACACTCCCTCCGGGGGCGACGACGTCGCGGGCGCGCTCGTGAGATGGGCTGTCCGCGATCTCCTCCGGAGCGACGAACATCTCCGGGGGATGAATCCAGGGGCTCTCGGGCGCAGCGCGCACAATATCGTCGGGAATCGCCCACGCCGCTAATGCGTCGGCCCAGGCTCGCGCGGCCTCGCCGCCATTTGATCCCTCGGGCACCACTAGATCCCTTACTCGTCTCGGCAATGAACGATACTGCCCGTCGCCGGGCTACGGAACGAGATCAATGCGCAGTCCCGCTACGGCCGCTTCCGTTTCGGCGCTCTTCGACCAACGACCAACGATTTCGACGCGCGCGCTCACTGATTCGCCCGGAGGTACGTGGGTCACGAGTGCGCGCGCCGGCGACAAGTACCTAAGCAGCGCGGCCGCTTCGCTCCCGTCGAGGTGATAGGGCGAGTCGCGATCGCGGCGCCGAAAGAGAGTGCACTCCACAATCGCCAGCGACGCCCCCACGTGGGCCGGTGGTGGGCGCCACCGCGGTCCGGTGTCCGACGAGTACACCAGGCGCGTAGCACCCGCACTCACCGCCACCGCGACCGTCGCCACCTGGTGGTCAGTGCTGGAAAATCGAAGCGCCACGTCGCCCACCGTTACGCAACCGCCGTCACGTGCTTCGACGTACGTCGAGGCGCCGGACCCGACGCGATAGCCCACGTGGTCAATTGTTTCGCGTTGAGCCACCACCAGCGGCGCACCACGCCACAGGTCGCCTCGCTCCAACAAAGCGAAAAGGTCGCCCGCGTGATCTGCGTGAGAGTGGGTCAAGATGACCGCGTCAAGCGCGCACGCGCGACTGTTCACCAGAGCACTTAGTGCGTCTAGGGAGCCGTAACCGCAGTCGAGCAGGAGAGCGCGGCCGCCCATCTCCACGAGGTAGCTCGAGCAGGGTGGGCCGGCGCGGCCCGCGTACGACGAACCGGCGCACCCCAGTACGTGCAGAGACTCAACGGGCGTCGAGCCCCCCACGGTTCCGCTACCGAAACCCGTGGAAAGGGTAGGCGCCAAGCGCGCAACTTCCGGGCACGCCACCACGTTACCTAATGACTTACTCACCGCAAGGGTTGACTCTTTCACGAGTATGGCGACTCACCCCGGGACTCTTTCAAAGTCGGTCGAACGAGGGCGCCTTAAACAGTTCGACGCCGCGCGACTAGGTTGGTGTAAGTGATCGAAGCTCGAGGACTGACTAAGCGCTTCGGCAAGGTCACGGCCGTCACTAACCTCACGTTCGACGTACTTCCGGGCAAAGTGACGGGATTCCTCGGCCCCAACGGATCAGGCAAATCAACAACGATGTCGATGATTATGGGCCTCAATCACCCCAACGCCGGAACGGTCACGGTGGCGGGACGCAGGTACCACGATCTGCGCTGGCCGCTGCGCGAAGTCGGGGGACTCCTCGAAGCTCGCGCCATCCACCCGGGACGTTCCGCCTACGTGCACCTCTGGTCTCTCGCGCAGTACAACGACATACGTCGCAGTCGGGTTGACGAAGTATTGGAGATCGTGGGACTGACGTCGGTGGCGAAAAAGCGCGTGGGCAAGTTCTCGCTCGGCATGGGCCAACGTCTCGGTATCGCGGCCGCCCTCCTGGGTGACCCCGGGGTCATTTTGCTCGACGAACCGGCCAACGGTTTGGACCCCGAAGGGATCCGCTGGATGAGGACCCTGTGCAAGTCACTGGCCAGTGAGGGTCGAACCGTATTCATTTCTAGTCACCTAATGGCCGAAATGGCCCTCACGGCCGACCAACTGGTGGTGATCGGCAAGGGGCGTCTCATTGCGGAGATGCCGGTCGGCGAATTCGTTGCGCGCAGTTCGTCCCAGAACTACCGCGTACGGGTCGGAAACAACGCACCCTTCGTCAGTGCCGCGGTGCAAGCCGGTGGAGAGGTCGTTAACGACGGCGACGCGCTTAAGGTCTCGGGTCTCGACGCCACGGCGCTCGGAGATCTAGCGCTATCACTCGGTGTGGCGGTCTACGAACTCACTCCACTCGCGTCGCTGGAGGACGCGTTTATGGAGTTGACCAGTAACTCCGTCGAATACCACGGGGCCGCGTGAGCGCGATAGCCGACGCACCTACGGCCTTCGAGGTCACCGAACCCAGTGGTCGCGCCGGACTAACTCAGGCCGTACGGGCGGAGTGGACCAAATTTTGGTCCGTGCGCTCCACCGCGTGGAGTCTCTTCGCCCTAGTGGTCGCCACCCTTGGACTCGGGGCACTTTCGACTAACGCGCTCGCGGGCCAACGTTTCGCCGAATTCGACCCGGTCCGTCGTATCCTGGTGGGCTTTAACTTTGGGCAGTTCGCCATTGGCGTACTGGGCGTACTGTTCATTAGCGCCGAATTCGGTACGGGCCAAATCCGATCTACGTTGGCGGCTTTACCCCGACGGCGCGACGTGCTGGGCGCGAAGGCGATCGTGCTCGGAGTCGTCTCGCTAATCGTCGGTGAAGTACTCTCCTTCGCCACCTTCTTCCTTGGTGACGCCATCTTGTCCGGCTCACGAACCCCCGTCGCGATCGGCGACCCCGGAATAGTGCGCGTACTAGTTGAGAGCGGCGTCTACCTCGCCCTCATGGCCCTCATCGGCCTCGGCTTCGGCGCCATCATTCGCAACTCGGCCGGCTCCATCTCAACCTTCGCCGGCCTCGTCCTCATTCTCACTTTGATAATCGGTGCGATGCCCCTCGCAATAGTCAACGCCGTCAGTCGCTACCTCCCGGCCAATATCGGCGCCACGGTCTTCGCCGTTTCCACGCCTGGTCGACTATCGGGGACGCCCGTCTTTAGCCCCATCATGGGACTGCTCGTCCTAGCGCTGTACGCACTCATCCTCCTCGCCTCAGGCTCATACCTGATGACTCGGCGCGACACCTAAACGATCGGTCATCTTGGTTTCTAGCGGTGACGCCTTCGCGTCGCTCCGCGGCCCCGGAGTGGCACCTTAAACCCGCACTTCCCAGCGCGAACTCATCCGTTGGCGAAGCGAGGGGCGCCGGTGCGAACCCCGGCGGGTCGAGCCAGAATAACTACTTCGGGACCACTAGTCCGTAAGTTCAGGGAGAGTGGGGCCCGGTCGTCGGCGCGAACCCTCGCCGTTCGCAGTGGGGCTGGGGCCGTGACGAACGTAGCGCGCGTACCAATCGGCCGACGGCTTGAGGGAACGCGTCATGGTATTCCGATCAACGGAAACGACTCCGAACTTAGGTCCGTATCCGAGGGTCCACTCAAAGTTGTCAAGTAGTGACCACTGAAAGTATCCCCGGACGTCGACGCCACCGCGTCGGGCTCGACGAAGTCCCTCGAGCGCTTCGGCGAGGTACCGAATTCGTTGGGTGTCGTCTTCGGTGCCGATGCCGTTTTCGGTAACGACCAAGGGGATAGCCGTCATTTGCGCCGCGCGGTGCAGCGTGTACTCGACGCACTGGGGCCAGTAGCGATAACCCATAGAAGTTCGCTCTCCCTCGAAGTCCCACACCATACCCTCGGGACCGATATCGTGTCGCGTGTAGCACTGAACGCCCAGGAAGTCGTCGTCCTGCACTACCTTCAGGTACTCGTCCTCCATCTCCCGGCGCAGACTCGCTAGTCGCTCATCCCCGCCGTTGACGGAAACGTACTGCGCCATGGATAATGCCAGGCCAACGGGGTACGAACCCGGTCCGGCTCTCAGCGCGTCGACCATAGCTCGATGGGCTAGTCGCAACGTTTCGTTTACGGCCCGAAAGCGAGCCCAGTCCGTTACGGCCGGGGGAAAGAATCCGTACAAGTAGCCCATCTGCGCGACGATATTTGGCTCATTTATGGTACAGGCGAAGGCGATTTTTTCCCCTAGGGCTTCGGCCACGACGCGGGCGTAGTGGGCGATCGAGTTAACGATGTCGGGACTTTCGAATCCACCGGCGTCGGCGACCCACAGCGGCAAAGTGAAGTGGTGAAACGTCACCACCGGTGCGAGTCCGCGCGCCCAACAGGCGTCCAACACCCGCCCGTAGTGTTCGAGAACGGCGACGTCAATTTCGCCTCGATGGGGCTCAACGCGAGCCCACTCCACGGAGAGGCGAAACGCGTTTAGACCCAGGGATGCGGCGATGTCGAGGTCCTCCTCGTACCTGTTCCATGAGTCGCAGGCCACGCCGCAGGTTTCCACCGCGGGTGTTCCCACTGCACGCTCGAAGCGCCACCAGTCCGTATTCGATCCCCCGCCCTCAATCTGGTACGCGGACGTTGAGGTTCCCCAATAGAAGTCTTGGGCGAAGGACGCGCGAAGTCCACTCATGAAGATAATGTAGTAGCCGCCCATTGAGGGACGTAATGAGGCGCTACCTAAGCCTCGCCACCGTCGACGATTTCGGCTTCGTGGCAGCGCCGAAGAATCTCGTCGACGGACTCGGGCGCCGTCATTTTCGACGTATCGAGCCACAGACCGACCCGGGCCGTCGCCCCGAGGGCGCGGTCGAGGTCGCTGGCCGTCACCCCGCCGGCTCGGTAAGCCACTTTGCCCGTCGCGACGAACCTCTCGCGTTCTCGCCTTTCGATTACCGAGACGCTAGGGCGCAAAACAACGAGGAAGCGGGGCCGAGCCCTCACCCGAGCGAGCCACGACGTAACGTCGCTTCCGTAAATGTTGTCTTGCGCGACAACGGTGAAGCCCTCCGCGGCGTACTCGTCGGCCGCCAACGCCGAGAGGCGATATCGCAGATCGAGGTGACGACGAGCTTGGTCCGTCTTCGGGTCGTCGTGATGGACCCAGCCGCGAACCGCAATTCGATAAAAGGCTCCGCCCCTTACGTGGACGGACCGGTCGAACGTACGAGCGAGAAGCTCCGCGACGGTCGACTTTCCCGCCGCCTGCGCGCCCACGATGAGCCACACGGCGCCGCCGCCGACCGAGGCAGCGCCCAACGTGGAGTCGACGTACGACCTAGCAGTTGGCTGCCGATGTGGCCCGGGCCCACGTATCGGTTCACGTTCACTCATCACGCGTCGGCGCCTCGAAGCGACCACCGAAGGACTTAGCGAGAGTCACCGCCACCTCGCGGGCGTCACCGTCGCGAACGTTTCGCGGTACGGCCGCCAGCAAGTCATCCCAGATCGCGAGACACGTACCACGAAGTTGGATGAACCCTTCGGGGCGCGCGAAGAAGAAAACGTGAAGGTGCGCGCCACCGTCGCCCCAACGCGAGACGTGAGCTCGCGCGACGTGGGACAACGACTCGATCGCGCGCGCGACGTGAACGATGAGCATCCCGAGTTCCGACGCGAGGTCATCGGGTAGATCCACGAGATCGTAGTGATCGTGTGGCGTTAGCATCACCACCAGGGGCGCGCCGGAGGGCTGATCGAAAACCGTGAGTCGCCACCGGTCGTTGGACCAAATGACTCCCGAGTCACCGGCGGAACAGTTTCGACACGAGAGAGATCCCTCGCCGTAACGCGCCGGCTCGGGTAGGACGGGCGCGGCGAGCGGCACGACTCGTAAGCCCTCGGGTTCGAAGGGGAATATCTCCCATCCCGTCATCCGTGAGAGCGACATCCGGCGATCGACGTCGGCGTCACGCAGTGCGTTTCGATAGAACTCTTCGGGCGAGAGCGGCACGCCGTTATCGTACCGACGGGCCACGAGCGACGTCGCCCGGCCGCGACCACAGATTCCCGGTCCGAATCGGGACATTTGCGTTGCGAAACGCCCCCGTGACCTAACCCTCCTGGCTGAGCGTGGCGGAGCCCTATATTGAACCAATAACTATTGACTCGAAGCCCCGTTCGGGCAGGTCAGCCGTAGGGCGCGTCGTCGCGGTCGTCGTCGCAGGGCTAAGCCTCTACGTCCTGCTCCCCGCGCTGGTTCGCGTCGGCTCTTCCTGGCCGCGGCTGTTGACGCTCGAGCCGGGTTGGCTTCTGGTCGCTTTTACTTGCGAAGCCGCGAGTTTCATCTGTGCGATGGCGCTCCTACGACTCGTCTTGAGGACCAAGGACTGGTTCGCAGTTGTGACGGCCGGGCTGGCGGGAAACGCGGTGACGAACACTTTGCCGGGCGGGGACGCCGTTGGTGCGAGCGTGCAGTACCGAATGCTGGCTAGTACCGGTATCGATACCGTCCAGGCGGCCAGTGGACTCGCCGTATCGTCCATCATCGGCGTCGCGGGACTCTTCTCTCTGCCGATTTTTGCCCTTCCGGTCATCGTGGGGGGCGCCGGGGTGAGCGCCGGGCTAGTCCACGCCGGGGAGCTCGGCGCAGTCGGATTCGTCCTGCTCATTGCGCTGGGCGTCGTCATCTTGACCACCGACCGATTTCTGCGCGGCGTGGGCAACTCCCTCCAGTGGCTGCTCAACCGTTGGCCCCGGCGACGGCACGAATCGCGAAACCTCGCCCAGCGGCTCCTCGCCGAACGCGACCAGGTACGAAGTGACCTTGGCCAAAACTGGTGGAAGGCGGTTCTGCTCATCGCGGGGCGGATCGGACTCGACTACTTCAGTCTTCTCGCGGTTCTTCGCGCCACGGGTACCCGACCCAATCCTTCTCTCGTTCTGCTCGCCTACGCCGCCACCGCGGTTTTGGCTCTCCTACCCATCACCCCCGGTGGACTCGGTCTCGTCGAGGCGAGTTTGAGCGGACTGCTCGTTCTCGCGAATATTCCGAGCGCCAACGCCGTCGTCGCCACACTCGCCTTTCGACTCGGCTCGTACTGGCTGCCCACTATCGCGGGGGCCGTCTGTTACGTCCTCTACCGTCGACGCTACGGGCCGCTTCGCCGCAACGACGTCGCGGCGTAGACGTAACGGAGTCGCGAGTAGCGTTATCCACGAGCGGTTCTCGAAAGGTGACGGAGTGAGCGATCAGTCGCAATCCGAGGACGACGACTTCGCCACTCGCCGGTCTCGACTCTTCCAACGCGCGCAGCAAAACGGCGTGCCCCTAAAGACGATCCTGACCACGGTGGTGGTGATCGTAGTGGTCTATCTGGCGGGACTGGTCCTCGCCCGCCTGCGCGACCTGGTGTTGATAATGGTGGTGGGCGGATTCGTCGCGCTCTTACTCAATCCCCTCGTTAACGCCCTCGAGCGACGGTGGCTTCACCGACGCGGCCCCGCGGTGGCCGTCGTCACCGTGCTCGCAGTACTCGTCTTCATCGGTCTGACCGCCGCCTTCGGATACCCGCTTATCAACTCGATGACCCACCTGGCTCACGCGCTACCGGCCTACATCACAAAAGCCGAGCAAGGGCGCGGGTGGATTGGGCACGTTCTGCGCCACTACCACGTGCGAACGTGGCTCGACCGAAACTCCTCGAAGTTGGTGACCTTCGCCAACGATCTCGGTCGTCCCGCGCTCGCTCTCGGGCGCGGCGCGATCACGATTCTCCTCGCTCTGGTCACAATGTTCGTCTTCGTCATCCTCCTGCTCGTGGAGGGCCCACGGATCCGACGATCACTCCTCGCCGAAATGTCGCCCAAGTCGCGTCACTGGGTAACGCGCGTGGGCGGACACGTGAGCGAAGCGGCCTTGGGCTATATGGCGGGAAACTTAATTACGTCCCTGCTCGCTAGCTCAGTCGTCTTCATTACCCTCTGGTCACTCTCGGTCCCGTTCGCGGTGCTGTGGGCCCTGTGGGTCGCGCTGGTCGACTTCCTGCCACAAATTGGGGGAGCACTCGCCGGGATTCCCACCGTCTTGTTCGCTCTCGTTCACTCCACTGCCGCCGGGGTCGTCACTGCGATTGTCTTTCTCGTTTACACCCTCGTCGAAAATCACGTTCTCAACCCCTTCGTGATGAGTCGTACCGTGCGAATAAATCCCCTCAGCGTCTTCGTCGCAATCATCGTGGGCGCCGAAATCGGAGCGTGGGTTGACGGCATTTTCGGAGGGTTCGTGGCCGTCTTGCTGGCCGTTCCCGCGGCGGCGACAATCCAGGTGCTCGCGCGGGAGATTTGGCGAGCGACGCGTCCCGGGGCCGGTGGTCCCGTCGGATCCAAGTAGTCGTCGCGTGCCAGCACCTCGAACTGACGTAGAAAGCGAACTACTGGCGCGGTCGGTCGCGCGCGCGCGCGAACTCATTGACGCCAGCGAGATGCGCACGCGCCCCGAGAGGCGCACCCAGCGCCGACTCCGGCGGCTCCTAGACGACGAGCGAGCGCTCGACGTGACGGTGGCACTCACCGACGAAGTAATGCGGTTCACGTCGCCGAAGGCCAGCGCCCGGGCGCTGCGCGGGGCGGCCCTCGGCGCTTCGCGGCGGGGGTTCGGTTTGCTGAACGCGACTGGACTACGCCTCGTGGCCGCCCTGTCGAGGGTCGCGCCCGCCGTAGCCGGACGCGTCGTGAGCGGGCACGTGCGCGCTCTCACCGACGACCTCATCCTCGACGGCGCCGACGAACGCCTCACCGCGATCATCAGTGAACACGCTGGCGCCAATTTGGCTCTTAACATCAACGTCCTAGGGGAGGCCGTGCTAGGGACGGGCGAAGCCCAGCGCCGTCGTCGCCGGGTTCTCGACGTGATGGGTCGCGACGACGTCAACTACGTTTCGGTTAAGGTCTCGTCCGTCGCGGCACCCCTGCTGACGTTCGATCGGGCGGGCTCTCGAGAGAGAGTGAGCGCCGCCCTGCGCGAGATCTACGACCGGGCTCGCGCGACGGGTACGTTCGTCAATCTCGACATGGAGGAGTTCCGTGACCTCCGACTCACGCTCGACGCTTTCGCTAACGTCGTGTCCTCATTCGAGTACGCCGGAATCGACGTCGGCGTCGTACTTCAGGCTTACTTGCCCGAGGCCCATAACGCACTGGAGAGTGTGATAGCGCTCGCGCGCGAACGGTATCAACTCGGCGGGGGCACCGTCAAGGTGCGACTCGTCAAGGGGGCCAACCTCGCGATGGAGCGCGTTGAGGCCGAGGCGCACGGATGGTCACCGGCCACTTACGCGACGAAGGCTGACGTCGACGCGAGCTATTTACGGCTCGTCGATCGGGCGCTCGACGTCGAGCACGCGGACTACTTGCGCGTGGGCGTCGCTAGTCACAATCTCTTTCATCTGGCGTGGGCCCTCGAACTGGCTCGAGAGCGCGGGGTCGCCGATCGCGTCGACGTCGAGATGCTCGAGGGAATGGCTCCGGCCGAAGCCCGAGCGCTCGCCGCCGCCGGGAATCGGGTTCTGCTTTACGCGCCCGTAACTCGCCGTGACGACTTCCCCTCGGCGGTCGCCTACCTGGTGCGACGGCTCGACGAAAACACGAGTCCCGACAACTATCTTCGCGACGCGCTCGTCATCGCGAAGGACGCGGCGGTGCGCGAACGCCAGCAACAGCGATTCGTAGACGCCGTTGCGGCCCGTCACCACGTCAACAGCAACCCTCGACGACACGCGCTCGCCGTGACGGATGGTCCCTTTCGCAACGAACCCGACGGAGACCCGACTCGTGACGCCTACGTGCAAGACGTCTCGGACGCGTGGGTCGCGCTGCGCGCAAGCAACGATCTGGTCATTGACACCCTGACCCACCTAGACGTCGGCTCGGCCGGGCCGACGTCGCCGGGCGAGAGCGACGTCGACTACGAGGAGGGACTCGACCCGAGCGATAACGGCCGAAAGTGGTATCGGTACCGGGTCGCTACCGTCGCGCAAGTGGACCGCGCATTCGAAGTCGCGAGTTCGGGATTCGCCTCGTGGCACCGTAAGAGCAACGGCGATCGGGCCGCGGTAGTGCGCCGTTGCGGGGAAGAGATGTCCGCCCAGCGAGTCCGGTCAATCGCCACCATGTCACGCGACGGCGCGAAAACCGTCGCCGAAGCGGACGGCGAAGTCAGTGAAGCCGTGGACTTCGCTCGCTACTACGCGGCGGGGGCCGATGGTCGTTTCGCGGCCGGTCCGTCTACGCCGCTCGGCGTGGTCGTCGTCGTGCCACCGTGGAACTTTCCCTTCGCCATTCCGGCCGGGGGCGTGTTGAGCGCCCTCGCGGCGGGCAACGCCGTCATAGTAAAACCGGCCCCCGAAACCGTGGCGGTGGCTTACGAACTGGTGAGCCAGCTTTGGGCGGCGGGCGTCCCGAGGGACGTGCTCCAACTCGTACCCACCCGCGACGACGAATGCGGACGCCACCTCGTCACCCACGTCGGGGCCAGTGCCGTTCTCCTGACGGGCTCATTCGACACCGCACTGCTATTTGCTTCTTGGAGGCCCACCTTGCGCCTCCTGGCCGAGACCAGTGGCAAGAACGCCGTCGTCGTTACGGCGAGCGCCGACGTCGATCTGGCCGTAAAGGACCTCGTTCACTCGGCATTTTCTCACTCCGGTCAAAAGTGCAGTGCGGCCAGTTTGGGCATTATCGAACGGTCGCTCTTTGAGAACTCACCGTTCGTCGACCAGTTGGTGGACGCGGTCAATAGCCTCGCCGTGGGGGCCAGCTACGAACCGTCCACCAGCGTCGCGGCGCTGATCCGCCCGCCCGAGGCGGCGCTTCGTCGAGCGCTCGAACACCTCGACCCGGGCGAGGAGTGGCTAGTCGAACCTCGTCCCCTCGATGAGGGTCACCGACTATGGCGGCCCGGAATCAAAGTAGGTGTTCGCCCGGGCTCGTGGAGTCACCTCAATGAGTGGTTCGGACCAGTGTTGGGGCTCATGATCGCCAACGACTTGGAAGAAGCCACCGCCTGGCAAAACGCAACGCCCTACGGGCTCACGGCGGGTCTGCAGTCCCTCGATACTCGAGAGTGCGAGTGGTGGCTCGACCACGTAGAAGCAGGAAACCTCTACGTCAACCGGGCCACGACCGGAGCGGTCGTGGCCCGTCAACCCTTCGGTGGCTGGCGGCGCTCGAGCGTCGGGCCAACGGCGAAGGCCGGAGGAACGAACTACTTGGACTGTCTACGGCACTGGGACCGCGTCTACGACGTCGACGCCGCCCTGCGCGCGGCGAGCGAATGGTTCACCGCCACTGGATCTCGGGCGATCGATCACGGGGGTCTAACGGGGGAACGAAACCTGGTACGACACCGACTTCCCAAGCGGGCCGTAGCGGTTCGCGTAGACGAATCAATTAGCCCCGCCGAAGTGCTCTACGTACGCGGACTAGTAGAACTCACCGGAGTCGCCGTGGAGTTCTCGTGCGCCACCGTCATCCGGGGTCTATTCGACCTCACCCTCGAGAGCGTGGACGAACTAGCCCAGCGCAGTGCCCGACTCTGGCGGGTGCGCTGGCTCAGCCGAGAGACGCCACCGACTCACGCGACGTTGGTCCACGGGGTCACCGTCGACCCTCGCCCACTCGCTCAGGCGGGCGACGTGGAAGCGGCCCGTTGGCTTCTCGAGCAGAGTGTGTCGATCACCAACCACCGTTACGGTAATCTCCGCGCCGGCCCCAAGCCCCGCTGCGTTGGCCTGGACGGCGGGGGCGGCCCAGACTTTAGGTCGCCGGATCGTGAGGCAGACCCAGGACTCTTTCGGCGATGATGTTGCGCTGGACCACCGACGTGCCACCCCCGATAGTGAGAGCCTGCGAGTAGAGAAAGCCCCAGTACCAGGAGCGGCCGGCTTCACCGGTCACGCCGCCGGGTCCGTGGTCTACTAACATCGCCGCCGGCCCGGCCAGACGTTGAGCTAAACCCATCACCTCTTGACCGTGGTCGTCGGCGAGAGCCTTTCGAACACTGGCCGCCGCAGCGGACTCGCGCGACGTTGACCCGTGGGCGTTAAGTCGCTCGCGCAGGAGTCGTAGGACTTCCCCGTGGCCCCAACACGAGACGAGGGCGTCGCGCTCCAGGGCACTAAGCGTGACCGCGCTCGCACGCACTAAGTCGATCAAGTCGCGCGCGGTGGGCCCTCGGCCCCATAGGACCCCCTCTCCGGAGAGGGCGACGCGCTCGTTACCCAGGGTAACTTTGGCCAATCGCCAACCCTCATTGACCTCGCCAATGAGGTAGTCGGCCGGAAGGCGCACGTCGTCGAGGAATACCTCGTTAAAGGCGTGATCCCCGGTCATGTCCACCAGGGGACGGATCGAAACGCCGGGGGCGCGCAGGGGGCAGACGAAGTAACTAATCGAGCGGTGCGCGGAGGCGTCGCTCGCGGTTCGCGCGAGGAGGATTCCCCAGGTCGACAAGTGGGCGTAACTCGTCCAGACTTTCTGTCCCGACACGACCCACTCATCTCCGTCTCGTCGAGCCGTCGTCGACAGAGCCGCCAAATCGCTGCCCGCGTCGGGTTCACTGAATAGTTGACACCAGAACTCCTCGCCACTCAGCAGTCCCGGCAGCCATCGCTCCCGCTGGGCCGCTGTACCCGCAACCAGCAAAGTGGGGCCGGCCCACCCGAGGCCGATGGGGTTGATGGGCCGCGACACCCCAGCTCGGCTCAGTTCCTCGTCAATCAATCGCTGCTCGTCGCGTGAGGCTCCGCGACCCCACGGTTCAGGCCACGCCGGCGCGACCAGGCCCGCCTCGGCGAGTTCCGCCCCAGTCGGGTGGGGGTGCTCCGTCAGCCAGCGCCGCAGCTCGACCCGGCGCGGGTCCTGGTCTCGCGCGTCGCTTCGCTCCGTGGAAGTCGTCGGAGCGAGCAGACCCCGACCAGACTCTCCATCCATGCCCAACGCGTCCCTCACGTAACCTCCCGGTACGACACCAAAGTAACGCGCGCCTCGGCGCGCGGGCCAACCCCGGCGCGGGCGCACCAGTGGAACCTTCCCTCAGACCAGACTTATACTTCGCCCTATGGCGATACTCTTCTGGCTCATCATCATCTTGGTGTGTATTTTCGCCGAAATGCACACCAACGCCTTCATCGCGATTTTCGTGGGTGCGGGCGCCATTGTGCCATTCTTTTTGGCCCTTTCGAGTGTGTCGTTCGCCGTGCAGGCAGTAATCTGGCTCGTCATTTCGGCCGCGCTCCTCGGCGCACTGCGGCCCGCCGCGATGCACCGATTTCACCGTAGGTCCATCCTCGACCTCTCAGCCCCCGCGACCAGCTCTATGACCAATATGACGGGTTTCGTAGAAGACGCGGTGGGCGACGAGGGCCACCCCGGTCGAGTCAAAATTAGGGGAGAGTCCTGGCGCGCGGTTACGTCGGGCGAGGAAGTAATTCCCGACGGTACCCGCGTCATCGTTCGAAAGAGCTACGGCACCACCCTCTGGGTCGATAAGGTCTGATCTTCTTCGGCGACCGGAGGCGGCGACGCCCCAAGCGGTCGGCGAACTGGCCGACGAGGAAAACTACGCGCCACTCATCGTCGCACTGGGTACACCGTCCATGACGCTTCGAATCGCTTGCGCCGCGCCGAGGAGAGCCGCGCTCTCGGCGGGAATGATGAGTTTGGTGTTCTCACTAGCGGCGAATTTAGCCAAAGTGTCGAGTTGCAAAATCGCCACCACGGTGGAGTCGGGGTTCTGACCTTTAATTGCCGAATAGACGAGTGAGATTGCTTGCGCCCGACCCTCGGCTTCGAGAATCTGGGCCTGTCGCGCTCCCTCCGCGCGCAGAATTGCTGACTGCTGCGCACCTTCCGCCTCTTTAATTGCGGCTTGGCGCTGGCCATCGGCGACGTTGACGGCGGACTGTTGCTGCCCCTCAGATTCGAGAATGCGGGCCCGCTTTTCTTGGTCGGCCTGCTTCTGGAGGGCCATGGCCTGAAGAATCTGGTCCGGCGGAGTGATTTCGAGAACTTCGACCCGATTGATACGCACGCCCCACTTATCGGTTGCCTCCTCCATCTGGGTTTGCAGCAACGTACCGATTCGCTCGCGCTGAGAAAAGGCCTCGTCGAGCGAGATCGATCCAAAAACGGCCCTCACCGAAGTGCGGGCGAGATTGTCCACGCTGACTAGATAGTCGGAGTTCGTAAACAGGGCTAGGCGCACGTCCACGACTTGGGAGAAAATTGTCGCATTGACGATGACCGCCACGTTGTCGCGCGTAATGACTTGCTGACGGTCGCCGGTACGGGGGGTTTCCCTCACGTCGATGATCTTCATAACTTCAATGAAGGGGAAGATGAACGTTAGCCCCGGGTTCTTGATGTCCTTGAACTCACCGAAGCGAGTGACGACGCCTTCGAAGCCCTGCTGAACGATACGTACCGACTTCGAGATAATCGTTATCGTTAACAGGACAATTATGGCCGCGATTACGGCGAGAACGATGCCCACAGATTCCTCCCCTACCTCGACGAACCGACGACGGCCCCGACTTCCCCGCCCCGTTTCGCCTCTCGTGCGAAGTGTATCGGACGAATTTTCCTAGCGGGAGAGTAGTCGGCGAGGCCAATCCCTCTACGAGCACCCCTCGCGGTGAATCGTTCACGCCGCCGTCGGCGCGGAGTGCGACCTTCCTGATAAAACGGAGCGGTAAACGCGACGGGCCCACCGGCGCAGAGAGGAGAGTCGTGGACGTCGCCACGTTCGTCGCGAACGCCTTCGGCCGTCAACTCCCCTTTCGGGTGGAGGCCTACGACGGTAGTGTCGCGGAGCCGACCGTTGTGTCACCGGCCAACGACGTCACGCTGCGAATATTGAGTCGCGACGCCATCGCCCGGGTTCTCACCCACCCCGGCGAACTCGGCGTCGCGCGGGCCTACGTCGCCGGAGACCTGGAGCTCGACGGGGACATTGACCACCTATTTGACATCGCGCTGCCTCCGGCGCGCCAACTACTCAACGTCACCAACCTAAAGGCGCTACTTTCGAGCGCGGGTGTGAGTACCCTGCGGCCCCTACCTCCTCCGTCGATTGAGGCACGGCCGAGGGGCGTTTTGCACTCGAGGGCTCGGGACCGCCACGCGGTGACCCATCACTATGACGTTTCGAATCGATTTTACGAATTGGTCCTCGGCACCTCGATGACCTATTCCTGCGCCGTCTTTCGAACGGCCGACGACTCACTCGAAGTGGCCCAGACGCGCAAGGTGGACCTCGTCGCGCGCAAGCTCGGTCTTAGCCCCGGCCAAAGACTGCTCGACGTCGGCTGTGGTTGGGGCACGATGGCCATCCACGCCGCGCGCGAGTACGGTGCGCGCGTCGTGGGCGTCACGCTCTCGGAGCCGCAGCGAACTTACGCCACCGAGCGCGCGCGAGTTGCCGGAGTCGCCGACCTAGTGGAGTTCCGCGTGCAGGACTATCGCGACGTCGTTGATGGTCCTTTCGACGCCATTAGCTCGATCGGAATGTCCGAGCACGTCGGACGACGGGCGCTCGCTCGATACAGCCAACAGTTATGGGACCTGCTGGTTCCCGGTGGAAGGTTTCTCAACCACGCGATCGGGCGACCGGCGTCACTCGACGACGATCCTCAGCCGACGCGCTGGAGTGAGTTCGCTCGCCAGAGTCAACTGGCGCTCGCGTTACGCACGTCATCAAAAACTGGCAGTCCCTTTATCGACCGATACGTCTTTCCCGATGGCGAGCTGCACGAGGTCGGTACTTTGGTGTCAACTTTCCAAGCCCACGGATTCGAAGTTCGACACCTGGAGAGTCTTCGCGAACACTACGCGGTCACGTTGCGACACTGGGTCAACAACCTGACGCGGCACTTCGACGACGCGGTGCAAGAGGTCGGGATGCAACGAGCGCGAGCGTGGCGGCTCTACATGTCCGCGTCGGCCGTCGCTTTCGAGCGCCACCACTTAGAGATTCACCAGATCCTGAACGTTCGTCCACTACGCGGAGTGAGCGGCGTGGGTTGGCGGCCACAGTTCGAGCCGACTTTCTGACGACACTACGGCTCCCCGCGGCCGACCTCGCCATGTGGGACGATTTTGACATGAGCAGAGGTTGGAAGACCCATTGGCACAATCACCCCGGAGTCCGTTCCGGCGGCGACCTAACGCGGGGCGAGCGGGCCGCCGATCGAATGCGCAACGTTATGGGATCGTGGGGCTTCGTTTTCGCATTCTTCGTTGTCATGATCGCTTGGGCCCTCGTCAATACGGTCCTCATTGAACACGTTCTGCACCGACGGGCTTTCGATCCCTACCCTTATATCCTCTTAAACCTCTTCCTCTCCATGATGGCCGGTGTCCAGGCGGCGGCCCTGCTCATCGCCGCCAAAAGGGCCGACGCGATCTCGTCGGAAGTCGCGCTTCACACCGCGAGCAACACCGACGACATCAAGCGACTCATCGAAGAGAACACCGAACTGACCTCGCGCATCAAAGCCGCCACCGATCTCCTCGACGAAATCCATCTCCACGTCGCCAACATTGGTAAAACGGTAGGCGCCGAGCCCGGTCAATTCGCCCCGAAGCCGCGGGCGACCTAGTCGCTCCCGCCGGGCGTGGCGCGAGCGCCGAGTGCGGCTTCGTCGCGACCGGGTCCCGCGACGACGTCGACGTCTCGGTACGTCATGACGTCACCACACGCCTCGCAGGTCATAACGGCGGTCGTCACTCGTTCACAGCGACGGTGAATCATCTCAACGGGCGGACCCGCGGGGGCTGAATACCGGTCGCCCCATTGACGCAGGGCGGTTAACACTGGCCACAGGTCGCGTCCCTTGTCGCTCAGGCGATATTCACTGCGCGGAGGGTGAACGCGGTAGGGCACTTTGACCAGAACCCCCGACGCCACGAGCCGATTTAGTCGGGCGTCGAGGATGTTTCGAGAGATTCCCAGGCGACGCTGAAACTGCTCAAAGCGCGTAAAACCCAAAAACGCGTCCCGCACGATCAGCAGGCTCCACCACTCACCCACCACGTCCAAGCACTGGGCAACCGAGCAGTCCATTCCTGCGAAACTCTTTTTTTCCACGAGAACCTCCGTTATCAGTTGCATTATAGAACTAAGTAGGGTAGCGTTGCGGACGTGAGGCGAGGTGAGGAAACCGACGTAACCTCGCGACGGCGTTCTCGCGTCGTCTTCGCGGTCACGGCTCTCGGAGCGTTTATGGCGTCGCTCGACCTATCGATCGTCAACGTGGCCTTCCCCGCACTCGAGAGAACCTTCACCCACGACTCACCTTCCGTCCTTTCGTGGGTCCTCACTGGGTACTCCATCGTTTTTGGCTCACTGCTCGTCGTCGCGGGGCGCACCGCAGACCGACTCGGCGCTCGCCGGATCTTCTTCGCCGGACTCGGGGTCTTTTGCTTCGGGTCTCTCCTGTGCGCAGTAGCGCCGAGCGTGGCGCTACTCATCGCGGGCCGAGCGGTTCAGGGCGTGGGGGCCGCGGCCGTTCTACCGTCGTCCCTGGGCCTTCTCCTGGGCGCTTTCTCCGTCGAGCGACGTTCCCAGGTCGTGGCGATGTGGGGTGGAATCGGGGCCCTCGCGGTGGCTACGGGCCCATCCCTCGGGGCCGCGCTCATAACGGCCTTCTCCTGGCGCGCCGCCTTCTACGTGAATCTTCCGGTTGGACTGGTCGCTTGGCTCATGGGGCGACGAGTCTTGGTCGAAAGTCGAGCACTCACCAATTCGAAGAGTTCGGGGCCGGACTACCCCGGTGTGTTCCTCTTAGGTGGCGCGCTCGCCACGCTAGTCCTGGCGATCTCTCAAGGACCGAGTTGGGGCTGGACGCACCCGAGGGTCTTCGGGGCTCTGGCGCTATCTCTGGTACTGGGAGTCCTATTCATTATTCGATCCGCCCACCACGACGAACCGGTACTAGACCTTCGACTTTTTCGGGCCCGCTCGTTCTCCGTCGCCAACGCGGCCGTTCTGGCTTACTCGATGGGCTTTTTCGCGATGCTGCTCGGTAACATTCTCTTCCTCACGAGCGTTTGGCACTACTCCATCCTCGAGGCCGGGCTCTCGGTCACCCCGGGACCCATCGTGGTGGCGCTCGTGTCAGGTCCCGCGGGGCGACTAGCGTCACGGGTGGGCTTTCGACCCGTTCTCCTCGCCGGTTCGGCCATTTTCGCCGGTGGTCTGGTGTGGTACGCCGCCGTCATCGGCGGCGCGGCCGACTACCCGGGCCGATGGTTACCCGGTACCCTCGTCGTCGGGCTAGGAATCGGATTGACGTTCCCCGTCCTCAGCGCCGCCGCGGTCGCCAGCTTGGAGCCCTCGCGTTACTCGGTCGGTAGTGCGGTGAACCAAACGGCCCGCCAGATCGGCGGAGCCCTGGGCGTCGCGATTCTGGTAGTCGTAGTCGGAACGCCCACCAGCGCTCGGATGGCGCTCGAACACTTCCGACATCTGTGGATCTTTTCGGCCGCTATGGCCGTTCTCTCGGGCCTCACCTGCACGCAACTGCGCCGACCGGCAACGACCAAGACGAACGCGGACCTCACTAATTCGCTTAGCGTTTCGGCCAAGACTCGCGAGGCCGACTAAGGAATCCGCCGCGGTCGAACCAGTATTGGCGGTCCCCCCGTTGCGTGCGAACGAAGTACGCTACAAACGAGGAGGCGCGGCGAATGCGCGGCGCCACCGGGCAGTATCGGGCGGAACGTGAGGGGAGTTTCTAGGTGGAGCCGACCGATACGAGTAATCCCGACTACTTCCACAAGGTTGTCGACTGCCAGTGGGCCTGCCCGGCCCACACCAACGTCCCTGGCTATATCCGGCTCATCGCTCAGGGCCGCTTCGACGACGCGTACCTTTTAAACCGCGAGTCAAACGTCTTCCCCGGCATTTTGGGGCGAACGTGTGACCGGCCGTGCGAACCGGCCTGTCGACGGGAGCGCGTAGACGGAGCACCGGTAGCGATCTGTCGACTCAAGCGCGTGGCGAGTGACCTACGCGGCGACGTCCTCGGGCGACTACCACCTATTCCCGACGCCAAAAACGGACGGCGCGTCGCCTGCGTGGGCGCGGGACCCGCCTCACTTACGGTCGCGAACGACCTCATGCCCCTCGGCTACGAAGTGACGATCTTCGAACAGTTCGAGCGACCCGGCGGCCTCATGCGAACGAACATTCCCTCCTTTCGACTGCCCGAGTCGGTCCTCGACGAAGAGACCGCGATGATTATCGACATGGGTGTGAACGTTCGCTACGGCACGCCCGTAACGAGCCTGCGCGCGCTCCTCGCCGAAGGCTACGACGCCCTATTCGTTGGCGTCGGCGCGCCACGCGGTAAGGAACTCGAGCTGCCCGGGCGCCACGACGACGTTAATTCACGTATTCACATCGGAATCGATTGGCTCGAGTCCGTAGCCTTCGGACACGTAAGTGAGATTGGTGAACGCGTCCTCATAATCGGCGTCGGCAACACCGCCATGGACTGCTGTCGGACGTCACGAAGGCTCGGCGGACGGGACATTAAAGTCATGGCGCGCCGCCCGCGCGAATTCTTCAAGGCCTCACCGTGGGAGCTCGACGACGCCGAGGAAGAGGGAGTCGACATATGGGTCAATTACGCACCGACGCGATTCGTCGTGGAGGGCGGTCGCCTCGTGGGCATGGAGTTCGAGCGATTGGAGTGGGACGAGGCCGGTAGAAACTCGACAACCCTAGAGACCGTCATCCTTCCCTGCGACGACGTCATATTGGCGATCGGCCAAGAGAACGCGTTCCCCTGGATTGAAAGAGACCTCAACCTCGAGTTCGATGAATGGGACGTACCGGTCGTTAACGAGACGACTATGGGGAGTTCGCTGCCGGGAGTCTTCTTCGGCGGCGACGCCGCCTTCGGTCCGAAGAACATCATCTGGGCCGTCGCACACGGACACGCGGCCGCAATCTCCATCGACAACTACTGCCGAGGCGTCGGCCTCGAAGAACGCCCGCCCGTCGGCGCCACCCTGGTTAGTCAGAAAATGGGAATGAGCGAATGGCGCTACCACAACGACTACAACCCTTCGTCACGCCAAAAGATGAGTCACGTAGATCTGACCGAGCGATTCTCGTCTCTCAATCTCGAAGTGGAGTTGGGATTTAGCGCGGAACAGACAGCCCGGGAAGTGCAACGTTGCCTCAACTGCGACGTCCAAACCGCTTTCAGCGCCAAGCTGTGCATCGAGTGCGACGCGTGTCTCGACATCTGCCCCGTACAGTGTTTGACAATTACCGACAACGGCGAAGAGGCGGACCTGCGCCAACGGCTCTTGGCGCCGGCCACCAATCTCAGCCAAGAGCTCTTCGTCTCTGAGCCGCTGCCCCAGACGGGCCGCGTCATGGTTAAAGACGAGAACGTGTGCGTACACTGCGGACTGTGCGCCGAGCGCTGCCCCACGGCGGCGTGGGACATGGCCCTATTTGACCTCGCCATTCCCTACGCACGATCGGCGAACTTCATCGCGGTACCGATCGGCATTGGTGGACAGTCGTGAGTGTGGGCTCTGGCGTGGCGCCCGAGCGGGTCAACGACTTTTCCCTGAAGCTCGCCAACGTCAACGGGACCGGTTCGGCCAGCGCCAACAGCCTCATCGTCCAGGCGATTTTTCGAATGGGCGTACCGGTTTCGGGAAAAAACCTCTTTCCCTCAAACATTCAGGGGCTACCCACGTGGTACGAAATCCGGGTCAACGGGTCGGGCTACACCGCTCGCTCGTTGGACTACGACCTCGTAGTCACCATGAACGCTCAGACCTACGCGGCGGACATTGACGAAGTCGCGAGCGGGGGCTACGTCTTGTACGACTCGTCGTGGCCCCTCGACGAATCCCTGCGACGCGACGACGTCACCTTTCTCGGCGTGCCGCTGGCCACCATGTGCCTCGAAAACTTCACTAAACCACGCGAACGAATCCTGATGAAAAACGTCGCCTACGCGGGCGCCGTGGTGGCCCTGGTGGGCATTGACCTAGACGTGGTCGCCCGCTTGCTCGACGAGACGTTCTCTCGAAACGAAGCCCTGCGCGACTCCAACCAGCGGGCGCTGCGACTGGGGTACGACTACGCCCGGGAAAACTTCGACTGTCCCTTGAACTTTCACCTCGAGGCGAGTGACGCGAACGGCGACGCCATTCTCATTGACGGAAACACCGCCATCGCGCTCGGGTGTCTCTACGCGGGGGCGACCGTCGCGGCGTGGTACCCCATAACGCCGGCGACGGCCGTGATGGACAACTTCACGCGCCTTTGCGCGAAGTATCGCCGAGTTGTTGAGCCGAGTAACGATTCCGGAGCCGCCGCGACTTTTCGAAACAACTACATGATCATTCAGGCGGAAGACGAAATTGCCTCCATCGGCATGGTGCTCGGAGCCGGCTGGAGTGGAGCGCGGGCCTTTACCTCCACCTCGGGTCCGGGTATCTCCCTGATGAGCGAACTCATCGGACTCGCCTACTACACCGAGATTCCCGCCGTCATCGTCGACGTCCAACGCGTCGGTCCCTCCACCGGCATGCCGACTCGAACACAGCAAGGTGACTTACTAATGTGCGCGTACGCCAGTCACGGCGACACGCGTCACATCGTGCTCTTCCCGAGTGACCCCCACGAATGTTTCGACTTCGCCGTGAAGTCATTCGACCTAGCCGAAAGGTTCCAGACACCGGTTTTCCTCCTAAGCGACCTCGACATAGGTATGAACGACTGGGTCGTGCCCCCGCTGACCTGGGACGACAACTTCGAGCCCGACCGCGGGCGCGTCCTGAACGACCGAGACCTCGCGACCATTTCGGAGTTCTTTCGCTACACCAACGAAAACGAAGAGTTCGTCACACCGCGAACGGTGCCGGGCAGCGACGCTAAGGGCGCGTACTTTGTGCGAGGGTCGGGCCACGACAAGTTCGGTCGCTACACCGAGACTCCCGACGAGTATCGCGAAGTCACAGACCGACTCAAACTCAAGCACGCCGCCGCCGCCGCACACGTCCCGCCCGCAATCATCGCGCGTCGCCCCGGGGCGCGTGTGGGGATTATCACCCTGGGCAGCTGCGACCTCGCGGTGCGCGAGGCGATTGACGAATTGGCGAGTCGGGGACTCGACTGCGACTTTATGCGCGTACGCGGGTTCCCCTTCGGTGACGAGGTCCGCGACTTCGCCTCGGCTTACGAACGATGTTTCGTAGTGGAACAGAATCGAGACGGTCAACTCCGATCTCTTCTCTCAATCGAAGCGGGCGTCGATCAGAGTCGACTGGACTCCGTGCTCGCCTACGGCGGGTTCCCGCTCAGCGCCCCCCACGTCGTCACTAGCGTCCTCACGCAAATGGAGATTCACTGATGCCCTCGATCACCAAGCCACTAATCCCTCTAAGCCCACTGCCGAAGAACGCCCTCGGGCTTACGGTACGCGACTACGAAGGCGCGATGTCGACGCTGTGCGCCGGTTGCGGTCACGACTCAGTCACCGCCGCGATCAGCCACGCGTTCTTCGAACTGGCGACTCCCCCGTCGCGAATCGCGAAGCTGAGTGGAATAGGTTGCTCGTCCAAAACTCCCACCTACTTCGTCAAAGGGGCCCACGGCTTCAACTCCGCCCACGGCCGAATGGCGACCATCGCTACCGGCGCGAACGCCGCCAACCGCGACCTCACCTACATCGGCATCTCGGGCGACGGCGACTCACTGTCGATCGGACTGGGTCACCTCATGCACGCGATGCGCCGAAACGTGAACATGATCTACGTAATCGAAAACAACGGAGTGTACGGCTTAACTAAAGGACAGCTTTCCGCGTCGGCCGACGTAGGTTCCAGTCCCAAAAAGGGAGAAGCCAACCAACTAGCACCGATTGACCCCATCATGTTGGGCCTAACCCTCGGCGCCACTTTCCTCGCTCGGAGTTTCTCCGGAGACAAGGCTCAGCTCATCCCCATTATCCAAGCCGCCGCGGCCCACCGGGGCTTCGCGCTGATCGACGTGATTTCCCCGTGCGTGACCTTTAACGATCACGAAAGCTCGACCAAGAGTTACCGCTTCGTGCGAGACCACGAAGTCAAAGAGGTTGAAACCGACTACGTGGCCCTCCACGTGCCGATTCGTGAGTCCATCTCGAGCGACACTCCTCGCGACGTCGTGATGCACGACGGCAGCGTGATGCGATTTCGTTCCGTGCCCGATGGATACGACCCAACCGACCGCGCCACGGTTGAGTCCTACATTAGGGATCGACAAGAGCGAGGTGAAATAGCGACGGGGCTGCTCTACATACGAGAGTCGGGTCGCGAGTTGCACGAACTCAACCACACCCCTGACCGACCACTCAACGCAATATCGTTCCGCGAACTGTGTCCAGGTAGAAACGAGCTCGATCGCCTCCAAGAAGACTTTCGCTAAAGAGTTCGACGCGGAGGCACGACGGCGTGACTAGTCTCGCCGTATGAGGGAAGACGCCGACCTCGACAGTGCCCCCGGGGGGGAGTCAGCCTGTTACGCCCATCTCGTGTGCCCCGAGTGCGGGGCACTGCTCGAAGACGCCACCGTGTGCCCGCACGAAGAACGGTCGTTGGGCGAGTAATTTTTGCCCCAGACGAAACGGTGCCTAGCGCGAGGCGGACCCCCGACGAGGGCCCCGAGAACCGGACCGGCCCGTCGGTCGCTACTGAAATGTGCCTTAGAGATTGGGCACAATTCGTGCACCGCCTGACCGGCGTGGCTAGTCTCGCCGTATGAGGGAGGACGCCGGCGTCGGACCAATAACGGTGGCCGTCGTAGACGACCACGTAATGGTGGGCGAGATGCTCGCCCAGACGGTCGATCTCGAGACCGACATGCACTTTTCCGGTGTCGCGCAAAACGCTGCGGAAGCTTACGAATTGGTGCGGCGAGAGCGACCTCAGGTCGTCCTAATGGACTACCGGCTGCCCGATGGAGATGGCTTGGAGGCCGTTGCGAATATTCTCGAGGACTACCCCGACACGCGAATTGTGATGCTCTCAGGCAGTGGCCGCAATGAACTTATGGCGCGCGCCATTGAAGCGGGCTGCGTCGGTCTTATCTCCAAGGACCGGCCGATCCAGGATGTCCTCGCGGCAATCAGAGCGGCGGCCCGGGGTGAGTTAGTGATTCGCACCGACGAATTTTCTGAGTTACTCAGCCAAATTCGACGTTCACCCGATCAAAATACCCAACTGCTCACCGCCCGCGAGCTGGAGGTCCTCCAACTGCTCGGCCAGGGTCGGTCCACCGAACGCATCGCCGAACAGTTGTTCATATCCATAAACACGGTCAGAAATCACGTTGCGAGCATTCTGAGCAAACTCGGCGTTCACTCTAAACTCGAAGCCGTCGCAATTGCGGCGCGCGAGAACCTCATATCCCTAGACGACACGTACTAACGGCTTCTCTCGGCGGCGAAGGAGACCGGGGGCGATTTCGCCCTCTACGGTCGAGCGATGGGCCCGCGGTATAAGAGGATTCTTCGTTTAGCCCCACCACCGATTCGCCATCGTTACGCGCCGTGGCGCGCTCGCTACGATTAGTGCTACGAGACGTCGACGCGGCTCCAGCGCACCGCCGACGTTAACCGGAGCACCTAGGGAGGAAGAATGTTGTCAACGAAATTGTTGCGCCTTGCGACCAGCGTGGCGGTAGTGGGACTGGTCGGCCTGTCGAGCGGACTCGTCGATGTCACGCCGGCGTCGGCGGCGCCGACACCGCGACTTTTTGTGACCCCCTACCTAAATTTGCACAACGGCGAAAGGGTCGCGGTGCGCGGCACCGGGTACACCCCCGGCATCACGGTCTACGTCGTGGAGTGTCTGGTGTCGGCCAAGGGTGCGAATTCCTGCAATATTCTTCACGCGGTGCCGGCCACCATAACGAAAACCGGACTCCTGCCGAGGACCTTCTTCACGGTGTCGACGGGCAAAGTAGGGACGGGAAAGTCCGCCCGTTACTGCGGCACCAATGCACACAACCTCAAGTTGTGTGACGTGAGTGCCGGAAACGCGACCGGCAGCGACTCGGCCATAAAGCCCATCGTTTTCCGGTCCGTTAAGAAGTAAGGCGCGGATCGACTTCGACTCGATACGAAATGAGTCCGTGGTAGAGAACGGGTAACGTCGCGCAATCGAGCGAGCGCGCGACGGGGCCACCCGAAGTTGCGGCGAGCGAGCGCGCCGCATAGGAGAGGAGCGTATGAGCGAGGACCGCGGCTCGAGCGTCACGCTGGGTGGCACCTTGCGCGACCAACGCCACCGAGTCGTCACTCAGTTGCGCAATCACTTCAGTTTCGCGTCGCTTCTGGCGATTCTCTTTCTCACCTTTCTCGACAACACAATCGCGAGCGCCGTGCTCACCAGCGTTCAGGCCAAACTTCACGCCGGAGTGACGCAGTTGCAGTGGGTCGTGGGCGGCTACGCGTTGGCGTTCGCCAGTTTGATGCTGATCTGCGGATCGCTGGGAGACAACTTCGGTCGCAAGAAGATCATGCTCATCGGCGTGGGGATTTTCTGTGCCGGTTCCCTAGTGTGCACCATCGCCCAGTCCCCGACGGAACTCATCGTGGGTCGCGTCATCATGGGCATAGGCGCCGCGGGTTCCGAGCCGAGCACGCTATCGATGATTCGTCATATCTACCCGGACCGACGGCGTCGAGCTCGGGCCTTGGGTGCTTGGGCGGCCGTGTCGGGCCTCGCCCTGGCCATGGGCCCCGTACTCGGGGGCATTTTGGTGGGACTTTGGTCGTGGCGGGCAGTCTTTTGGTTCAACTTCATCTTCGGACTTGCGGTGCTCTTGGTCGCGTCCATCGCGCTGCCCGAAAGCGTTAACGACGTCCGCCGACGGCTCGACGGTTACGGCTTCATCTTGGCGACGTTGGCCCTCAGTCTGGCCACGTTCGCAACGATTTCTGGAGAGACCATGGGGTACCGCTCCAGTACCGTACTTTCGCTCTACGCCGTCGCGGGGCTCTCGTTCATTATCTATTTCGTGGTCGAGTCACGCACGGCTTTCCCCATGCTCAACGTCGAGTGGATAAAGAATCGCGCGTTCTCCGGTTCAGCGGTCGTCGCCTTCACGAGTTACTTTTCCATATTTTCCATCTTTTTCTTCGTGGCGCTCTATCTCGAAATCGTTTCGGCGATTGGCCCCTACACCCTGGCGCTCGACTTTTTGCCGATGCTCGCCGGAATGGTCATCGCCTCACTGTTCGCTGGAAGATGGGTGGGGCGAGTTGGCTCACGAGTACCGATGATGACCGGCTGCTTCCTCGCCGGCGTCGGCGTCTTGCTCACCGACTACGTCATTAGCCCAACGGTTGGACTGAACTCGCTCGGCTGGACGATGGGCCTCGCCGGAGTCGGGTTCGGGATAATCGTGGTTCCGGTAAACGCGACCGCCCTCATCAGTATCCCCGCCGCCAACTCCGGCGTCGCGGCGTCAACTATTAACACGAGCCGCGAACTCGGTGCCGTCACGGGTGTGGCAATTCTGGGCTCAATTGTCAACGGGCAGCTCACCGTCAACCTCACGCAGCGACTCATCCAAATTGGCGTACCGAGCGCCTTTAGACAGGAGATCATTACGGCCGTCATTACCGGATCGGTCAACTCTCGAGCCGCCCAGGAGAGCCGCGTAAGCAGTGCCGCTATCAAGCAGATCATCAAAGAAGTGGTGAACGCCGCGTACGCCGCCTTCACCCACGGTCTCAACTTGGCCCTCACAGTTTCGGGGATGCTGCTCGTCGCTTCGGCCGGCGTTTCGTACTTCACCGGCACGGCCGAACGCGCGTCCATGGTCGTTGACGAATAGCACCTTCCCCTACCCACGGCGGACTGTCGCGGGCGCCAGTCACTACGCTGAATCGTATAGTTGCTGTCAATAACTACCGGTCTCACCCGATGTGAGCGTCGCGACCGGGGACGCGGTGAAAGGACTCGAGATGACCCACGACCTACGCGCCGACACCATAACGGTGACGGGATACGGCGGCGACGAAATAGAGGCGTACTTCGCGCAGCCCACCGACGTAACGGCCACCGGTTCCATCGTCGTCATCCACCACTTACCCGGGTACGACGAGTCGACTAAGGAGATCGCGCGCAAGTTCGCCGCGAACGGTTACGCGGCGCTCATGCCTAACCTCTACCACCGCGAAGCCCCCGGCGCGGACCCCGACGACGCGGCCGCAACCGTACGCAACGGCGGTGGTCTCGCCGATGAGCAGTTGGTCGGCGACGTCGCGGGGGCCGCGACGTTTCTACGCGCCCAGCCCAACTCCAACGGCAAGGTAGCCACCATCGGCTACTGCTCGGGGGGGCGCCAGTCATTTCTCTGCGGCGTTCGACTTCCCTTAGAAGGAGTTATCGACTGTTACGGTGCGTTCGTCGCGGTGGACCCCTCGCCCGATTACCCCCTCAAGGTCAAGGGACTCATTGGCGAAGTGGGGGCCCTCAGCGCGCCGCTACTGGGCCTCTTTGGCGCCGAGGACCAGTACCCATCGGTCGAGCAGAACGAGGCACTGGCCGAAGCTTTACGCGCGGCCAACAAAGAGTTCACGTTTCGGACCTACGACGGCGCCGGCCACGCCTTTTTCAACGTCGACCGTCCGAGCTATCGACCGGAGGCGGCCGTCGAGGGATGGCGCGAAATCCTCACCTTTCTCGACCGCACTATCGGGTAGGGGTAACCGTGTGCACGTACCAAACGGAAAAGATCTCCTTGAACGCCAGCGCGAAGGTGCACGGCAGTTGGACGACCGTGACCGACGCGACGGTTTACGTCGACCACCCCGTACACTTTCCCGCGGGCCACGCCCTGATGATTGACGTGATGAACCCCGCGAATGGCCCCGCCGCTCGCGTCGCCCTAGAACTTTCGGCCCCGAGCGCCCGAGAGTTGGCGGCGGCCATCGTGCGAGCCCTCGACAACGCGCCCAGCGGTCTACTCGCACCGCCGTCCACCTCCGACGTGCGGTGATCCGCGCGGTCCCGGGCCGCCGCGCCACCCACGAGGGAATCGTCGACGACCGCTACAAGTGGCTCGTGCTTTCGAACACCACGCTCGGCGTGTTAATGGCTACCATCGACACGTCCATTGTGCTTATAGCGCTGCCCGACATCTTCCGAGGTATTCACGTTAATCCCCTACAACCCGGCAACACCTTCTATCTCCTGTGGATGATTCTCGGATTCATGATCGTCACCTCCGTTTTGGTCGTCTCGCTCGGACGCCTCGGGGACATGCTCGGGCGAGTAAAGATGTACAACCTCGGTTTCGTGATCTACACGTTCTTTTCGCTCGTACTGTCGGTTACCTGGATGTCGGGTACGGCCGCGGCGCTGTGGCTGGTGATCATGCGACTCTTCCAGGGAGTGGGCGCCGCATTTCTCATCGCTAACTCCACCGCTATTCTCACCGACGCGTTCCCCGAACACCAGCGGGGGATGGCCGTGGGAATCAACCAAATAGCGGGCATCGCGGGCACCTTCATCGGCCTGGTACTCGGCGGCTTGCTCGGCCCAATTCAGTGGCGACTGGTTTTCGTCATCTCCGTCCCCGTTGGCCTCTTCGGAACGATCTGGGCCTACCGCCAATTACGCGAGGTTCCCATCCGCCGTACCCACCACATTGACTGGGCGGGCAACCTCACCTTCGCGGTTGGCCTAGTGGCGTTAATGGTGGGGATTACGTACGGAATCCAGCCCTACGGCGGCCACGTTATGGGGTGGTCCAGCCCCCTGGTCGTCGTTTCGCTCATCACGGGAGTGGCTGCGTTGACGCTGTTCGCCCGAGTGGAGGCGCGCGGCCCAGACCCGATGTTTCGCCTCGAACTCTTTAGAATACGGGCGTTCTCAATGGGCAGTATCTCGACGCTCCTGGCCGCCGTCGGACGGGGCGGACTGATGTTCACGATGGTCATCTGGCTCCAGGGCATCTGGCTACCGCTCCACGGGTACAACTTTTCGAACACGCCGCTCTGGGCGGGAATCGCCCTCCTGCCCTTAACCGCCGGGTTCCTCGTGGCCGGTCCACTTTGCGGCTACCTTTCGGACCGTCTCGGCTCTCGCCCCTTCACTGTCGGGGGCATGATCGGCGCGGCCGGCTCGTTTCTCATGCTCGAGTTGCTCCCCGCTAATTTTTCCTACTCCACCTTCGGGGTAATCCTTTTTGTGAACGGTCTGGCGATGGGGGCCTTTTCCGCCCCCAACCGGGCGGGGGTGATGAACGCTCTGCCACCGCAGGACCGCGGCGTTGGTTCCGGCATGAACGCCACCTTTCAAAACTCCGGCCAGGTGATCTCCATTGGCGTCTTCTTCACGCTGATGATTATTGGCTTGGCCGCGACGTTACCCCGCGCCCTCTACTCGGGTCTGCGCGGAGAGGGGGTCTCCGTCGCTCTCGCGCACCACGTGGCGACCCTACCGCCGGTGACTACCCTTTTCGCGTCCTTCCTCGGCGACAATCCCATGGCTCATCTAATCGACGCTCACGCCGCGGCGTCGCTCTCGGGTGTCGCGCGCGCCACCGTTTTCGGCCACCGTTTCTTTCCCACCATCATTCAGGGGGCATTCGCGACGGGTCTGCACCCCGCGCTCGACTTCGCGGCCGTGGTCTGCGCACTGGCCGCCATCACGTCCTGGTTTCGCGGAGGTCGCGGGGACCGACAGTCGCGGTCAGTCGAAGCCGCCCTAGGCGGCCACGTCGCGCGGCATTAGTGACGTCCACTCCAAGAGACACCAACAAAAGCCAATCTGAAAGATTATTTCGGACGTCAGAAGGTACGTAAATCCCCAGTTCGGTAGGGAGAGAGCCCCGAGAATCCCACCCACTAATTGGACGGTGAAACCGACCACGGCCGCCGCGGTCGCGCGCCGACGCAACAAAGTAATCACCATCGCGAGCTGCACGAGGGCGCCGATGACCCCCGTGGTCATGTGGGCCAAATTGAGGAAAGCGCCCGCGCTGTAAGGGGTAAGTAACAAAACGATTAGCACGACCGCGATTACGCGCATACCAACCCAGGACATCGAGTCGAGTCCCGCT
>JAKBAB010000054.1 GCA_021815645.1 Actinomycetes bacterium
GCGTCACTACCTGGGTCGAAGTGCCTGATCCGGGAATCGCGAGGCCGACGGCCGGCGCGACTGAGGTGATGATCGGACCGGCCACGGTGAAGGTCCCGTAGTTGGAGAAAACCCCCGCGTTGTCTTTCGCCTGAATTGAGTACGTTCCCGCGCCCCAGTGATCGGTCGCGATGGGCAGAGACGCCGTAATCGACGTCGCGCTCTGGGCGATGAAGGAGTTGATCGAAAAACCAGACGGAGATCCCGTGTCGGTGTTACTCACGTAGAGATTAGTGACGCCGTCGAGTCCGGTGCCGTTCACCGTGACGTTCTGGTTGACGTTGGCCGCGAGCGACGCCGGAGTGACCGAGGTGATGGCCGGTCCGGAGATAATGCCGAGTCCATTGGTCAACGTGGCTGCGCCGTTGTCGTCGGTGACGGTGAAGTTGTAGAAGCCCGGTACCGTCGCTGACGTAGTCGACACGTTGATCCGAACCTCAATCGGACTGAGCTCCACGGCCGAGTTGACCGTTACGCCCGGGGCGGTGGTGGTCACCGACAGCGGTCCGTTGTCGTAGGCGAAGCCCGTACCGTACAGGTCGATCGTCTGGCTCAACTGGCCCTGCTCCACGACGGCGAAGCCGAAGTTGATTGGGTTCGTGTAGCACGACGTATTGTGCGACGTCTGGTTCGACGCGCAGATGAGGCTCGGAGGTGTCGCGGCGCCCGCGGTACCGGCAATAGCCGCCACCGGTAGAGCTGCGGCCACCACCACGACGCCGGCAGCAGCTGCCTTGATCATGTGGCGAGATATCCGTCGCAAGGTATTCATTAGAAAACCTTCCTTCGTAGCGGCGTTCATGTTCACTTCTCTCCATTCACAGGGGCCGACTCCTCGGCCATTCACTTTCGAGGTACAACGGTGCAGCGGTACGACAAGAACCGACACGAGATACGTCTCGTGACACGTCACGGTCGTTACCTCAAAAGCCAGTATAGATAAGGCGCTCCGCGCCGCGCGAATGGCTGAGACCTTTTTCTCAGCCACTTTGTCGGCCTTTTCCCCTTGACCGCGCGCAGAAAACTCCTGATAGAAGGGGAGAAAACTGGCTGTTGTTTAAATCTTGATGAGAACCCCCTGATGCCGCCGGGAAATTGTCACTGGTTCGTAACTCGAAAAATCTCTCGACTGGGGCTCGATCTCCGGTGCGCGATCGACCGATTGGCCACCGCGTCAGCGCTTCAATTGATGCTCGGGCGACACGCTCACGACTTCGAATTTGCGTCGACCCTTACGGCTCAGTCGCTGAAACTCTTTCCGCCTGGCGCGATTGCAACACTGGCACTCGAACGAGCCGGGCCGCAGTCAGCCAATGGCGCAGCGGTTGGGCCCGAGTTCGTAGTGACGCGACTCGTCGTCGAGCTCTTCTCGACCCGAGTTGATAGCGACCACGTGTCGATAGTTGGGCGGACGGTCGCGCACGTTGGCGATCGCCCAAGTGACGAAGGCCTCTTCGTCGAGCGCGAGTGCCGGCAGGGAGTCGCGCAGGGTGCCCAGCGGGGCGCTAACGAACTGACCCGAGCGCACCGCCACGCCCGCGCCGTAGTGGGCGGGAAAGACCCGCGTCGCGTCGCCCAGCGGCAAGACCCGCTGGTGAAGACTTCGGTGCAAGTGGTGCGCGTACGCTTCGGCCTCTTCGGCGAGGTCGGGGCGCCCGACGCTCTCTAAGAAGAGGGTGTCGCCGGTAAAGATCGCGGCGTCGCCGAGTTGATACATGGTCGAGCCCTCGGTGTGGCCCGGCACCGAAATCGCCGCCACGCTGAGGTGCACTCCGTCGTCGAGTTCGATTCGCGCGCCGTCGCGGATCGCCTCGAACTCAAAGTCGAAGGGGTCGGCTGAATTGAGCCACAGAGCGGCCCCACTTCGCCGCGCCAGTTCGCGCGCGCCACTTATGTGGTCGGCGTGTAGGTGAGTGTCGAGCACGTGGGTGATGCGCGCACCGGATCGCTGCGCCACCTCTTCGTAGATCGACACGTCCAGCGAGGGGTCGATGACCGCGGCACCGTCGCCGGCGGCCACGACGTAGGAGAGACAGCCCTTGCCCCGACGGCGGACCTGGGTGACGAGGGCGCCGGCGATCTCTTCACTCACGGTGTCGTACGTGGAGGCCCAGGCGCCCATACCGCCCTCCATGACCCGACTCGTTCGGCCGTGCTCGGCGAGAATTTCCGCTCCGCGTCGGGCCCGCGAGCCGGCGCCGCAGATGACGACGACGTCGCGATCGCGGGGGATCTCCTCGAGTCGCTCGGCGAGCTTTGCCAGGGGGACGTTATGAACTCCGGGGATCGCCCACTCGCTAACTTCGTCGGGCTCGCGCACGTCGAGCAGAAAGAGCGTCGGGTCGTCGTCGAGGCGCGCGACTACTTCGTCGGTCGTGACGGTAGCCGCCGCACTGCCACTATTCATGGGGTCAGTCTAGGAGTAGGGTCTCGGCGGTACGACGAAACGAAAATGACCAGAGGAGAGCCCGTGAACGGCGAGAGTAACGGCGGTATTGACGTGTCGCCGGACGAGCTCGACGAGTTCGTGGCGAACGGCGCCGTCGTCCTCGACGTGCGAGAAGAAGGCGAGTGGGTCGCCGGTCACTTGGCCGGCGCCCGCCACGTACCCCTGGCCGAACTGCCCGATCACGTCGACGACCTGCCCTCAACGACGATCGTGTGCGTCTGTCGAAGCGGGGCGAGGTCCCGCCGAGCCGCCCTGTTTCTCACCGAGCGCGGCCTCGCGGCGCGGAACCTCGCCGGCGGCCTGCTCGGCTGGGCCGAGGGTGGCGGAGAAATGGTAACGAGCGAGGGTGGGCCCGGAGTCGTCGCGTAGCCTCCGGTCGTTTAACCGACTTTGCGGAAGCCGGCGGGGCAGCGGGGGTTACGACCGCGAACTTCTCTCACCTGGACGCCCTTCACGCAGATGATGGTGGTGATCGCGGGTCGCGATCCCGAGGTACCGGCGGCGTACTTGGGGTATACGGCGTAACCAACGAGCGGTATCGACTCCGAAGAGCCGACGTTGGCCACGACGCTCACGCCGTAGTCGGCCGCCGGGTTGAGGCCGTAGAAGGCGCAACTCGGCGTGAGGACCACCTCGGTAAAGGTCGACGGTTCCACGAAGCCGTAGAGCAGCGTGCAGGTGTAACTGGTCGCACCGGCGCCGCCCGTCCAGGTGGCGACGAGGCTGCCGGGCGACTCGTTGACGACGAGGTTGCTCGGCGGCGCGGCGAAGGATAGTTGTCCGTTCACTACGAACGCGTCGGGGTCAACGCTGAAGCCGTAACTGCCGCCGAGCACGCAGTAACCGTCGGCGCTACACGACAGCGCTATCGCCTGGCTCACGCCGTTCGGGTCCAACGTCGCGGTGACGGGAATTTGAGCGGCCGTCGAAAGGACTCCGTTGACCTCGAGCACGCTAAAGGGCTGGAAGTTAAAGTGTGCGTCGAGGTAGTTGCCCGTGATGACGCAACCCCCGGCCACGCAAGCGATCGCCAAGTCCTCCACAATCGTCAGTCCGGGACCCCCCGGCATCGCCGACACGTCGGTGGCGGCCCCCCACACGCCGTTCACCTCGTTGGCGACGAAGACCTGCGTTTGGTGTGAACCGGTGACGTACGTTCCAACCGCCGCGCAGACACCCGCCGACGCGCACGACAGGCCGTCGACCTCGGCGTAGCCGCCGAGGTTCAGCGTGGCGGTGCCGGGGACCTCGATGGCGCTCTGCCATGCGCCGTTCACCTCGTTGGCGACGAAGACCTGGCGCCGTCCCAACGAGTCGTGGTAGAAGCCCCCGACCGAGCAGTTGCCCGCGGAGTAGCACGACAGGCCGCCGACCTGGGCGTAGCCATTGGCGTTGAGCGCGGCGGTACCCGGAACTTCGACGGCGTTTTGCCAAACGCCGTTCACCTCGTCGGCGACGAAGACCTGCTGGTTATCCAAGTTGTCGTAGTAGTTGCCCCCGACCGAGCAGTCACCCGGTGCGGTGCACGACAGGCCGTTGACCAGAGCGTCGCCGTTGATGTTCAGGGTGGCGGTGCCCGGGATCTCGACGGCGTTCTGCCACACGCCGTTCACCTCGTCAGCGACGAAACCCTGCTGGTTACCCGAACTGTCGGTGTAGTAACCCGCGGCCGAGCAGTCACCCGGCGCGGCGCACGACAGGTTCGAGACCTCACCGTTGCCAAAATTGAGCGCGGCGGTACCCGGAACTTCGACGGCGTTTTGCCACACGCCACCCACCTCGTCGGCGACGAAGCCCTGATAGTTACCCGAGCCGTCGTAGTAGTTGCCCCCGACCGAGCAGTAACCCGGTGCGGTGCACGACAGTGCGGTGACGCTGGCGCTGCCGCTGCCGTTCAGCGCGATCGTGCCGGGAATCGCTTCGGCGTTCTGCCACACGCCGTTCACCTCGTTGGCTACGAAAGCCTGCTGGCTACCCGTGCCGTCGAGGTAGTAACCCGCGGCGGCGCACTGTCCGCTCGACGAGCACGACACGGCCGTCGTCGCGCCGTTGCCGAAGACGTTCAACGTCGCGGTGTTAGGGACCTCCAACGGGGTCTGCCACAGTGGGGTGGCGCCCGACGCGACGGTCGGCGCTAAGAACGCGGCGGCCACAGTACTAACCGCGAGCAGCCCGCGAAGAAGGCGCGCCCTCTTCGCGCGCCCGACCACGTACACTCCGTCGAACATGAGTATCTCCTCTTAGAACGAACTGTTCGAAACAGTACCAGTCCTTCGGTGGTCTCTCGCGCCCTGACTCTGTAATCGTGCGACTCACTCGTCGTTCGTCGGGCGCCCGGCGATGGGCGTAACTTCCGGGCCGGAGCGAGCCGTCGCGCTCGCAATAAGTGTTGCGGTCTCCGCCAGTCGAAGCCGTCGTCGTCGGCCCAGCCCGTCGGGCCGGTTAACGGCGGCGCACCGGGTACGGGCGCGAACGGTTAGCGCTTAGCGGGAAGGGATCGTGCGCGCTCGAAACCCAAAACGACCCAGCGCGCCAGCTGTCGCTTCGTGGTGAGGTGTTCGCTCGCCACGCGCCACCAACCCTTCATGGAACGTCCCCCCATCACGGCGACCTCCGCGTGCGCGGCGTAACTGGAAGGCAGCGGGAGTGCGGGGTCGGCGCGAACGAGAATCCCCCCTTGGGAGCTCGCGGCGACGGCGAGATTCCCGTCGATCACAAAGGCCACTCCCCCGAACATTCTCTTTTCAACGACGCCCGGGTTCTCCCTAAGCAACTCGCGAATTCGTCCGGCCAACTCGTCGTCGTAGGGCACCGGTCGAAGCCTACCTACGACGGCGATTAACACCGCACGTGGCTCGGACCAAGTATCTACTTGTCTCCTTGTTGGTACTACGGGGCGAGCGCCCGCACACGGGGCCACCGACGCAGTAATCATCTGCGAAGAGGACCTAGAGAACGATCTTGACCAAGTGCGATGCCGCCCACGGCGGCCCGCACCGCTTAGGCGGTGGCGGCAATCGCTCGCCCCTCGTCGTACCACTTCAGTACGCGCAGCGCGCGCAACGTATTCCAGCGACTCGCGCGGCCGTCACCCTCTTCCATCACGATATGGACCGCTCCGCGGTGCGTGTTCTCGAGCAGCCACCTTCCGTCGCTCTGCTCCTTTCCCCGAACGAGCGCCACCGCTTCGTCGAGCCGCGGGTCGGGCTCGCCGCCGACGACCCGGAAGTACTCCAGCCCCCTAAGGACGTCGTAGTGCCACTGAGTGGGGAAGGAGAAACGGAGCCAGTCGTCGTCGATCACCTCGCCGGTGCTCCGGCTACGAAACAGCCCGCGCTCGAGTAGGTACTCCTCACCGCGGGCGCGCGCGGCCTTCGACGCGGGCGAGCCGCCCGTCGCTCGCTCGAAGTTAAGTAACCCATCTAGAACGCAGATCGTCGTGTGAAACGACGAGCGCACCGAGCCGTTTTCCACTTCACAGTTCCACCCGCCGTCGACGAGTTGTTCGTTTACCAAACGATCAACGATCGCCTCTACCGGAACGAGGAAGTAGGCACCGATGGCGACCGTGTTGCCGTTGATGCAGGGCTCGACCTCGCCGTCGAAGAACCGCTGCCCGGCGTGCTCCCACTTACAGTTCTCCCTCACTAGGTCGATCCGTCGGCGAACCGGTTCTTCGGTGGGATCGACCCCGAAGGCGCGCAGCAACATTAACGAGGGAAGGGTCGCGGTCCAGGGCTGACCCTCGTCGTCGCTACCGCGGTAACCAGCGGGAAAGCAGGCCCCGCCGGCCCACGGTCCGTCCGCCGCGGGCGCGGCGAGCAGTCGCGCGCCCCAGCCCACTTTGGTTACGCGGGCCCGCTCCGCGGCGACTTCATTCGCCGGAGCGTCACCCAGATCGCGCATCGTCTGCCAGCGAATCGCCGGGTCAGAGTCGAGCAGCCAGGTCATCACGCTTGAGGAGTTCACGCGCCCCACAGTACCATTTGGGGCCCGCCGTAACTCGCCCGACGGCGAGTCGCGCTGTTGCGGTGGGAGCGAATCGAAGACCGTGATCTAAGCCCGCGCCACTTCGTCCTAACTCGAACCCCGTCTGCGGTTAGCACCCGTGGGAGACGGCCGTGGGTTCCGAAACCATCGACTTTCGCGGCGGTGACTAGGCGGCTTTTGTGGCCGACCAGGTCCTCGACATCGACTTGCTCAAGGGGATCGCAAAAACTATTGACCGCGGCTCGACGCGCGGCGCAGTGAGTGAAAGACGAGCCTCTGTCGTTGTAGGTCAGCCCTGGTTCACCCAACGCGTGGCGCCACCCGCACCAAACGCTGACGAGTTGAGAGCGTTCCTTCTAACGTTCTCGGCGAAGCGTCCACGCTGGGGCTGGCGACGGGCCCACGTCGGCGCGCGCGAGGCCGACTACGTCGTCAACCAGAAGAAGGATCATCGTCTCGGGCGAGAGGACAGCGGGAAAGTCCCCTACCAGAAGCGTCAGCAGCCCCGGCGAGCCATCGGGGTACGGCTGCGCGAGGTGCCGATTGCCCCCGGTGTCATCTGGGCGATGAACCGCCAATTCGACCAGACCTCCGACGGGCGTCAGCTCAAGCTTCTGATACTCGTTGACGAGTCCACCCGCGAGCGTCTCGTGATCGAGGTCGAGCGCTCGATTGACGCCGACCAAGTAGTGCGCGTCCTCGAGCGCCGGGCCGTGAGGCGCGCCGCTACGGGCGTTTCGACAGTGGCCAGAACTCATCGACCGTCGTCGCCGACCGGTGCCGCGTAAACGGCACCGGCTCTCTTCATCGGCGCTACGCGCCCCGGCGAAACCCGATCGCCGAATCATCCTGTGGGCGTCTACGCGATGAGATCCTCAATCACTGGTTCTTCGACTCGCTCTTTGAGGCCAAGGTCTCGCTGGGGGACCACCGCGTCGACTCCAACTTAAATTGAGCCAAAACGCTCACGGCTGGAGGGCGCGGGCCGCGTTCGCTGCGAGTGGCTCGCTCGAGCACAACGGTGCTCGAGTCGTGAGTGGACCAGCCATCGGGGATCGGTCACGGTAGCGCGTGACTCGTCCAAGACAACTTATAAAGAAAGTAGAAGAGGAGGTGCGCTCACGTACGGGCAGTCTGCGCGTTTCGAATCGAGCGGGCCAATTCGTCAAGGAGCGGAGCACCTTTAGAAAGCTGTACGCATTCGTTGGGGCGGAGCAATCGCATGGCGGCAACTAGCGCATCTACCCGCCGGGCGCGGGCGCGAGTCATCAACTGCTGGCCGAAAGTTGTCGCGGTGATCCTTACGAGTCGACTCCCGTCCGGGTGTGGGTCTCGGGTCACCAGTCCCAGGCCCACGAGACCATCGACAATGCGAGTCATCGTCGGGCCTGCGACACCTTCGGCGGCAGCTAAGCGAGTGAGACTGCACGGTCCGTTGTACACCAGGACGGACAAGGCGCTCAGGCGCGCCGGAGTGAGTCCGGCCTCTCGGTCCACTGTCCGAACGGCCCGAAGTAGATGTATCGCTCCAGAGTTCAACGCCTCCGCCACCGCGACCAAATCGACGTCGCGATCTCCCACCGTGGTATGATAGCATAACTACCATAACGTAGGTACACTAAGGAGAGGTCGACTTTGGAACTCTGGCAGATCGCTCAGCGCGTCGAAGACCTGGACCGGGCCTCCGCCTTCTACCAGATGCTCCTCGGCGAGGCCCCCGTGGGCCGTTTCGACCCACCCGGGTTGGTGTTTTTTCGACTAGGACCCACGCGTCTACTCCTGGACCGAGCCGCTCCCCCAGCGCTGTTGTACCTGCGCATCCCCCACCTCGAAAACGCGGTCGAGCGCCTTCGCGCCTCGGGTGTAGACATTGATACTGAGCCCCACGTCATCTTCCACCACGAAAACGAAACTCTCGGTCCCGCCGGTAACGACGAGTGGCAGGCGTTTATTCGTGACAGTGAAGACAACCTCGTGGGCCTGGTTAGCTTGACTTCGCACCAGTCGCGCTGAGCGAAATCACGCTCATCGGATTCTGGCGGGTCTCGGGATCGATCGTCGTTTGGAAGCGCCCGACCTAAGTTGCACGGGTTCGAGTGTGCGGGTGGTCACGACTCATTTCAATTCGCAGTCCCAACGGGATTCGAACCCGTGCCTCCACCTTGAGAGGGTGATGTCCTAGGCCACTAGACGATGGGACCGTGAAAGAGGTCGCTACCACGACCTAATTCGCTCGGGGGCAAGGACTCGAACCCTGAATAACTGGACCAGAACCAGTTGTGTTGCCAATTACACCACCCCCGAAGGGCCCGGTTATCCTACCCGACGACCAATGGGCCGTAGGCGTCTGCGCGACTGCGGCGCTAGCCGAACGCCGACGTCGTCCACTCACTGAGCCGCTGGTAACCCACGATTCGCCCCACGCCCACGGCCAGAGTCTCTTTCAGGTAGTAGCGCCACAACTGGTACTTAACGGTCGGTGAGTTACCTACGGGAGAAGGGTAGGGCCTTAGCCCTTCGGCGGTCGCTACGGCCATGGCGCGAAATTCGTGGAAGGGATCGGTCACCGTCAGAACCGTCGTGATGTGGTAATGACGTAGCCGGTTCATCACGCTCGACACGTTCTGCCAAGTGTCGACGCCCGATCCGACGAGTATTTTCGAACGGGCCACGCCGTGGTCTTCTAAGTAGATCGCCGAGACTTGACCCTCGGTCTGAGCGTCGCCCGGACGCTTACCGCCGGTCACCACGACCCACGGCGCGCGGTGGTGCCGATAGAGCGTGAGGGCCTGGTCGAGCCGGGCCCGGAGTTCCGCCGAGGGCGTGCCGTTATCTTCGGTGGTGCCAAAGACGAGGATCGCCTGCGCCGAGGCGGACGAGTGTTGGTGGCCGCGCCACCAGATCTGCACGAAGGTGACCGCGAAGTAGAGCACCAACGCCAGCGTTAGGGCGACGGCCAAACGCATCACCAACTTCACGGAACCGAAGATCAAAGAGTCCTCGCGAGGGCCGCGCGCAGCCTCTGAACCGTGCGGCGACGTCCCAGGTACTCGAGCGACTCGAATAGGGGTGGGCCCACCAGGCGGCCCGTTACCGCGCAGCGAATGGGGGCCTGCGCGCGGCGCAGTGACAGCCCCACTTCGTCGCCGATACCGCTCGTCACTGCGTGCAACGTCGGGCCGTCCCAATCGCCCAGGAGCTCGAATCGCCGTAGGGCCTCAGCTAGTACGACGGGGCCCTGCGGATCGGCCAACACGACTTTGTGGAAACTGGCCTCGTCGATGACGGGCTCGTCGAGGAAGAAGAAGTCGACCATCGCCACGACCTGCGACAGCGTCGCGACCCGCTCGTGCACCAGCGGGGCGACGCGCGCGAAGAGCGAGGCGTGAAACTGCTCCTCGCTCCACGGGGGGGTGCGGTCACTCGGTCGCCACGAGGTGCTCCACGGACAGACCCACGGGGCGCAGGCCGCGACGAACTCCTCGGGGTCGAGCTCGCGAAGGTACTCACCGTTTAAGTGGGTCAACTTCTTCACGTCGAAGAAGGCCGGCGAGTGCGAGACGTCGCCGAGTCGAAACTGTTCGACGAGAACCTCGCGCGTCACCTTTTCTTCGTCGCCGCGAGGACTCCAACCCAGTAGGGCGAGGTAGTTGACCACGGCCTCGGCCAGGTAGCCCTCGTTGCGGTAGGACTCGGTCGAGACCGGGTCCTTACGCTTGGAGAGTTTCTGGCGCCGCTCGTTCACCAGCAGGGGCAGGTGGGCGTAACTCGGTAGCGCGACGTAGTCACCGGTCGCGTCGTTAAGGGCCGCCCAGAGCAACATCTGTTTGGGGGCGTTAGCCAAGTGCTCTTCGCCGCGAATGACGTGGGTGATCTTGTCGTGGCGATCGTCCACCACGTTCGCGAGCGCGTACAGGACGGCGCCGGTCGACTTCGCGACGACGAAGTCGTCGATGACCGCGTTATCGAAGACGACTTCTCCGCGCACCTCGTCGGACACGAGTGTCGTTCCGGTGAGTGGAGTACGAAAGCGTAGGGCGGTCGTGGGGCCGCGGTCCAACCCGCGGTCGCGACAGAACCCGTCGTACCCCGGGGGGGCGCCCGGCGCCTTGCGCGCGGCTAGGGCCTCTCCCGTGCAGTCGCAGTAGTAGAGGTAGCCGCTGCGGCGCAGCAGTTGCGCGGCGCCGTCGTGGGCGAGCGCGTTGTCGCTCTGGCGGTAGGGGCCCTCGTCGAGGTCGAGCCCTAACCAGGCCAGCGAGTCCACGATGGGCGCGACCCACTCCTCGCGATTGCGCGTCGCGTCGGTGTCTTCGATTCGCAGGATAAATACCCCGCCCGGTGCTTGACGGGCCACGAACCAGTTAAAGAGGGCCGTGCGCGCGGTGCCGACGTGGAAGAACCCCGTCGGCGAAGGGGCGATACGCACCCGCGGGGCGCCCACGGCTAGCGCTCGAGGGAGATCGCGCCGTTGGGACAGCCGCTGACGGCCTGATTAATTCTCTCGTCGAATTCGGGGCCGGGCTCTTCGTTTAGCACGTAGAGGAACCCGTCGGCCCGCACTTCGAAGACCTCCGGCGCGATGCCCATACACACCGCGTTCGAGGTACACAGATCGTAGTCAACTTTTACTTTCACGCACCCTCCTCTCACCCATGGTAGTGGCGCAGTGGCCCCGCACTTAAAGCCCGCTGCGTAGGCTCGAAGGGGAAAGGGGGCGTCGTGGAAGAACGGTCACTGGGTAGTTTGCGCGTCTCGGTCGTGGGGCTCGGCTGTAACAACTTCGGCGGCCGCCTCGACGAG
>JAKBAB010000055.1 GCA_021815645.1 Actinomycetes bacterium
TGAAGGAACCGGCGACGGCCTCTCTCCCGGCTCGAACCGTAACGACGGACGTGCGTTACCCCACTAGTGGGCCCCCCACGGTCGCGCCAATTTACGGCGCCCGACCACTTAGCGCGAACGGCCCCTACCCCCTGATTCTTTTCTCCCAAGGCTTCGACATCAGCCCCGAGGCGTACTACCGGCTGCTGAACGCCTGGACGAGCGCCGGTTTCGTCGTGGCGGACCCGGCGTACCCGCTGACCTCACCGGGCGCGCCCGGCGGCGTCGTGCGAACCGACATTATTCACCATCCGGGCGATCTCAGTTTCGTACTAACTTCACTAATCCGAGACAACGTGACTGCCGGCAACACGCTGTACGGCCTAATCAATCCCCACGAAGTGGGGGCCGCTGGTCAGTCCGACGGCGGGGACGTCACCTTGGCGGCGGCCGATAACAGTTGCTGCCACGACGGGAGAATCAAGGCGGCCGTCATTCTTTCGGGGGCCGAATTGAGTTGGTTTCCCGGCACCTACTTCACGTCCCCGGGCCCACCCCTCTTCGTCCTGCAAGGCACCCGGGACTTCACGATGAATCCCATTGAGTGCAGCGTGGAACTGTATAACCAGGCTTCGGCGCCTAAGTATTACCTCGCCCTAATAGGTCAAACTCACCTAAGCGCCTACGTACCGCCCGGCCCAGCCCTAACGCTGGTCGAGCGCACCACCACGGACTTCTTTCGCGCGTACCTGCGCCACTCGCCGAACGCTTTGAGGGCCCTGTCGGCGGTAGCGAGTAGCTCACCGCTCGCGCGATTAACTCACGACACGCCGGTCGCTCCCGCTCCCGGCGGGTGCGCGGGTGCACCGTCTAGTTAAGCGGCCGCGATCGGCTTAACGCCAACGACGACGTTGGCCTCAGAGACCACATTGACCACGCGCACGTCGCCAAAACCGGCGGCTTCAAAGAGTCGTCGCCACGCGTCGGGCGTTATGGGACGCTCGTGTACCCGCAGGAGATAGCGCGCGGCGTTTTTAAGAATCCTCCAGTAGCCGGGGAGACCCTTCTTCGCCATGATGCGAATCTTGCTGGCGATTACTTCGCGATCCGAAGCGCTCGCCCCACGTCCGAGCATCATGTCCGACACCACCAGTTTCCCCCCCGGCCGTAGCCAGGTGTAGGCCGCGGACACGACTTTCGCCTTGTCGGGGTCGAGTAGGTGGTGCAGCGCGTAGTTCGTCACCACGACGTCAACCGACTCTTCGGGCAAGGAGAGTTGCTCGATGGCTTGCGCGCGTCCGGTGACGTTTTCTAGGCCGTCTCGCCGAGCCTGCTCAAGCATTCGATCGATCATCGCCGCACTCACGTCCACACCGACCACCCGGGCGCCGGTCCGCGCCAATTCCAACGCCAACCGTCCACCCCCGCAGCCCAGGTCCACGCAGGTCATTCCCTCACGCACGTCGGCTATCTCGAGCGCCGCCGCCGCTATCTTCACCATGCCCACGTCGTTATGACGGTCCCAGGTGTCGGCGCGATCGCTCCAGCGGCGTCGCTGAGTACGAATCGATAGTTTCGTGCCCAATTGGGCGCGCCACGAGCGCGCCGAACTTCCAGAGTCACTTCGCGTACTCACCTTGTCACCCACTCCTACTTTCGAACCTATTCGTCGAGCGTTCTGGCGACCCGACGTTGCCCTCTAGGTTAGGCGACCCACCTCGGCGGAACGACGGCGCGCTGGAGCGTAGTCAAATACCGCTAGGCGCCTACTCCAACTTTCGAGCGTCGAACGCAACGTCGAGATCGTTCAGCGACACCACGGCGCGCGGATGAATTAATTGGTGCGCGTCCCCGACCATGCGCACTACCGTTCCCCACGCCGCGAAACCAACCGCGTGCGAAGCAAAGCTCATTGGACCCTCGACGACCTTTACGTCGACGACGCCCGTACCCTTCAACGCGAGTGCTGACTTTTGCATTCTCTCCATGGCCGACTCACGGGCCGCGTAGATCGCTTCGGTGAAGTTCGTCAGTTCGACGTTCTGGGACTGTTGTTGAAGGACCGTTCCCACGCGCCGCCGCGGTGCGAAGACGAAGCTGGCGCCGACGGCCAGTCCCAGCGGCTCCCACCCAGCGGTTCGCAAAAGCGTGAAGTCTCGCGCCGAAAGATCCGAGACGAAAACTTGATCGGCGGGAATCGCCCGAGTGCCGACCGGACGTACGGCCGTGCCCAACAGTGATATCTCCACGTGCGACGAGGCGACGACGCGCTCGACGTGTACACCGACAACCCCGTGGGCGCCGACGGCGGCCGCGTCACGGTGCATTCGGGCAATCGCGTGTCGAAAGGCGCCGTCGTGCGCCGCGGACGCCGAGGCTATTTCGCCCTGGCCCCAAGACCAATAACCCGGCGCCACGGAAAATACTGAATAACCACTCACCAGTTCCAGGGGCTCCCAACCTAGGGAGTGAAGGTTGAGTTCCTCGTCAATCGAAAGATCCGACGTCGTCACGGCGCCGGCCGCGGCCGGGCCCCCGAGGGAAGCCACGGCGCGTCGTAGTTCGGCGGGGAGGTTCAGCGCAGTCTCGTCCCCGGCGCCCGTCACGAGAGTCGCACCGTGGCTCGAGGTACCGCCAACGCGTCGAACTCCTTGAAGCGCCTAAGTCGATTACCACGCAACAGCGCCTGAATCTCCAGGTCGCCCTTTTCAAACTCTCGCTCGAGAACCGAAACCGAGGCCCCGTGTAGGGAGTCCCCGTGCAACTGGGTCCGCGCTGAGGAGCGAACAATTTCGCGCGCAGTCAACTGCGCCGCAACGATCTGCGCAATCTCCACGGGATCGCTGGCGCCCCCAAAAAAGCCCGCCGTGCCACCCATGAGGTACTCCGTCATGCAGTACGCCCACACCCGCACCGACGCCACGGCGGCCACGATCGCGACGGGCGCGAAACCGGCCTCAATAACTTTGACGAGTCGCTGTCCCGCCAGGTAGGTGCTCCAGGGGGTCGGCGGCGCCGTCGCGCCCGGCACCGAGACCGCCGTACCGCGAAGGTGGAACTCAATGATGCCCAGGTCACTCAAGTGGCCGACCGTGTCGACCACCCCGATGACTCCGTGGGCCCCCAGAGCCTGAGCCTCTTCGAGCATTCTCGAATAGGCGCTCGAGAAACCCTTGAGCCACGCGTCCTCAATCCAGGTCTGTTGATAGTTCTGACCCCACGCGCGATGCTCGCCCGAAACCATGCCGTGCGGACACTGGTAGTTCTCGACGTAGCCGCCCTGGCCACCGCCGTAGGGCGCGATGCCGCGGGCGAAAGCGCCACCCATCGCGTAGGTGCTCCACTGCATCGCGCAGAATCCCTGGGCGAGTCCCACTGGCTCGAGACCCAGTTCTAGGCAAGCGGCGAACTCAGCCACACTCAGTCCGGACGTAAAGGAGCCGTCACTGATACGCCGACCCAACGCTTCGGGCAGGTCCGCGGGTCGGTCGCCCATCAGTTGTCGAGCGAGACGATGGTGAGGGGCCTATCTAGCGACACCACGTCCGACGCCTTCACGACCGCCGTGCCGAGTGAGAGGAACTCAATGGTGTGTGAACCCCACTGGTGAGATTTCTCTTCGAGGCGAACCCCCACGATGCCGGTCGCGTCGAGGGCGGTCGCCTCATCTTGCATTCGCGTCATGGCCAGTTCGCGCGCTTCGTAGAGGGCCTGAGTAAAGTTCGGCAGTTCCACATTTTGACCGGCCGAACCCAAGGTCTGCCCGAGACCGCGGTGCGCAATGTGATACACGCACGTTCCCATCACCAGACCTTGAGGGAAGTACCCCGTCTGGACCAACGTCCAAAAGTCCTGCCCCGAAAGATCAGAGGTGAAGGGCTTGCCCAACTTATTGCGACGCGATACGCCGTCTTCGGCCTTCACCGCCGTGCCGACGGCGATGAACTCCGCGGCGTCCTTTCCCCACTCGTAGTAGTTGACGTCTAGGCGAACTCCCACGACGCCGTCCGCGCCGAGCTGCGCGGCCTCCTCTTCCATTCTGGTCATCGCCAGTTCACGCGCGTTGTACATCGCTTCAGTCAGTTTGGTCAGTTCCTGACTCTGGCTCCACTTTCGGGTCTGAATTCCCGTGTGGTAGATCGACGAACCCATGACGAGTCCGAGAGGGTGAAACCCCACCTCCTTGATGAGGAGGAATTCGTTAACCGACAGGTCCGACGTGAACAGACCTTTCTCCAACTCCTCCAGCCGACGGCCCGTGGCCTGGGGTAAGTCACTCGTGTCATTGCTCACGCACTGCCTCCTATAACGATTTTCTCTAGCGCCCGGCGGGCGGAATCACTGTGTTGGGCTTCCGCCTGTAGTGCCGCGAGGAGTCGAACCAGCCAACCCTCCACGTCGATGGACTCACTACGAATTCGGATACCGCCGGAGAAGTGACCGACGGTGCACCGCAGGGACCCCCCATCGACGACTGCCTCAAACTGATCAGTGCCTAACGTCGCGCGCAGCGACGTTATTTCGTCGGACTTTCGAAATCTTCCGGACCCACGTTGCAACAACAGTCGGTCACCCAACGTGTCGCGCAGCTCGTCGAAGAGCGCCTTGACCAGAGAGTGCACGTCACTGGAGTTAGCGCGTAGGGTCGCGGCCGCCAGGTTCAGGTCGTATGATCCGTCCGTATCCGTCACCGTCACTCACCTTAGTGTGCGTGGTCTCCAGGAAATTTCGGACCGCACGACGAGACGAGACGTGACTCGTTAGCCACTACTCGCAGTCCCGGGGCCGCGCCCTGCAGGTCGCTAGCGCGCGCGGTCAGGCGGTATCCTCGCTATCTTCGCCATAAACGGGGACCGCAAACTTCCTTCGCCGTAGCCCGATGTTCCTCGCCCAAGGGGTCTTGCGGCGAAGGAAGTGACCAACGCACGGCATCGCCGCGTCTCGCGCGCTGTTCGTTAGTGTCTCCGGGGCGGTCGAGTTTGTGGACCGGGACGTGACAGAATTGACCGGTGAACCATCGGAGAGGAGCGCGTCACTTCGCGCGCGAAAACGTCCCGACTCGGTCGTGGCGCCGGCGCACTACGTTTCTAACGGCCTTGGTCGCGCTGAGCGGACTGACCCTATCGGCCTGTGGTTCGTCACACTCCGCTACTGCACCCACGACTTCGACTACGACCGCGCCCGTTGCGCTATGTCCCTTAACCGGCACACCCGCCCCGGGCAATGTAGTACCACAACGATCCGCGCTGGCCGTCAAGGTTGATAACTACTCACTGGGCCCGGCGCCGGCCGAGGCCCGACCCCAGAGCGGGCTCGATTACGCCGACATCATCTTCGAAGAGCAGGTCGAAGGTTCCATTACCCGCTACGCGGCCGTTTTTCAATGCCACCAAGCGCCGGGCCTGGTCGGCCCCGTACGCTCAGCGCGCTGGACCGACATCCAAATGCTTTCCCAACTGGGTCGCCCAATTTTGGTTCACGTCGGTGGAATAAACCCAGTCCTGGCGCTCATCAACTCTTCGCGCCTGGTCAACCTCGACCTGGGCTTCAATCCCCAACTCGAAACTCACCCCGCCGGGCGTTACGCCCCCTACGACACCTATACCACGACGAGGGCCGCGTGGGCTCACGAACCGCAATTGACAACGCCGCCAGCCCCCATCTTTAGCTACTCCGCAACGGCGCCCCAGGGCCGCGCCGTAACACAGGTCCATCTCGACTGGTCGGGCACCTCCGATATTTATTGGCGCTGGGACAACGCCACTGGCACGTGGTTGCGCTTCTACAACGTCGGTACCCCCTCGGCCCCCAATATTCAACCGGACGTTCTCACCGACGGCGTGCAAAACCAAGCGCAAAACGTCGTTATTCAAGACGTCAATATCACCTACGGCCCCTGGTACGAAAATAGCGTGGGGGGCCTCGAAGCCGAGTCCCACATCCTCGACGGTTCCGGTCGGGCCTACGTGCTGAGAAACGGCGTGATGATTTCTGGCACCTGGGTCGCGGGCGCAGCCGGTACTCCGACTCAATTTCGCACCCTGTCGGGCAAGGTTATACAGCTAGCTCCAGGTCGAACTTGGGTTGAGATCTACCCCGCGAACGCTCCCCAAGTCGTCTCGTACGCCCCGAGTCCCGCGAATACGACTAAAACAACGAGCGCCAACTCGTAGTCGGTACTATCGCCACGAAGTAGGCGCGCCGGTACCGAGTCGCGATCTATAAGGTAGGTTCCCCGTATGTTGTCGCACTACCACGCTACGTTCGACCCCGAGGATGAGAACAACTCGCACGCGGCGATGTTGAGGCTCGTCGGTTACAACAAACGGGTCCTCGAAGTGGGCTGTGCTTCGGGTCACGTCAGTGCCCGCCTCCACGAACGCGGGTGTCGAGTAGTGGGCGTGGAGATTGACGCGGACGTCGTCGAACCGGCCCGTCAGTGGACGGAGCGAGTGGTAACTGGCGACGTAGCCGGCGACACCGTCTGGGAGGCTCTTAACGGAGAGCGATTCGACGTCCTGCTCCTCGGCGACGTCTTAGAGCACCTCCTAACCCCGCTCGAAACCCTTCGCCGAGCCGTACGCCTACTCGAGCCTTCCGGGTCCGTCGTGATTTCGGTTCCCAATATCACACACGCCGACGTAAAAGTAGCTCTCCTCAACGGAAAATTCCCCTACTCCGACAGCGGCCTCCTCGACGCGACGCACGTGCACTTCTTCACCAAAGAGAGTTTGGTGGAACTCGTTCACCACGCCGGACTAGTTGTCGTTGATCTCATTCGAGTAACCGCGCCCGTATTTAGTACCGAAATTGGCGTCAACTCCAACGACGTGTCGAACCAGGTGCTCGACGCCCTGATGGCGGAGAGGGAATCTGAAACCTACCAGTTTGTCGTAAAGGCGGTTCTCGACAATGGCGCCCGATCATTAGCTCACCTCTCTACTCAAGTCGTCGAGCTCACCGATCAGCTCTTCGACAATTCGGTGGCACTTTCTGCCCTCACCTCCGACCACGCGACACTGCGACGTGAGTTTGTCGATCTCACGACCGCCTACGAGGCCAACCGAAACGACTTGGACCGCCTGCTGCGCCAGCGAGCGTTCGTCAAGCGGCTCCTGCCCCGCTTCGTTCTGACTCTCGCGCGACGTCTCCTCGTCCGCTCTTCGCCATTACCTGCTCGTACGCCGATCGAAACGGATGAGATTCCGAAAGACCAACTAGAGGGCTGAGTCGTTGGATTTGCTTCTCAGTATGGCGCCACCAGCGAAGCGGTCAGCCTGGGCCAATTTAGACCAACGAGCCTTCAGATGATCCGAGACTTTTAGCTCGAACCCAGGCGCCACACTGCGCCGGCTTGACGGAAGGTCCGTTGAATCATTTCCTCGCCGCGGACCGTCAATCCTAAGGCGCCTAGTCCTCGGGTGAGCTAGCGAGGTGGTGCCGAGACGTACGAAGCGAATTCGAAGGGATCCGCACCAGTGGCCGTCCTGCGCGGTTTCGGAGATTTTTTAGCCTCACCCACTCGTCGATTCACGTCGACGAACTCCGTCTCGCTCACCGGGGTACTACTGGGAGCGGCGCTACGAGACTGGTTACCTTCGGGTGTCGCGTTCTCGGACTCGGTGATTTTGCGCTTAGCGTTCTTCGTCGATTCCTTCTTCGAGCGTTTCTTCAACTTTTTTTTGGACTTTTTACCAGACGCTCGCCCACTCTTGGCGGGCTCCCCTGGTGCCGGGTCCTTCAGCGACAGTGCCCGCACCGCGGACGTCTCCTCACCGTAAACCGCGAAGGGCCTGACGAAACGCGCCGTCGGGTCGTCTCGATCTTCAAACTCGGAAAGGTTGGACGTTTCCCGGTCGCTGGTTTCCATGACGGTATCGAAATAGACCCGTTTCACGACGGCGAGGTCACTTTCGTCCACGTCGCGGGACACAGCCGCGCGCCCGCGAGGGCGCGCGGCGTCGTCGTCACGCAACGAGTCGCGCAGCAGGGCCATCCGCGCTTGCACCACGCAGGTGGCGCCGTATAGTTCAACAATCTCGTCGTCCGTGGCGTCGAGAAAGGGGGCAAAATCACGTAAAGATTCAACGGAGAGCCGTCGAGCGTCACGCTCGTAGGCCGCGTAGGTCGCTCGGCTAACCCCAATAATGGCCGCGGCGCGTTCGGTACTAAGTCCTAGGGCGTGACGGCGCTGGGCCAGTGCGCGCCCAATTGTTACCCTCTCCATCTGATCTCCGTACCGAGGGCGAACGCGACGGCCCGTAACGAAATCTCCACAGCCGACTCCAAATCCATCACTTCGTCCGCACGTTTGCCGAACCGAAGTAGCCAGTGAATCCCTCCATAGCCTACCGTGGACGCGACGTCGTCCTGTTCTTAGGCCCCTGTCGCGGCGCTTCGCGGGTCGCCACGACGCGGTGGCCGTCAACCCTTACCGCAGAAATGTGGCGACGACGCCCAATTAACATGACGAGCCGTGGACCACCTGCAACACTGCGCGGAGCTCGAAGTCGAGGTGGCCCGGTTCGCTGACGTCTTAGCGCTCTGCGATCCATTCGCCCAAGTACCCACGTGCCCGGCGTGGAACGTTCACGATCTCGCCCTGCACCTCGGTACGATTCACCGCTGGGCCGAATACCTCGTGCGGGAGCGCTCACCGGTGCGCGTCTCCCCCTTTGACTTCAGGCCCGAGGGAGACTCACCCGACGCGGCGTGGATTCGAGATGGCGGGTTTCAACTAGTCACTACCCTTCGCGAATGCGATCCGGACGAAGCGATGTGGGCGTGGGGAGCCGACCAACACGCGAGGTTCTGGTCGAGAAGACAGTTGCACGAGACGCTCGTTCATCGCGTCGACTTGGAACTGGCCCAGGGCATCACCCCTCGATTGGAACCGATGATCGCCGCAGACGGAGTCGACGAATTCCTCATCAACCTTCCCAACTCCGCTCGGTTCTCACCCGGAGTCAAAAACTTAACGGGCGGTGGCGAACGCATCGGTTTTACCCAGTCCGACGGCGATCGAAGGTGGATCGCGACGCTCGATGAAGGGGGAGTTTCGCTCAGTAACTCTGAGGGTCCCCTCGACCTAGAATTGCGGGCCACGGCCGCCAATCTTTTACTCGTGCTCTACCGCCGGAGCGGTTTTGACGACGAGAATATATCGCTGACGGGTAGGGAGGATCTACTTCAGTTTTGGTTCGCGCACTCGGCATTGGGCTAAATAGCTCTAAGTACGGCCCACCCTCAACCCAAGACTCGCCCCAACCCGACGAGGGCTTTTCGAGATGGTTGGCTTATGTGAAGTAACGAATGAGTACTGCCCGCTCCTAGCTCAACCGCGGCCCGCGAGTCGTTGGCGAGCTTCCCCGCGGTGAAGCCATCAACGGTAGTTGGACCGGCCCCCCCTTGCTCTTGACGTGAGACAGAAGGGGACGTTCAGTGCGCTGTATCTACGGATAAGTACAGTCTTCTCCATGAACGACAGCATTGAGACGGCCAGGTCAATAGTTGCTGACCGGTTCCCCGACGCCCTTGCGTCTGTGCTGGCCGGAAGTTCCGCAAATGGGACGGCCACCTCCACGAGTGACCTTGACATTGTTGTTGTGCTTGCCGGGCCACCCGCTCCCTACCGCGAAACCATACGGGTCGAGGGGGTCCCGGTAGAACTGTTCGTTCACACCTCCGACTCCCAGCTGTACTGGTATGTGCGCGAACGCTCCGAAGGGCGCTGCACGTTGGCCCACATGCTGGCCACCGGTGTCGCTCTGTTGGGTCAGGAGACAAACGCTATACAAGCGGCAGCGAGGCGCTGGATTGCTGAAGGTCCTGAACCATGGACGCCAGAACAGTTAGAGCAACGCAGATACGCACTCACCGATTCTTTGGACGACCTTGTCGGAGCCAGTGACCCCGACGAACGTGACGCTGTGGCTGGGCAAGTACTACTGATGGTTGCCGAGCTTGCTCTGAGCTTGAGGGGTAGCTGGCAGGGTCGGGGAAAGTGGGTTGTGCGCCAACTGCGGTCGGCAGACGCTGAACTGGCCAAGGACTTGATGTTGGCTCATCGAGAGGCGGTGGCCACCGGGCAGGTCACCCAACTGGTCAGGAGAAGTGAGGCTGTTCTTGATGAGGCCGGGGGCCGACTGACGGAAGGCTTTTCCATCAGGTAGTCGGGCCAACCTATCGCCGAAGACTGGAGGTTCCCAGAGGATCCCACTGTTTACGCGTGGTCGTTGGCCTGCCGCCGTTTGCTTTTAGGTGTTCGCGGATGTTCGCGGAGTAGTTGTCCTGAGAAGCCATATTGTTGATGTTTAGGCGCATCAGTTCTAAGAGCAGGTCCATACGGGCTCGGTTACGAAAGCACCAGGCGCGACGTTCCAGTCCCTCGCGCACTACCTGAATGGGCGCCTCGATAGCCCCATTGGCGTACACGCGAACCTCGCTACGCCGGGCCAACTGAGCCGTCATCATTACGCTCTTGCTCGTCAACGGCTCAGTGGGGCCCACGTGGGCCATTTGGTCAAGAAATACCAGGCAGGGGCCACCGTGTACGAACTTGCCGCTGAATTCGGCTGTCACCGCACCCTGACCGTCAGCCCCGGGCTCGGTTTGCTCGAACCCTGTACAGTTAGGGAAACTCCCCTTTCCTCTGTACTCTGAAGTGGACCCCGGATCTTAGACAGCTTCTTAAGATGTGAGCACCGAGCCTCATGGAGGTTGAAGTGCAAGGAAAAAGAACAAAGTTCAAGGCCGATTTCAAAGCTAAGGTCGCCGTCGAAGCTCTAAAGGGCGACAAGTCGACCGCCGAACTCGCCCAGATCTACGGCGTGCACCCCACTCAGATCACCCAGTGGAAGAAGCAGTTACTCGATCACGCGCCGAGTGTCTTCGAAGGTCGCCAGACCAAGATCAACACCGTCGACGTCGACGAGCTCTACAAGAAAATCGGCAAGCTCGAGATGGAGCGAGATTTTTTAGTCTCGCGGCCCGGGGTGAGTGGTCATCTGAGTTGAGACGTCAGATGATCGACCCGGACCAAGACCTCTCGGTCTCGCGTCAGTGTGAACTCCTCGGTGTTGCGCGTTCCAGC
>JAKBAB010000056.1 GCA_021815645.1 Actinomycetes bacterium
TCCACGCGACTGCGGTGCCCGATTCGCACGGCGCTGCCCAAAACGGTGAGTCCGCGTGGCCGGGGGCGAGCTCGAACTCTCGCTGCTCGAAACCGATCGGGCCCCCTTGGTAGTGCTCGCGCCACGAGGAGCCGTGGCCGATGGCCTCGTAGCCCTGCACGAGGGCGAGAGTCGCCTCGCCCCACGAGCCGCCCGGTCGTGACGACGCCATCACCGCGTCGTTCACCGATCCGAGCGCCTCGGTCAACGCGACGATCTCGTCGTCACCCCTTCGCACGCACAGGCGCGTCGCCGCCGCGTGCAACCCCGCGCGCTTCGCCACGACGACGGCCATCACCACGTCACTCACAATTGCCCCCACCGCCAGGGGGTGGCGAAGAAGTCGTACCCGTTCGTCCCCGCCGACGATCAGGCACACGGCCTTGGCGCCGCCGGCCTCGAGGTGCGAACTTACGACCGCCGCTAATTCATAATCTCGGCTGACACCCGGGCGCCACGCGTCGACACCCGCACCGAGGGCGGCCCCAACCAGTGAGCCCAATTCTCGTAACTCTTCACGTTCGCACTCACTCAGCACGAGACGCGCCAACACGAGAGCGTCGCGCACGTTCTCGCCGAAGTCGTCGCGGTCGCTCAGAAGATCATCCACCTTCACGTTCGCGTACCCGAGGGCCGCGGCGAGCGGCGCCGCTCCTTCAAACCAGGGCACCACCTCCAGGTCCCAACCGAGGTCGCGCACGCGATAGTCGTATTCGAGGCGGGGTGCCTCGATCTCCGTGGTTATGAGCACTCCCCCGGCGTCACAGTCGAGCGCCCAAACCGGGTCAATTCCAGACGATAGGTCGATGGGATCCGATAGACCACCCGTTCGCCAGTTCACCGAACCGGGCGTGGTGAGTAGGAGCGGTCGCCCGCCGTGGGCGGCGCGTAGCGAAGCCACGGACTCGCGGGCCCGCCGAGCCCTCGGTCCGGCTCTCGCGAGTCTGTTCGGCTCTACAAAACAGGTGTCGGATTTGATTCCACCATTCAAGCATGCGGAGTTCTTTGGGTCAAGTTCGTCCAAATAATTTGGAATTTTTGTATAGTGTTCTGTTATGCCGAACACACCGAGCAGCGCGACGGACGATCGCTACCAAGTCCAATCGGTCGCACGGGCCGCCCGGCTACTCAATATCGTCGCCAATCGCGGACCCGAAGGACTCAACGTCACCGAGATCGCCGAACAGCTCGCCGTCGCGAAGAGTACGGCCCTGTCGCTCGCTCGAACGCTCGCCTCGGCCGGACTCCTGCGCACCGTCGAACCGGGTCCCCGCTACGTTTTGGGACTCAACCTCCTACGGCTGGGCGACCTCGTGGGCCAACAGACTTCCATCGCCGAGGTCGGCCTACCCATCCTGCGCGAACTCTCCTCCGCTACCGGAATGACCGCCCGACTCGCGATGAACGAGGCCGGCTACCCGGTCTTTCTCGAGCGCATAGACGGCGAGGGTTCGATTCGCTTCCACGCGCCTCTGGGACAGCGCGAAGAGCCCCACGCCACGGCCGCGGGCAAAGCGATACTGGCGTACCTCGACGGCGACGACGTTCGCCAACTCCTGGCGCAGGCCGCTCTTACGCGCTTCACTCCAAAAACGCTCACCGACGTTACGTCACTAATGACCGAGCTCGATCGGGTGCGCAGCGAGGGCTATTCGCTCGACGACGAGGAGGAAGCCGAGGGTGTCTTTTGCGTCGGCGCGGCCTTCTTCGGTCATCACGGTGGTTGCGTCGGCGCCCTCAGCGTTACGGGCCTCAAGGTCGACGTCTCGCATCGTCGAGTCCGCGAACTCGGTCTGAGCGTGCGCGACCACGCCGATCGTCTGAGCGCCCTATTGGGCGGGGCCCGACCGGACGGCAATTCGTGAGGGCCCTCGTCGTAACCGAACCGGGCGGGGCCCAATTACGAGAGTGGCCCAACCCCAACGAAGTCGCGGGCGAGGTGGGGATTGAACCCCTCGTCGTGGGACTGTGCGGCACTGACTTAGAACTCGTCGACGGGACGATCGACGCCACTTACGTTCGCTACCCATTGATCCTCGGCCACGAATGGGTCGGACGCCTCGAGCGCGACACCCCCGGCGTCGGTCCCCGCGGCGCGCGCGTCGTGGTGGAGGGAATCGTTCCCTGCGGTGTATGCGCCGCGTGTCTGCGGGGTGCAACGAACGTTTGCGCCGTCTACGACGAAATCGGCTTCACCCGTCCGGGCGCCGCAGCGCAGCGAATCTCCGTCCCCGAGCGCCTAGTTCACGCGCTCGACGAACGAGTCGACTCAAACGACGCCGTTTTCGTAGAACCCATGGCCGTGGTCTGGCGCGCGCTGACGCGCGTCGCGTTGCGCCCAGGACTGCGCGTGGCCATTGTCGGCGATGGCACCATTGCCCTGTTGGCCGCGCACCTGGTGCGACTATTTAAACCACACTCGACGACCGTCTTCGCCCGCCGGTCGCAGCAGCGAGACCTGGCGCTGCGCGCGGGCGCGGACGTCTTCGAAGTCACCGCGCCATTCGGCGAATTCGACCTCATAATTGAGGCGTCCGGTTCGCTCGAGGGCGTCTCGAGCGCCATCGATCACTGCGCAAGAAGCGGAATGATCATCGCCCTGGGTCTCCCCCCCCACGGCACGACTGTTGACTTCGCGCCGGACGACCTCGTTAACAACGACGTGATTCTCCAGGGTAGTTTTGCCTACACCCGCGAAGCGTTCACCGAAGTCGTTCGCCGCGTAAACAGCCTGGAACTTCGTCCCTCGTTTCTCATTACCCACCGTTACCCAATGGTGGAGGCGCCTAGCGCCCTGTCGTCACTGCGCGTAGTTTCCAACACGGAACCCCGGGGCAAGGTGATCATCACGAATATCTCGCCCGACGCGCCACTCTACTAACGCCCCTTTGAGGGTGGTGACGAAGTGACGTCTAGGCAGTCCCGACTTAGGCGAAGGTGCGCAGCGTCGACCAGACACTCATCGCGCCGCCAATGTCTTCCTCGGGAAAGATTCGAACTCGGTCGCCTGAAGGTCGTGCATCCGGCGGAGACTGAGCGACGGCCTGATGACTACTCCAGGACCGTCGCCGTGTCGTCGCCAGATTCCGCGACGAGCCGGGCAACGATTTCGGCGGTCGCCTCGGCACCATTGAGATCGAGTTGAACCTCCGTCGGCGCGGAGGAGAAAAGTTGAACGATTTCGTACGCTAGGCGGGCGGGCGACAGATTCCTCGTGGGCAGGACCCGCATCAGACTCAGCGCCGCGAGGCGACTGGCACGCTCCGTCTGCTCCGTTTCGCGGCCCGCGTCGTAGGGGACAACCAGGGCCGGCACACCGGCCCTCACCACGTCGAGTGCCGTGTTGTAGCCGCACTGGCTAACCGATGCCGACGCTCGAGTCATGGCGGCGCAGAGATCGGGTACGAAACGCTCTACTTTGAGCCCGGGACAGTGAGCCGCAACGGCGTGAAGAGCTAGTGCATCCTCGGCGGGTAGAAAAGGTCCAGTAACTATCCGCGTCGTGATTCCAATGGCCGCGAGGTGAAGACGGTGGGCCTCTGCGGCGGTCCGTAGGAGCGTGGCGCCCACCATGCCGCCTCCCGCAGACACTAGGACCTCGGGTGGGGAGTTACTTACTCTAGGAGTTCTGGAAGGTCGTTCACCGGTGGGAACAACGAAACCCGAGTAGAGGACGGGCGACGTAATCACGGTCGAGGGACGGAAGGTTTCATCCAGTTTGATCAGACGCGGGTCAGCGTGCACGATCACCACGTCGAAGTATTGATTAAGTCGTCGAGTGGCCTCGTCGTCTCGGCTTTGCTGTTCGGGTCCGTTCGCCACGAGAATGTCCCGCACGCTGCAGGCGATGACGGGGGGAGAGCGAAGAGCGCGTGCCGCTTCGAGGAGAGGGAGAAGTTCGCCCGCGAACTTCCTTCGACCGAGGGGGAACATCTCAATGAGTAGCGCCACGGGCTCGAGTTCGTCCAGCAGCCCGAGGAGAATCTCTTGGCGACGTCGAAACGCTTCCCCCAAATCCACGCCAGGCTCGAGACTGACTAGGCCAGAGCCCGCTCCATTACCCGACCCCACCGGCGGCAAGGCCCGCAGTTCCACCCCCTCTGGGGCCTCGATCTCGCTGGGCACCGCGCCGCCACTTACCAGCACGACCCGGAAACTCCGAGCGAGCGCCCCGGCCACTGAGAGCGAGCGCACTAGGTGTCCCAGGCCCACTGAGTGTTGGCAGTAGTGCAAGACAGTGGGGCGACCGCCTACAGCTGGCCTCATTGAGTGACCAGAGTGTCAACGGCCCCGGTGTCGACCATCCACTCGAGCGGGCGCCACAGGACGGGGGCGAATAGAGTGGGCAGGCCACGACCCACGCCGTAGACGTCGAAGCCAACTGCGGCGAACGTGTGGGCATCGAGGGCGTCCGCGGCGTCGAGAACGATGGTCCCCCCCATCACTTCACGTAGGCGCTTTGGAGCCAGGCGACGATAAACCGGCCACGCCGTTGCGACCACGAGCGCGTCGGCGCCCGACGCGGCGTCGTAAGGATCGACCACCTGTTCGAATAGCGTTCCCGAAACGGACGCCACCGGGTCGTGGGCGCGGACCGTCGCGCCTCTCGCCACCAGCGCTTCGGCGAGCCCGACCGCGGGCGAGTGACGCACGTCGTTCGTGCCAGGTTTGAAGGCGAGTCCGAGTACACCGATCTGCCGTCCCGACAGACACCCGAGAGTCGCCTCGAGCTTGTTGACCAAGGCTTCCCGTGCGCCATCATTTACTCGCTGGGTGGCCCGGGCCAGGAAGGCGGGCTGGTTGACCGAGTCCGCCACCGCGATGAAACCGGAAAGGTCTTTCGGCAGACATGAGCCACCGAATCCCGGTCCCGGCGTTAGAAACGCCCCGCCGATGCGGCCGTCCAGACCCACCCCGGCGAGGACGTTTCCCGCCTCTGCCCCCAACGCTTCGGCGAGAGCTGCGACCTCGTTGGCGAAGGAAATTTTCATAGCCAAAAAAGTATTGGACGCGTACTTAATCAGTTCCGCGCTACGTCGGTCGCACACGAGAAGAGGCCACCTGGCGGGGTACAGTTGCGCAATGAGTTCACCCACGTCCGCACGACCAGCGCCGATGACCACCCGATCGGGGTTGAAGAAGTCCCACACCGCCTCGCTCTCTCGAAGGAACTCGGGGTTGGAGACCACGCTCACGCGCTGTCCGTCGGCGGTGTAACCCCCCACCAGTAACTCCAGCGCTTCACACGAGCCAGGTGGAACAGTGCTCTTCACCACGAGCACGACGTCAGAGTTGGCCGCAATCACTACTTCAATTGCGGCGTGACCCAACTGGCGAAGATCTGGCTCGCCGTCGAGACGCGGTGGCGTCGCTACGCACAGTAACGCTACCGCTGTGTCCTCCATTGCCTCGACGACGTCAGAGGTGAATGTCAGACGCCCACTGCCGCGATGGTTCGCCACGAGCTCGGAGAGTCCTGGCTCGTGAATCGGCATCCCGCCCGCGCTGAGAGTCGCCAGTTTTGCCGGGTCCGTCTCAACACAGCGCACCGTGTGGCCCAGTTCAGCCAAACACGCGGCGGCGGTCAGCCCCACGTAACCCGCCCCCACCACGCAGACCCGCATAGGTCGGGCCGCGGCGGCGACATTGGGGTCAAGTTCATTGAGCGTCATGAGTCTCCTTTTACTAATTGTCGAGGTCGGCGATTGACGCGACGGTCTCTAGTGGCCGATTCGGAGTCACCCTGTTGAAGTTGGTCGAGGCGCCAGTAGAGATGGCGTGTGGCGAGGAGTTCCTCGTGGGTACCTACCTCGACAATCCGACCACCACTGAGCACCGCGATCTGGTCGGCGCGGCGTAAGCCCAACAACTGGTGGCTAACCGTAACCGTAGTTCGGCCCTCGGCGACGAGATCAAGGGCCCCGAGCACAACAGCGTCGAGTTCGGCGTCGAGGCCGACGGTGGGCTCGTCGAGAAGGAGCACCGGCGCGTTACGGGCCATGGCGCGGGCCAAGGCCACACATTGGCGTTGGCCACCCGAAAGAGTGGAACCCCGCTCGGCTAAAGAGGTGTCGTAGCCGGCGGGGAAGGACTCGATGACTTCGTGGAGCCCCGCCGCGCGAGCGGCCGTGACGGCGAGTTCCCGGTCCCCGTCCGGGCTTCCGTAGAGGATATTTTCCCACACGCTGGCGCGAAACAAGTAAGGCTCTTGCGGGACGAACGCCACTTGGCGACGCAGGTCCGCCACCGAAAGGTCGGCCACATCCAGTCCGTCCAGTCGGAGAACCCCCTCCGTTGGGTCCAAGAACCGCGGCACTAGCCGCAAGAGCGTGCTCTTACCCGATCCAGTGAGGCCGACGAGTGCCTGACGCGAGCCGGCGGGAATCTCGAGGTTCACGCCGGCAAGAACGCGGCAACCGCCGGGGTAGGAGAAGGTGACGTCGGTTAGCTCAATCGCTCCCCGGGCTCGGTCCAGTCGGCGCGCGCGGGGACGTTCGGGCACCTCTTCGTTCGTGTCGAGAATCTCCACGACACGTTCCGCGGCCGCGTGCGCCCGACCAACCACGCCAGCCAGCTTGGACAGCTGTCGAACTGGACTGTACATACCGCGCAGGTAGGCCATGTAGACGAGCACGTCCCCGGCGGTTAGTTGACCGGTAGTGACCGCGCGTACCCCGAAAAACAGCACGAGTACAGTCGAAGCGGTCATCGCCAGCGTCGTTAGAGGAGTGAACTCAGATTGGGCGACAATCGCCCGGCGATTCTCTTCGAGGGCCTGTTCGGTCGCCGCAGCGTAGCGGATCGCCTCGATGTCTTCGGCTCCGAAGGCCTGAACAACGGTCATGGAAGTGAGGACCTCCTGAGCCACAGAACTAGCCTGGCCGTCGGCGCGGCGGGCGCGGCGCTGGATGCTCTTGATGCGGGCCAGGTAGTGCCGAGTGGTCCACAGCAACAGAGGCACGAGTGTCAGCGCGAGTAGGGCGTAGTGCCAGTCGACAATTAACATGATCGTCACCATGCCGCCTAGGGTCAGCACGTTCCTCACGAGAGTTGGCACGGCAGTGACCATGGCGCTTTGAATAGCCTGGATGTCGCCACCCAGTCGAGCCAACAAGTCCCCGACTTGACGGCGTTGGTGAAAGCCCGCTCCCTGAGCCACAATGTGTCGAAAGAGTTGACCGCGAATCGCAAAGATGACGCGCTGGCCCGCGGTGGCCACGAGTCGCGTAGAGAGGTAGTCAGCGGCAGCGAGCACTACTGCTACCAAGAGCATCGCCGCGACCAACGCGAGAAGCCGATCACCTCGGTTACTCGGCAACCAAACGAGCCAAGACGGCAGGGGCTTGCGACCGATAACGCTATCGAAGATGAACTTAAGTGGCCACGGGCCAACCCACTGCATCACGGCCGCCACCGCACTGGCCCCCAGGCCCGCAGTTAACGTGGCCCGCACGGGGCGTAAGTGCGATCGGAAACGACGAATCACCCGAGCACCTTTTCATTGCGCGAAGGTGGCCACGCCACGTCCCGACACGCGACGATCGGCAGTGTAGCTCCGAAAGGCAACGACGGCGTTTCAAACAGGGGTGCGAGCGCCCGTGCGCACACCGCGCGGTCGAAGGAGGTGACCACGTGACGTCGAGCGGCATCACCGAGACGAGCGCGAAGAACTGCGTCGTCGGCCAGTAGCGCGAGCGCCGAGGCGAGCGCGACGGGCTCTCCGGGCACGACGAGCAGGCCACATCCCGGCGCAACCACCTCGGGAATCCCGGCCACGTTGCTGGCGACGACAGCCAAGCCGCTCGACATCGCCTCGAGCAGCGAGTTCGGAATGCCGTCGCGATCTCCATTTTCTAACACCACGCTGGCCTGAACGAAGACGTCGGCCTCGCGATAGCTCGCCGCTACCTGTTGGTGCGTGCGTGACCCGAGAAACGTTATCCGCGACGACAACTCAAGGTTACGAGCGAGATTCTCGACCTCTGCCCTGTCGGGTCCGGCCCCAATGACGGTGCAGCAAAACGACCGATTGTCAGCCGCCAATATCGCCAGGGCGTCTAACAAGACCGGGTAGCCCTTCTTCGCCACCATTCGTCCCACCGCCAATATCCGCAGGGGGGCCTGTGAAACGACTTCGGATCTCACGAAAACGGGAGTGAAACGCGACGTGTCCACTCCGTGGTGGGCGAGCAACACCTTGGCCCCATCGGGGCCAGCAATCGCCGACATCGCGTCGGCGGCCGACTGCGAGCAGGTGAGCACGAAACTGGAAGCAGCCACTTTGCGAGCGAGAAGGTCGGGGGCGGAGACGTAGATGTCTTTAGCGTGAGCCGAGAAGCTAAACGGCAGGCCGGTGAGCAGATGAACGAAATGCGCCACCGAGGCCGGTCCATGCGCGAACGCTGCGTGCAGGTGGCGAGCGCCGTCCGCTTTCAGCATTGAGGCCAGTCGTCCCGCCTGAGAAAAGTTCCTCACCGTGGAAAGGTGACGGCGCTTTCGAGCGATGTAGGCGACGACACTGAGGTACCGGCGCGGTGAGTGTACGAATAGACGCGCGTGGGCGGCGACGGTAGAAGCTATCTCGCGACCGGCTTGGCGCCAACCGCCCCCTGCGTGTAAGTAAACGACCGGGCTTTTCACTCTCGTGACGTCCGGCTGAACTATCGCCTCACCCGGGTCAGCAACTGCGTAGAGTCGGAGCGGTACCCCTGCCGCTTCGAGCCCGAGGATTTCGTCGAGAATGAAAGTTTCCGAAAGACGGGGAAAGCGTTTGGTCAAATAACCAACGGTTCCGGTCACGCCGACATCCTCACTTTCGACACCACGACGCCGGGCCGGTGAGCCACCACCGAGCTCGCCCGGCTCAACCCGGCTTCGGACTCGACTGCTTCGTCGACGCTGTCGAGGCCACTTAGATTGAGTCCGCACGGCCCCCGACGGCGGCCGGCGGCGAGGGCGAGGCTCAGTGCTCCCTGCAGACGCTGTGCCAAGTCAGCGCCCGGCTCCACCACCGAAATCAGTCCCCGCCCGGCGAAAAGTTCGGAACGCATCAATTGTTCGCGGCGTGGATGGATTCGTGGAACGACGACCGTCGGAGTCCCAGTGGCTACCAATTCGCAGAGCGAATTGTAGCCCCCCATCGTTACTACCGCCCCCGCCCGATTCATGGCGTCACTCAGGTCGGGAATGAACTCCAGTACCTGCGCGCCCTCATCGAGCGCCGCCCGACGCGTAAGAGCGAGGCGATCTGTTTCACTCATCAGCGGTCCGGTCACAATCAGACTCTTCACGCCGAGCCCAGCACTTGCGGCCAAAGTGGCCGAAAGTACTTCTGTTCCGTCTCCACCACCGCCGACCACGCCAAGCACAAAGGTCCCAATGTCGTTCGGCTTCGTACTACTTCGCCCTGACGGGCGACAGATGTATCCGCAGTACGTCAACTTCGCCGCAACAACCGGAGATAAATCGTAGGCCGAAACTACGTCGAATAGTTCCTCAGTCCCGTAGACGAGTACGCGATCAAAGACGTGCTCCAGAGTCTGATAAGCGCCCTGCTCCGACCAGGCCCGCTGCACACTGTCTGGATCGTCGAGCACGTCACGCAACCCAAGAACAATTCGGGTCGCGGGCGACTCCGAGCGAAGAGTGGCGTATACCGGTAGCAGCTCCGCTTTCATTCCCTGGGGAGCGTGGTCGACGAGGAAGACGTCGGGCCGAAAACGCTGAGCGACGTCCGACATTATTGCACTGCGCGCTCGGCGCACCAGTTCTATACCCCAGCGGGGGTCGACGGGACGGTAACTTTCGGTACCGATTTTAACCACTGGCGGCAACCGGACGAGGGAGAGTCCGCGGGGAATAGGAAACCTCTCGGACACCGACGAGCCGGTCATGAGAACAACCTGGAGGCCCGGTCGGTCCCTCAAGAGCCTCCCGGCGATCGCCAGGTTGCGGCGCAAATGGCCGAGTCCGTACGTGTCGTGCGCGTAGAGGAGAACGCGGCGCAGTTCTGTGGTGTTCGAAGTCACGCCGGTATCCGTTGATCGAGGTGGCGAGTCCGTAGCCACTCAACCTCCGCCGCGTAGCCTTCCGCGAAACCGACCCGAGCCTCGAAGCCGAGCAGCTGTGCCGCTCTGGTCAGGTCAGCGCCGGTGTGGCGAGCGTCGCCCCTGGCGAAAGGCTCTCGCTCGATCTGCGGTGTAGAGCCGGTCAGTTCACCGAGGAAGGTGAACACCTCCGACAGGGTTATTCGTGAGCCGCCTCCCACGTTGACGGCCATGCCGGCCACTGGCGCATCGGCGGCGAGACGAGTGGCTTCGACGATATCGTCGACGTAGGTGAAATCCCTACTTTGGGTGCCGTCACCGTAGAGGTGGATAGGACGATTGGCCAGTGCGGCCTCCGCGAATCGGCGAAGACCCATGTCGGGGCGCTGACCGGGGCCGTAAACAGTGAAGTATCGTAGCGCCACTGCTTCGAGACTGTCACCGCCAGATTCCAAACAGTGCCTTTCGGCTTCGAGTTTGGTCTGACCGTAAGGGGAAATGGGACGCGTTGGACCATCTTCTTTGAACGGAATCATGGCGTTTCCGTACACCGAAGAGGAAGAGGCGTAAACAATGCGGCGCACCGATGGTGCACGTCGAGACAGGTCCAACAGATGCACCGTGGCCGCAACGTTGTCGTGCTGGTACTTGACAGCGTCACTGAAACTATCTCGAACGCCGGGTCGTCCAGCCAGATGAAATACCACTTCCACTTGGTCAAAGTGTTGTTCGATGGACGCCCCGACTAGGTCTTGAGCAATGTGTTGGTACCCGGGTCGGCGTAGGAGTCTGTCAGCGCGGGCCAATTTCTCCGTTGGGTCGTAGGAGTCAGTGAACGAGTCAACA
>JAKBAB010000057.1 GCA_021815645.1 Actinomycetes bacterium
GGCGGTGGCTCTCGCTCTAGGTCTCGACGCGGTCGTCGCGGCCCTCGGCGGGGCGACGCCTTCGCGGGTGGTGGCCCGCCCGCCCCGACTGGTCAACGTCGTTCTGTGATGGCCCCCTCGTCCACGGGTCCGGCGACAAACGTTACGGTCGAGCCGCCGAGATTCGATCGGCCCGAGGTGGAGGTGCGCGCCTCGACGCGTCGTAAGAAGACCGGGTCGGCCCACTGGTCGGGGAGTCGAATCGTCGTCCTCATCCCCGCCAGGATTCGCGGCAGAGAACGACGCGAGTTCGTCGACGAGCTCGTTGAACGGCTGCTCACCCAGCGCCCCCAAAACTCCGGGGGCGACGGCGCCCTGGCCGATCGGGCGGCCGCCCTGGCCGAGCTATACAACGACGGCCTGCGCGCCGCTTCGGTGCGCTGGGTCAATAATCAGAGCGCTCGCTGGGCGTCGTGCTCCCCGGCTACGCGAGAGATTCGCGTTTCGAGCCGACTTCGACAGTGCCCCGAGTGGGTGATCGACGCGGTGTTGGTGCACGAACTGGCCCACCTGCACGAAGCCGACCACTCGGCCGTCTTCTACGAATTCGCCAATCGCCACCCGCGCCAAGACGACAGTGCCCTCTTCCTCGAGGGCTACGCCCTGGGACTCGGGCTACGCGTCGAGTCGCGCGACGTCGACCACGTGGCTACTTAACGGCCTTCGCCTCGCAAGAACCGCTCCAATTCGGCCGCCAACTCCTCCCCGCTCGGCAGCGCCTCACCCAGGGAGGTCCCTTCGCTCTGGTCGGCCGCGGCTTCGAGGCGAGCGACCATGGAGGCGTGTTCGGGGTTGTTCGTGACGAGATCGTCGACGCGCTGGCGTGCGTCCTCCCCGGCCGCGCGCAGCCGTCCGGAGTCCAACGTCAGGCCGGAGATGCGCGCGAGACCGTCGACGAGGGCGGCGGCGGCCTGGGGGTAGGGCATCGAGGCGACGTAGTGGGGCACCCGGGCCCAGAGCGTCACGATTTCTACGTCGACGTCGGCGAAGCCGAGCTCCAGCGCCGTGCCGATTCCGGCGGGGACTTCCAGTTCGCCCGAGACCGAGCCCACGTTGGCGAGCAGGTGGGCGCTCGCGGCCGGCGCGGTGCCGATAATGCGCACCGGACGGGTGTGTGGGGTTGGCGCGGGAAAGGCCCCGAGGCCCACCACGAGGCGCACACCGAAGCGTCCGGCCGCGTCGGTCACTGACTCGACGAAGTCACTCCAGTGGAAGTCGGGCTCGGGGCCGACGAGGAAGAGCACGTCGGCGCCGTCTCCGTCTCGTCCGTGGCGCAACTGAATCTCGGGCCAGGTCAATTCGGTCGTGACGCCGTCGACGATTTTGGCGATGGGGCGCCGGGCCCGCTGGTCGATGAAGTACTCCGTGTCAAACGTCGCGAGCAAAGTTGAGGGAATCGTGTCGAGCAGCGTCGCCAGGGCCGTCGTCGCGGCGATGCCGGCGTCGATCCAACCTTCGAGCCCGATGACCATGACCGGTTCGTTGAGGTCGGGGTCGTCGAGGAAGATGATTCGCTCGTAGGTCTCGTCGTCCATTAACCCTCCAGTGTGCTCATGGCGCTGTCGGCGAGCGTTTCGATGTGCGCGGGGAATCCTTCGACGCTGCCGAGATCTCCGGCCGTGGCGCCCGCGCGGTAGCGAGCGAAAACTCCCTGGAGGATGCAGGCCAGTTTCCAGTAGCCAAAGGCTTGGTAGTAGGCCACCGTCGAGAGGTCGAGCGGGGAGTGGCGAGCGTACTCGGCCAAGACGTCGCGCCGCCGGGAGAACCCCGGGGCCGTAGTGGGCGCGACCCCGAGCAGGGCGGCGGTCGGGTCGTCGGGCTCGGCCCAGTAGCACAGCAAAACCCCGAGGTCGGCCAACGGATCGCCCAGGGTGCAAATCTCCCAATCCAAAATCGCCCTCACCCGTCCGAGGCCGTCCAACACGGTGTTGTCGAGGCGGTAATCACCGTGCACGACGCTGACCCGCTGCTGGATAGGAATCTCGGCGGCGAGTCGATCGGCCACCTCGGTGACGCGCGGACAAGGTGCGACGTCGGCGACACTCATCTGTTCGTACTGCTTGCGCCAGCGCCGCAGCTGCCGCTCGATGTAGCCGTCGTGGCGGGCGAGGCCACCGAGACCCGCCCGTGTGGGGTCGACGTCGTGGAGTTGCGCGAGGGTCGCCGCGAGGTGGCCGGCGATCTCCGAGCGCGTCGCGACGTCAAAGGCGGTCTCCGCTTCGGCGCGGGAGCGCACGATTGCGCCCTCGACGAACTCCATTACGTAAAAAGGTGCTCCGGTCACCGTCGGGTCGTCACAGAGCGCCTCGGCGCGCGGCACCGGGACGCCGAGGGGAAAGAGTGCGGAGATGACGGTGAACTCTCGCACCATGTCGTGCGCGGTCGGCAGGACGTGACTGACGGGCGGGCGCCGTAGGGCGTAGGTTCGGCCCTCACTGTCTTGGACGCGAAAGGTTAGATTCGACCGACCTCCGGCGACGAGATCGAAAGTAAACGGGGCGCGCGCGCCGAGCTGTTCGCTCAACCACCCGCTCACCGGGGCTACGTCGATGCCCGTCACGTTCCCCATAGTCGCCGAGGCTAACAGCGCCGCGTGACCCCTCCGTCTGCCCGCCTCGACCGTTAGGCTGAAAGCGTGACAGACGTGAGCGACGCCACCTTCGCCTCCGCGGTGCTCGAACGATCGGCGAACGTGCCGATCGTCGTAGACCTGTGGGCGAGTTGGTGCGGTCCTTGCCGAACGCTCGGACCTATTATCGAAAAGGTCGTAGGTGAAACGAACGGCGCGGTCGAACTCGTCAAGGTCGACGTCGACGCTAATCCCGAAATTTCCCAAGCCTTTCGGGTTCAGTCGATTCCCGCGGTCTACGCGATTCACCACGGCCAGATTGTCGACTCGTTCGTGGGCGCACTGCCCGAAGCGGCGGTGCGTGATTTTGTTTCTCGACTCGCACCGGGCACCACCGAGGTCGAGCGACTGCTCGACGCGGGCGACGAAGAGAGTCTGAGGTCTGCGGTCGAATTGGACCCCGCGAGCGTAGAGGCCGCGGTCGCGCTGGGGGAGTTTCTGCGCGAGGCCGACCGTCTCGATGAAGCGGAAAAACTGCTCACTCCTTTCGCTCACGTGGTCGCGGCCAAGACCGTGCTGGCCCGGGTGCGACTCGAGCGCGGTGGGGTTTCGCTCGGTGGCGACCTGGACTTAACCCTCGAACACCTGTTGGAACAGTCCACCACGAGTGAGGAGTCGCGGGCCCACCTACTCGAAGTGCTCGACGCCCTGGGACCCGAGGACCCGCGCTACGTCTCATTTCGTCGCCGCCTCGCCAGTCGCCTCTACTAGTGCGGGCCTATCGGGCGGACCGGCCGGTCCCCCTGGTCCTGGGTGCGGTGCGTTTCGACTTGGCTCAACGCGCTCTGGTTATGGGAATCCTTAATCGAACGCCCGACTCCTTCTACGCGCCGGCCGCGACGTTCTCCCTCGACGACCTCTATCGGCGCGCCGATCGACTCGTCGCGGAGGGGGCCGATCTGCTCGACGTCGGGGGAGTGAAGGCCGGTCCCGGGGACGAGGTCACCGAGACCGAAGAGCTCGAGCGGGTCACGCCGGTAGTGGCGGAGTTACGAAGGCGTTTCGACGTCCCGTTGAGTGTCGACACGTGGCGCGCTTCGGTGGCGGCCGCCTGTTTCGCCGTCGGCGCCTCGTTGGGCAACGACATCAGTGGATTCGCCGACGAGAACTACCTAACGGTCGCCGCCCGAGCGGGCGCCAGCGTCGTGGCGACCCACATTCGACTTAGGCCGCGCGTCGCTGATCCGACGCCCCACTACGACGACGTGGTCGCGACGGTCCGCGACTATCTGGTCGAAAGATGGAGTTGGGCTAGCGCGGCGGGACTCGGAGAGGGGCGCGTCGTTCTCGACGCGGGACTCGACCTCGGCAAGACCCCGTCGCACTCGCTCGAACTTCTTCGCTCGACGGACGCGCTGGCGCGACTGGGAGCGCCGGTGCTGCTGTCGGCGTCAAATAAGACGTTCCTCGGCGCCCACCTTGGTTTGGAGTTGGAAAATGACGCGCGCCGTGACGCGTCTAACGCCGCGGCGGCGGTTGGGATAACGCTGGGCGCACGCGTAGTAAGGGCCCACGACGTCGCGGGAACCGTACGGGTGCGCGACACGCTCGCGCGAATCGTTGAGGCCGCGTGAGCGACCAGAGTGTCTGCGTCGTGGGGAGCGAACCGACGATGGTCTACGACGCCGTCCACAACGTCGTGGCCGAGCTTCTGGGCGACCTCGACCCCTCGGTGGCCCTGGAGGACTTCACGGCGAAGGACGTGACGGCGAGCGCCGGCGAGTCGCTCGTTACCGCCCTCGTCGCTGCCCTAAACACACCGCCTTTCCTCGTGGCGCGCCGGGTCGTCGTGGTGCGCGACGCGCAACTCCTGGTCAGTGGGGAGGTGGCCGTGGTGGCGCAGTGGATGGCCGCGCCGGCGCCCGATACATTCCTCGTCGTCGCGGTCGTCGGACCACGTTCCCACCGTTTCGTTAAAGCGGCCGCGCGCGTCGTCGAGGTAAACGTTGGCTCTCGACCGGCCGATCGGGTCAAGTTCGTGTCCGCGAAGATGCTCGAGTACGGCGTCGTCATCGACTCCGGGACCGCCCAGCGCGTCGCGGCCATCGTGGGTGAAGACGTGGCGCGCGTGGACGCCCTCGCGCGCACACTGCGCTCGGTCTACGGGTCGGCGCCTCTCACCTTCGCTCGCGTCGAGCCCTACCTCGGCGAGGCCGGCGACGTGCCGGTGTGGGACCTAACCGACGCGATCGACGGCGGCGACGTCACCCTCGCGGTCACGGTTGCGCGCCGTATGCTCGACTCGCGCCGGCGGGCCGCCCTCCAGTTGGTGGCGGCGCTCGAGCGTCACTATTTGAACGTTGCTCGTTTGGAGGGCGATCCCGCGCACACCCGCGACGAGGCGGCCGCGATTTTGGGCATCAGCGCCTACCCGGCCGAAAAGGCCCTCGCGGTGGCCAAGCGACTCGGTCCAAGTGGCGTGGCTCGGGCCGTTCGCTGGATCACCGAGGCCGACCTCGCCTTAAAGGGCGAACTTTCATACGGGGGTCGAGATCTCGAGCGTGACGTCGACGTGACCGAAGTCACGGTTACGGAAGTTCTGGTCGCGCGCTTGGCGCGATTAGCGGCCACTTCGCGGCGACGCTAGCGCTTACCCCTCGCGCAGGGCGTTCAGCCGCTTCATTAGGCCGCTCTTCTTGTTAGCGGCCTGATTCTTGTGGATGACGCCCTTGGCGGCCGCCATGTCGATGCGCTTGACCGCAACGCGCAGTGCGGTCGCTTCGTCTTCGGTCCCCACGGCCGCCACCGCGTTCTTCGTGCGGGTACGAAGTTCGGACTTGACGGCCCGGTTGCGCTCGCGCGCGACCACGTTCTGCTTATTGCGCTTGATCTGGCTCTTGATGTTGGCCACGGACAACCTCGTTCTCACCGCGCACTGTCGGCGCGGGCCTATCGATGCTAGCAGAACACCCGCGCGCCGCCGCCCCGCCAAGGGCCGCAGGGGGGCGGGTAGCCTTGGGTGACCGTGGCTCTAACCCCCGCTCCCGTTGATCCGCGCCAAATTCGCAATCTCAGCATCATCGCCCACATCGACCACGGCAAGTCGACCCTGTCGGATCGTATCCTCGAACTTACCGGCGCCGTCGATCCACGGCTCATGCGCGCTCAGTACCTCGACTCCATGGACATCGAACGGGAGCGCGGAATCACCATCAAAGCTCAAAACGTCCGGGTGCGATTTCGAGATCACCTCATCCAGCTCATCGATACCCCGGGTCACGTCGACTTCGGCTACGAGGTCTCGCGTTCACTAGCCGCCTGTGAGGGCGCGGTTTTGCTCGTCGACGCCAGCCAGGGAATCCAGGCGCAAACCCTCGCGACGTGCTACCAGGCGCTCGAGCACAACTTAGAGATCATCGCGGTGCTCAACAAGATCGACCTGCCCGCGGCTGACCCCGAACGTTGCGTCGAAGAGCTCGAGCGAGTGCTCGGTATCGCGCGCGAGGACGTATTGTCCATCTCGGCCAAAACCGGTGACGGCGTCGAAGAGCTCCTCGAGGCCGTCGTGGCGCGGATTCCCCCGCCCGCGGGGGACAGCGAGGCCGCCCTGCGCGCTCTCGTATTCGACTCGTACTACGACCAGTACCGGGGCGTGATCAGTTCGATTCGCGTCGTCGAGGGAACGCTGCGTGCGGGTGCGCGCATTCGGCTCATGCGCGCCGGTACCAACCACGATATTGAGGAGATCGGAATTCGCACCCCCGATCTCGTGCGCGTGGCGTCGCTCGGTCCGGGGGAGGTGGGCTACCTGGTCGCGGGGATCCGCGACGTGTCGGGCGCGCGATCGGGTGAGACCATTACCGAGGCTGCCCGCCCGGCCAACGTCGCCCTCGACGGATACCTCGACCCCAAGGCCATGGTTTTTTGTGGCATCTACCCAATCGACGGCGACGATTTGGCGACGTTGCGAGATTCGCTCGACAAACTGAAACTGAACGACGCCTCAATTACCTACGAGGCCGAGAACTCCCACGCGCTCGGTTTCGGCTTTCGTTGTGGGTTCCTCGGTCTGTTGCACATGGAGATCGTGCGTGAGCGTCTCGAACGTGAGTTCGGGCTCGAAATAATTGCGACCGCCCCCTCGGTCGTTTACCGGGCCTTTCTCACGGACGGCGGGGAACTGCTCGTGGACAACCCCACCGACCTACCCGAGCCCAGTCGACTCGACCACGTCGACGAGCCGATGCTCGACGTCACGATCATCACGCCGACCGACTACCTGGGCGCCGTCATGGACCTGACTCAGAGTCGACGCGGCGAGATGATCAAAATGGAGTACCTCTCGCGGGAGCGCGTCGAACTGCGCTACCGCGTACCTCTGGCCGAGGTCGTTATAGATTTCTTTGACGCCCTAAAGAGTCGCACCAAGGGGTACGCGTCGCTCGACTACGAGCCGAGCGGGTACGTAACCTCGCCCGTGGTGCGCGTCGACCTGCTCATCAATCACGAACCGGTCGACGCTTTTTCGACGATCGTGCACCGCGCCAACGCCGACGTCTACGGACGAAAGATGGCCGAACGGTTAAAGCAGCTCATCCCCCGTCAGATGTTCGACGTCCCCATCCAAGCGGCCATCGGGGGACGGGTTATCGCGCGCGAGACGGTCAAGGCCCGTCGCAAGGACGTTCTGGCCAAGTGCTACGGCGGCGACATCACCCGTAAGCGCAAACTGCTCGAAAAGCAGAAGGAGGGTAAGAAGCGGATGAAGAACCTCGGTCGGGTCGAAGTACCCCAAGAGGCCTTCGTCGCGGCCCTCAAATTGGACGAGAGTTAGCGTCGGTCGCTCGACGCGTGGTTAGCACTCGGTAAAATCGAGTGCTAACAAGGAGGGGCCATGGCCCGACGCGCAAAGCTCACCGACGCCCCCGCGATCGGCCTCGACGAGCGTAAGGCCACGATCCTCGAGGCCGTCGTGAACGAGCACATCGATACCGCCCAGCCGGTCGGTTCGTCGGCCATCGCGGCCAACGCCGACGTTGCGGTCTCCTCGGCCACCGTGCGTAGCGAAATGGTCGCCCTCGAACGCGAGGGTTACCTCGCCCAACCCCACACTTCGGCCGGTCGGGTCCCCACCGACAAGGGGTACCGCTACTTCGTCGACCACCTCGAAGCGGGCGTTCTCGGTGTCGCCCAGCAGCGCCAGCTCGGCGAGTTCTTCGCTCACGTGCGCGGCGAAGTCGAAGACGTGCTGGAACAGACCGCGACCCTGTTAAGTCAACTGACGAACTACACCTCGGTCGTCGTCGGCGCCGGTCACTCCAACGCCACCATTTTGAGCGTGCAGCTGGTAAACCTCGACGCCCGTCACCACCTCCTGGTTACCGTCTTTAACGACGGCACCGTAACCAAACACAGCGTGCTCGCGAACTTTGAAGCCAGTCACCTCGACGTCGCCGAAGCGTCGCGCCAACTGAACGCCCTACTGATTGGGACCTCGCTCGACCTCACCGTTCAGGTGCCCTCGCGCACCGACGTCGTCGCGCGTCTGGTGCGTGAGTCGGTCGCGGTCCTGCACGCCGAAGCGCCGACCTTAGAGGGCGAACAGGTCTACATCGGGGGGTCGTCGCGCGTCGCGCAGGTCTTTGACGGCGTCGAGACCGTTCGTCAGGTGCTGGCGATCCTCGAGCAAGAGCTCCTCGTTGTTTCGCTGGTCGAGGACGTCTTGGGCCAGGGGGTTTCGGTCGCCATCGGCTCGGAGCACGGATTCGAACCGCTCTCGTCGTGCGCGGTGATCGTGGCGCCCGTTACGCTCGAGGGCGAGTCGGTCGGCGCCGTCGGTCTGCTGGGCCCTACGCGTATGAAGTATCGCGAAGTTATGGCCGCCGCCGAGGCCGTGTCGGCCCACCTAACCCAGCACTTCGGGGGGGATCACGGTGGCTAGCAACCTCTACGAAATCCTGGAAGTCGAAGCCAACTGTTCGCCGGAGGAGCTAAAGCGCGCCTATCGGCGGTTGGCTCGCCAGTACCACCCCGACGCCAACGGTGCCGATCCCCGCGCCGAGGCTCGCTTCAAGGAGATCTCCCAGGCTTACGAGATTCTTTCGGACCCCGAACGGCGCGTTCACTACGACCGCTTCGGCACCGACGCTTCGGCCGGGTCACCCTTCGGCGCCGGTTCGGTCCAAGACATATTCGACATGTTCTTCGGTAACGCGTCGAGCCACGGTGGCGCCCGCAGGGGTCCCCAACCCGGTCCCGACGGTGAAGTGACGTTAGAGATGTCGCTCGAAGAAGCGGTCTTCGGCGCCTCGCGCGAGGTGACCGCGACCTTGGCCCAGCGCTGCGAGGAGTGCTCGGGCACGGGCGGTGCGCCCGGGACGAGCCCGCGCACCTGTGAGGAGTGTCAAGGAGTCGGCGAAGTACGGCGAGTTCGTAACTCCATCCTCGGCCAGATGGTCACCGCCCAGTTGTGCGCCCGGTGCCAGGGCGTCGGTACGCGAGTGGAGACGCCTTGCCCCCAGTGCCGCGGCGAGGGCCGCCGCGTTCAGCCCACCACCTTCACCGTGCAGATTCCCGCGGGCGTGGAAGACGGTTCAACGATGCGCCTCGCCGACCGCGGTCCCGCCGGTCTGCGGGGGGGACCCAACGGGCGACTATTCGTGCACCTGCGGGTGCGGGCCGACGAACGTTTTGAGCGTCACGGCGACGACCTCCACCACGAGACGCCAGTCACCTTCGCCCAGGCCGTCCTCGGGGCGTCACTCACCGTCCCCTCGCTGGACGGACCCCAGACGATTGAAGTGGAACCGGGTAGCGCCTCGGGCACGGTGCAGCGCCTGCGCCACCTGGGCGTTACTCACCTGCACGGCCGCGGTCGCGGCGACCTTTTTATTCACCTGCGCGTCGAGGTTCCGAGCGAACTCGACGATACGTCCGAAGGGCTACTGCGCCAGTGGGCGAGCCACCGTGGCGAGGCCGTGCGCGAGGCGAGCGGGGGACTCTTTCGGCGCCGACGGGCTAAGCAGTGACTTTGGCCCAGTGGCCGCGCCGGGTGTCGGCGCTGGCCCAGGTCCGTGTCGAGGACCCCGCTCGACCGGCGCTCGCCGCCGCCGACGACCATCACCTGCGCCGGGTGCTGCGCGCGAGCGACGGCGACGAGATCGTGGTGACTAACGGCGCGGGGTCGTGGGCGATCGCCGCGTGGCGTGACGGATTCGTCGAGCCCATCACCGACGTGGTCGTCGACGAACCGCCGGCGCCGTGCGCGCTTTACCTCACGCCCCTTAACGGACCGCGCGCCGAGTGGGCCCTGGCGAAGGCGACCGAAGTGGGCGTGACGACGATCGTCCCGCTCCTCAGTAGACGCATGAACGCACCCTTTCGCGGGGAGGCCGCAGCTAGGACGCTCACTCGTTGGCGCCGTGTCGTTCGCGAGGCCACCTCGCAGGCCCGCCGAAGTTTCGAGCCGCTCGTTGACGAGCCCCGTCGCCCCGATCAGGTACCCGACGACGTCGCGGTGTGCGACCTCGAAGGTTCGGGTGACTGGGGGGGAGTGGTGGCGGTCGCCGTTGGTCCCGAGGGCGGCTGGGCTCCCGGGGAGTGGCCCGAGAGCCGTCGCCGAGTCTCTCTCGGTCCGAGCGTCCTACGGGCGGAAACGGCGGCCGTCGTGGCCGCCGCGCTCGTGGCGCTAAGCGCCGGACCGTGGGGATTCACCCTGGGGGGCGACATGAGTAAAGATGGGGGCAGTTAATGAGTGAGTGCCTCTTTTGCCAAATCGTCGCGGGCGATATCCCCGCGCGGGTCGTGGCCGAGAGCGACCGGGCCCTCGCGTTTTACGACGTTGCGCCCCAGGCCCCGGTGCACGTCCTGGTGGTTCCCAAAGAGCACGTCGAATCGGCCGACGCCGTCGCGGCCGACCACTCGGGGGTCGTCGACGCGCTGGTTCTCCTGGCCCAAAGAGTGGCCGATGACGAAGGGGTTCGCGACTCGGGTTACCGACTGGTGTTGAACGTGGGCGCGGACGCGCAGATGTCGGTCGCGCACCTCCACCTGCACCTTCTGGCCGGTCGTCGTCTGGCCTGGCCCCCCGGATGAGTTCGGGCGCGCGCGCCGACGCGGCGACCGCGACGACTTACGTCGCGGACACTCACCTCATGTCCGGGCTGCTCGGGCCGCGAGATGAGCACCTACGAGTTATCGAACGGGCCTTTCCCCGATCGAAGATTCGCGTTCAGGGAAACCAGATCACGGTCAGTGGCGACGACGCCCCGACCGTGCTTCGTCTCTTCGACGAACTAGTGCTGGTT
>JAKBAB010000058.1 GCA_021815645.1 Actinomycetes bacterium
GCCGTGAGTCTGAGGAACTTCTGCGCCGCGCGATCAGTGACGGACCGGTCGCACTGGACGTGTCGGTTGCGCGAACGAGGTCGTGGCGCCCCCTGGTGCTCGACGCGTCAACTCGCGCCCAGCGCGAGACGCTCCGGGTCTTGCGCGCCAACCCGTCTCTGCAGGTAATCGATCGCTACGACGAGCAGCGCGATCAGTTGGCCCAGCTCACTCCACCGCCCGGACCCGTGCTCACGGCGGAGTCGCGGCGCTGGGTCTACTACCCGTGGCGCCGAGCGGTCGTGGGGTTACTCGCCCGCAACTCCTTTTCGGCGCTGCGCCTCGATCGCAACCACAACAAAATTACCCGCGCCGAACAGGCGCAACTAAGGCGACTGCGCGTCGGGGTCGTCGGGGTGAGCGCCGGGCACTCGATCGCCTTCGCGCTGGCCATGGAGGGGCTCGTGGGCGAACTTCGCCTCAGCGACTTCGACACGCTCGAGTTGTCCAATCTCAATCGACTGCCCGCCAGTGTTTTGGACCTCGGGGTCAACAAGGCGGTGCTCTGCGCGCGACGCATCGCCGAGATCGATCCCTACCTAAACGTCGTAGTCGACACCGAGGGCGTGCGCCCCGACACTCTGGGCGCTTTCTTAGAGGGACTGGACCTGGTGATCGAGGAGTGTGACTCACTGGACACCAAGTTTTTGGTACGTGAGGTCGCGCGCGAAATGCGCATACCGGTAATCATGGAGACGAGCGATTCGGGCGTGCTCGACGTCGAGCGCTTCGACCTCGAACCCCAACGTCAGCTTTTTCACGGTCTGCTCGGGGATATGGACTACACCACTCTGTGCGGACTCTCACTCGAGGAGAAGGGTCCCTACATCGCTCGGATGATGGGCATCAGGGAGATCTCTTCGCGCGCGGTCGCCTCGGTAATAGAACTGGGTCACACCGTCACGGGTTGGCCCCAGTTGGCTAGCGAGGTGACGCTGGGCGCCGCGGCCGTCGCCGTAGCGGTGCGCCGATTTTGGATCGACGGGCAGTTGCCCTCCGGTCGGGTGTCGATCGATCTCGAAGGTTTAGTCAGTCAGCTGGCGCCGGTCGAGGTAAACGACGAACTCGAGTCGCACCTCGTAGCGCCGCCGCCCGAGGAGATCGAGCTGGTGAGCGACGACCCGATTGAACTAATCGTGGACGCCGCGCGCCGCGCCCCTTCGGGGGGCAACATTCAACCCTGGCGCTTCGAGGCGGACGAGGAGGCAGTACGTTTCTTTTTGGTACCCGAGCGCACGACCATGATGGACGTGGCCCACCGGGCGAGCTACGTCGCGATGGGCGCGGCGCTGTGTAACGCGCGCGTGCGCGCCGCGACCCTTTCGAAACTCGGTCCGCTCACCCTCTTTCCCGAGGGGCCCTACTCCCACTTGGTGGCGAAGTTGGAGATCGGTTCGGCGAGTGACGACGCGCTGGTGGCCCTGGAGGGGGCGGTGTCGCGCCGGTCGGTTAACCGGCGCGTCGGCCAGCCCGATGATATCGACGAAGCCACCGCCGACCAGTGGCGTCGAGACGGGGCGCGCGAGGGCGCGCGCGTGCGACTCGTCACCGACGCGCCCTCCATCGCCGAGTGCGCGGAGATTCTCGCCGAGTCCGATCGACTGCGTTTTCTCACCCCTCATCTGCACGGCGAGATGATGGGCGAGATTCGCTGGCCCGGTCGTGACACGCTCGACGAGGGCCTCGACGTAAGAACGTTGGAGGTGGACCGACTCGGGGTGGCCCTCATCGAAGCTCTCGCGCGGCCCGACGTCGTTGGTCACTTGGCGCAGTGGCGAGGCGGCAAGGCGCTCGGGCAACGGACTCGCGCGATGATCGCTACTAGCTCGGCGTTGGTGGCCATTACCACCCCTCGGGCCGACCCCGCGGGTTACGTGAGGGCCGGCGGAGCCCTGGAGCGGCTCTGGCTACGGGCCGAACTGGCGGGGCTCGCGGTCCAGCCCATCTCGCCGATCTTCCTCTACGCGAGGACCGAAGAGGAGCTGGCCGAACTGTCGGGGAGTCGCTACTTCGACGAACTTCACGCCCTTTCTTCCAAATTTGACGCCTTTTGGCGGCTCGACGAGGGGGAGGCGACCGCGATTGTCCTGCGGATTTCGCACGCCGGACCGCCGAGCGCACGCAGTATTCGACTGCCTTTAAGCGAGGTTTTCAGCCGAAACTCCCCCGAAGAGGAGCTGGAGGAGTGGCTGAGGGACGCCAGAAACTGAAATTTCGCCTTGCCCCAACCACCGACCCCCAGTAACATTGTCTGACCTGGGAATGTGATCTATCGCTGTGCGCTGTTGCCGTGCCCGGGTTTCGTCCGCGCCAACGTAGGGTTTCCATGAGTGAAGACACGACACCAGACTTAATCAGCGCCGCCGCCGAGATGCGTCTCGTGGTGGAGACCCTCTTTCGCGCGATTTCCGGTACGGGCGTCGTGGCCGTGATGACCAAGGAGAACGCCCTGGTGCCCGGGGTGAGCATGGATCCGCTCGTCGGATCGGCCGCCGGTGAGGCTTACGAATACATCTGCGGGCGACTCCAGCGCCAGTTGCGCGGGGAGGACTCGGTCGGCTCCTTTTCCTGCGTCGTATCGCGCGTCGAATGGGGCGTCCTGGTCGACGTCATCAAGGTGAACGGTGAAGTCGTCGGCGCCCTCATCGTCGCGCGCCACGGCCGGTCTTGGTCGAAGCGCGAGAGTTCGCTCACCCGGGCCTTCGCGAGCCTGCTCAGCCACGTCGCCACACTGGCCACCCGCGAGAACGCGCTCGTGACCCAGAGCCGACTCGACGAGCTCGTGACGCGCATGGCCGACCGACTCATGTCCGCTACGTCGCGCAATCGCCAGGAGACCCTGGACTGGACAGTGCGCAACCTGGCCGAGTTTCTCGGGGCCGACGTGGCCTTTCTGCGGCGCAACGATCTCGCGCGCGGCGTGACCATCCTCGAGGCGGAGTGGCCCATTCGAGACGCCCCCGTGCCCGACCCCCTCGGCGAGGTGTCCTTCGACGCCGACCCGATTTTCATGGCTATGCGGGATCTCCGCGCGCCCTACGTCACGGAAAACGCCCAGGAAAACCGCGGCGACAACGAGGGCGAAGAGTACCTCACTCGGGTTCGCGAAGGCTCCGGCGTGGCGGGCGTGGGTGGTGGCGCGGCGGTGCCGCTACTGCTCGGCGACGTGACGTGGGGTATTTTGGCCTTTCTGCACTTCGGCCCCCACGACTGGGTGCCCGCCGAGATCAACGCCCTCCAGGCCGTCGCCTCCATGCTCGTCCAGTTGCAGGCGCGCATTGACGCCGAGCAGCAGTCGATTCACATCGCCAATCACGATTACCTGACGGGCCTGCCCAACCGGCGCGCGCTCATCGAGGAGTTGGACCAACGGCTGGCCGATCGGCGGGCCACGGCGGTCCTGGTGATTGACCTCGACCGATTCAAGATTATGAACGACTACCTCGGACACGCCAACGGCGACCGACTGCTGGTCGCGATGGCCGATCGACTGCGCACGAGCGTGCGCGCCAACGATTTCGTCGCTCGCCTCGGTGGTGACGAGTTCGTCTTTCTCCTCGACGAGGCCACCAGCGAACTCGACGCCATCGCCAGTGCGTACCGGCTCCTAGACGTCATCGGCGCGCCGGTGGAGATTGTTGGCCAGGTCATGAACCACACCGCCAGTATCGGCGTCGTCATGCCCGCCGACGACGCCCGGTCCAGCCTGGATCTACTCAGTCGGGCCGACGTGGCGATGTTCGCCGCCAAGGCCCAGGGCCGCAGTCACGTCGTCGTCTTCGACGAAGCGCTCAGTCGCATGGTCGACGAGCGCTCGCAGATGGAGATCATGTTGCGCCAGGCCATCGACATCGACGGACTGCGGCTGCACTACCAACCGGAAGTCGACCTAAATACGGGCAAACTGCTGGCCGTCGAGTCCCTGGTCCGCTGGGAGCACCCGACGAAGGGGCTCCTCGCGGCGTCTCAGTTCATCAAAATTGCCGAAGAAACGGGGCTCGTGACGCGTATCGGTCGCTGGGTCTTCGCCGAGGCCTGTCGCCAGTTGGGCCAGTGGCGTCGCCAGTACCCCGATCTCGACTTCGTGGTGCGGGTCAACATGTCGCCGGCCGACTTCAAAATGGGCGACCTGGTCAGCTTCGTGGAGGACCGACTGCGCGAGAACGACGTGCCCGGTAGCGCCCTTTGTATCGAAGTCACTGAGCACGCCGTCGTCGACGAGCCGGCCGAGACCGCGAAGGTGCTGAGCGAACTTCAGCAATTGGGCGTGGCGATTGCCCTCGACGACTTCGGCACGGGTTTTGCGTCCATGACCGAACTCAAGAATCTGCCGATCGAGATCCTTAAGTTGGATATGACTTTCGTGCGCGGCATCGTGGCTGACAGTTTCGACAAGGCCATCATCGAGTCGATCATTCGACTCGGCAAGGCGCTTAACCTCGAGATAGTGGCCGAGGGAATTGAGTCGAGTTTGGTTGTTGAGAAGTTGCGTGAGTTGGGGTGCCACCGTGGGCAGGGCTACCTCATCTCTCTACCCATGGCGGCGAAGGAGTTGACCACACTCCTGGAGGCCGGTTCCGTCCTCCAATCGCTGCTGCGTACGGGAACGTACGACGCTCTGAACGGTGCTCATGCTCAATTTGAACTCTCCTAACAAGGCCGACGTCGACCACGCGGTGCTCAGCGGGTACGAACCGTGGGTATTTCAGACCATGCTCGGTGAGTTGGGCGACGGTGAACTGGGCATCAATTTCATTTACGTCTTACTCGAACGGCTCGCGACGCGCTACGCGCTCAGCGACGCCGTGCTGGTGCTGTCCGACGACGCGTTCGGCACGCAGACTTTTCGCCTCGGGGCGCGCGTTCAACCGGCCGAGTTGGTCGTGCGTCTCGGGGTCGAGCCCGGCCTCTACTGCGAACCCGACGTCGTTCCCCCGGCCGAGAGCGAGGCCGTGCGAGTCGCCGCCCAGCTCGCGTTGTCGTTACAGCTCGCCCGGTTCAGTGCCGGCCAGGACTGGCTCACCAATATTGCGAATCGCCGGAGCTTCGACGCCGCCCTCAAGGTCGCGTCGGCGCGCAGCGCGCGCTACGGCTGGCCCTTCACGTTGGTGGTGGTGGACATCGACGAATTTAAGAACTTTAACGACGAGAGTGGTCACGAGTACGGCGACTACATGTTGCGTCAGTTCGGCTTCGCGCTGCGCCGTTCGGTTCGCGGCGGCGACACGCCGGCGCGCATCGGGGGCGACGAGTTCGCGGTTATTTTGAACAACGCCGAGGGTAACGAGGCCCTGGGCTTCACCGATCGCCTGCGCGTTCAACTCAAGGCCGGCGGCAATCAGCTGGGCTTCTCCTTCGGGACGGCGACCTCGCCGCGCGAGTCCACCGACCCCGTAGAGCTCTACCGAATCGCCGACGCGCGGCTCTACGAAAAGAAGGGTGGCGGTCACTCCTAATGTCGCGAATCGACGAGGACTTTGAGTTAGAGCTCCGCGCCCTGCCCGGCGTGCTCAACGTCGGCTTCGAGCGTGGTGGGGGCGGGGACGTCAACGCCGTGACGCTGGTAGTCAGTGGGACGAGTCGTAACGAGACCGAGGGCGTCGCCCTGCAGATCGCCAGCCTCTACTACCCCGACGCGACGGTGCTCATCGAGGACGTCGCGAACGCGAGCGCGCCCGCGGCGGCGGGGCGATCGCGCGCCGCACTGGTGCGAGCCGAGTACGACGCCGAGACGCGTACCAGCCTCGTGGAACTTCACTTGGCCGGTCGAGTGGGTATCGCGCGCGCCGAGGGCAGCGCGCTCGAAAGTGGTGTCGACGCGACTTTGGCCGCGCTTCGTGAACTCGGGATTAACGTCCCCTACTCGCTGGTGTCGGTCTCTAACATGATCACGGTGCGTTCGTGGCCGGTCGTCGTTGTCTTGAGATCGCTCATCAACGGCAGTGATCGTTTTGGGGTCGCCCAGTCCGACAGTGACGTCACCGCCGCGGTCAAGGCGACCTTGAGCGCCGTCAATCGTCTGCCGCGCGATGAAGCGGCGCGCGACTCCTCGAACTAACGCCCTAGGACTGGTAGAGGTCGCCGCTCGCGGCCGGACTTGTTTCGTCGCCGACCATCACCGTGATTACGGAGCCGTTTACCGGCTCGCGAAACGCGCACCACGTAATATCGGCCACGGGTCGCTGGTCGAGCACGATCGCGCCGCCGAGGCGTGGGACGAGGGTGCGAACCCGTTCCAGCGAATCGACGACGAAGATCGGTACCCACCGGGGCCGGCCGCCATCTCCAGATGAGAAGCCCGCTAACCACCGGTCGTCGGCGCTTAGTACGCGCAGGTCGTCGGAGACCGTGGCGACGTCGTGGCCCGTGAGTCGTTGGTAGAACGCGCTGGCCGCTTCGGGGTCATTGGATCGGTGGTCGAACCAACCGGCGGTGTTCACGTCGTAGGACTCCCCGAAACCCGCGAAAGACCCGCCACCCCAGAGGCCGAGCGTCGCACCGAAGGGGTCGACGATCAGCGCCGAGGTGCCGAGAACGCCGTAGGTGACCGGTGGCGACGTGACGCGTGCCCCTAAATCGGTGGCGTGACGAAGCGACGCCTCAACGTCGGTAGTCGAGAAGTAGGTGATGAGTTCACCCGACGCGTCGTCGGCCACACCGAGTCCGAGCACCGGCGTCGAGTCGGCGTACGCGATGCAGTACGAGCCCGCTTCGGGCGTCGGGACCTCCCAGGTCCACCGAAAGACCGCGCTCAGAAACGAGCGCAAGGCGTAGTGCCGTTCGGTCGTTTCGACCCACGCGTTGATCCACACGGGCGCGTGGTGCAGGGGTCGCTTGTCCGCACTCACTGTGGATAGTATGACAGCACCAGAGCTCGCCGACGAGTGAACGGGAACGATGGGAGGGGTCATCGTGAGCAGTGACGTCGTGCACGCACCGTCCCCGAAGACGGAGCGACGCACTCACATTGAGGTAGTGCCGCGTCGCGCACTCCCACTCGTGGGGGCCATCGTGCTCTTCGTAGCCCTCTCGATTGGCTTTAACTGGCGGTGGGCCCTCATCTTCAATCACGTCGTGGGCGGGGGGCTCTGGACTGGGATCGACCTCTTCGTGGGTCTCGTCATCGGCCCCATACTCGGCCGACTCTCCCCACAAGCGCGCGCGGAGTTCTCGGCCCGGTTCATGCCCAAAATGGTGGTCATCATGCCGACGGTGGTTCTGATGACCTTGGCCACGGGTTTTCAAGTGGCGCGCGCCCTCGGGAACCTCTCAGCGAGTAACCCGAACCACGTCTGGCTCGTCGTCTCGTTCTGCGTCGTGGGAATAATGGCCGTTATCGCCCTGGGGGTCCTCGAGCCCGCCAATATCGCCGTGATCTACGAAATGAATCAACCCGAGCCCAACGCCGCTCGGATCGGGCGGCTCATGAAGCGGTTCATCTACACCGCGGGGGTGACCGGCGTCATGCAGATCGCGACGCTCATCATCATGACCCGCATCGGGTCTCGGTGACCGCGGGTGCGCCCGACGAGGCGCCACCGCACGAGCGCCGCTTTCCGCCCATCGCTGGGTTGGCGACGGGGGCGCTCGCTCTGGTCGTGGTCGGTGGGATTTTGTTAGCTTCCTACGCGCCGCGCCCGGCGCCACTAGCCGTCGCGACGGCGTTGTTGGTTGTAGCCCTAATCGCCCTCGCCAGCGCGGCCGTCTTGCTGGCGCGCCTGCGGGAGTTCGCGTGGACGACCTTCACTACGGTCTTTCGCTGGGCGCTGCTCGCCTACGTGGTGAGCGCGGCCATGATCGAGTTCGCTTTTGTGCACGACCACACGCGCGGTCGTTCCCTAGTCGTGGTAACCCTGATGCTCGTGGTTTTCGCGCTAAGCGTGCCCACGACGATCGCCTTTACCGTGGCGCGCTACCGAGACGTAGCGCCGCGCGTTGGCGAACTTTAGGCTACGAATACCAAGTAACTGTCTCGCCGCGCCGTGGGGTGAGCACGAGGGAAGGGGAGTTATGCCAACGCGTCACGCGAGGACGAAGTGGACCGGGGGTCTCTCCGACGGGGCCGGCCAGGTGGAGCTGTTAAGTAGTGGACTGGGCGTTTTTGACGTGTCGTTCCCTACGCGCTCGGCCGAGGAGGCGAGCGGAGCGACCAGTCCCGAGGAGCTCATCGCCGCCGCGCACGCGGCCTGTTACGCGATGGCCCTATCGGCCGAAGTGGCGCGGGCCGGGGGAACGCCTCTCGGACTCGACGTCGAGGTGGCCGTGCGCCTCGGGCCCGACCCGGCGGGCGGCTTTCGCATTCCCGATATCGCTATCACCGTGCGCGGCCGGGCGGAGGGGATTTCCGCTGGAGATTTCGTTGCGGCCGCCGAGGCGGCCAAAAGGGGCTGCCCCGTGTCGAAGGCGTTGAGCGCGGTCGAGATAACCCTCGACGCCGCGCTCGACGGCGCTGAGTAGTCCCGTCTCACAACTCGACCTCGCGACTGATTTAGCGACTTTGGCTTCACTGTTTTCGGCGCTCGGAAATTAAAATCCAGATTCTTTCGCCGAATTTCCAAGGGTCCAGTTTTAGACAGCGAGTAGCGCCGTACGGGTACCAAACCTGGTCGGGATTGCTAACAGTGGCGACATCGTCGACGTGGGCCGTGAATGATGAGGGAGCCACTGACGGTGCAACTTCAAACAGTCTCGCCAATTCCCATCTCTTTGTGTCAACTCCTCAACTATCTCGCCATGGATTTGAAGCACAGACGCTAGGACAGTCGGAACGGGGAGACCCGTTCGCCGCAGGCGCAATGAGTTTGAATGGCGTAATGGATGTTTACGCGACTGCGCCAAGCGGCGGGACTGCTGGAAGATTGGTTGACGGTGGTTTCAACTGGCGCAACGCGCGACCGGTCAACGGGCCAGCTTCTCGATCACCGAAAGGGCTGCGGCGATCAGTTGGCGCTCGGAGACCTCGAGTCTCTCTAGGCGCTCACTGAGACCTAACGTTCGTTCGCGCCACAGCTCGGCTAACGCCTCTCGACCCTGTGGGCTCAACTCCACTAGGCAGGCCCGTCGATCGTCGGGGTCTTCGGCTCGTTGCAGAACCTGCGCCGTTGTGAGACTCGCCACGACGCGCGTGGCGACCGAGGGGTCCATCGCTTCGTGCGCCGCCAGCGCCGAAATTCGCAGTGGTCCGTACTCCTCAATTGTGGCGAGCGCCGAGACCTGCGACGCCGAGAACTTCGACGTGCCCGAACGGCGCAGCGTGCGCGTGAGGCGCACCAAGGCGAGTCGAAGCCGGGCGGCTTCGTCGAAGGTGTCTGGCGACGTCACCGAACGACCTCGGAATCAACGGCGACCTCGCCGGGTACCGCGCCCGAGCTCTCGGCGATGACGGCCACGCGAGTTACGAGGGGCGTCGGTCCTTCGTACACGTAGCGTTCGCCGCGCAGCGCCGAGAAGATTGCGGCCACGAGTGACATGGCGACGGCGACCACGAAGACGATGATGAGGCCGTGGTGAAACGGCGCCTCGAGGAGCCGGGGGAAGAACCGCTTGCCCGTGAGGGCCGCCCACTGGACGGGCGTGACGCGGGCGGCGGAGCTGCTCACGAGCAGACTCTTGAGCGGGTTGGCGCCCAAAAAGGAAGCGAAGAGACTGCCCACCGCGGGCAAATTCGCCACCGCGTGGGCGGTCAGTGCGGGAACACCGTGGTCGAAGAGCCCACGAAACATCGCGCGCGGCAGCGTGTTCGTCAGACCGACGATCATGAGGGAGAAGAACACGCCGATCGAGAGCACCATGCCGGTGTTCATGAAGGCGGCTTGGATACCGGCGGCGCCGCCGCGTTGGTCGGGTGCGACCGAGTTCATAATCGCCGCCGAATTGGGTGCGGAGAACATGCCACTGCCGACGCCGTTTAGCAGGATCAAGGCGGCGAAAGCGAAGTAGGAGAAGTCGGTGGGCACGGTTAATAGTCCGACGAAGCTCAGCCCGAAGAGGCTAACGCCTACCGTCGTGAGGACTCGTGCCCCGTGTCGGTCTGATAAGTAACCCGAAATCGGTCCCGCGATGAGAAATCCGCCGGTGAGGGGGAGGAGAAAGATGCCGGCCCACAGGGGCGTGTCTGAGTAGTTGTAGCCGTGAAGGGGTAGCCAGATCCCCTGGAGCCAGATGATCAGCATGAACTGCAGCCCGCCGCGCGCGATGGCGGCGAGCAGTCCGGCCGCGCTACCCATGAAGAAGGCGCGAATTTTGAAGAGTCGAAGATTAAACATGGGAAAGCGGGTACGCGCTTCGATGACGAAGAACGTGGTTAGGAAGACCGCACCGACGGCGAAGGCGCCGAGCACCCGCGGTGACGTCCAGCCCATTGAGTGGCCCCCGTACGGTTCGATGCCGTAAACGATGCCCACGAGAACCGCGGTTAGTCCGACCGCGAAGGTCAGGTTGCCCCACCAGTCGATGGTGGCGTTGGAACGCACGCCGTTGTCGCGCAGACTTCGGTAACTCCA
>JAKBAB010000059.1 GCA_021815645.1 Actinomycetes bacterium
CGCCGCCGCGTAGGCGTAAACGAAACACGAGAGGTCGTTCTCTCGATTCGGCCCCCGGGGCCCCTCGGGCCACACGGAGTCGAAGTATCCGTAGATCTCTGATTTCAGGACCTCGAAATCACAGTCGCCCGAGAGTACCGCGGCCGCGGCGAATACGTCGGGGTGGCGCGAAGCGATGTTCCACGCCCCCAGTCCCCCCGACGAGTACCCGAAGAGACCCCTTGACGACGGCCGCGCGAGGGTGCGAAAATGTTCGTCTACGTACGCCACTACGTCGTTCACGACGTAGCTCTCGAAGTGGCCACTCACCGGCGAGTCGACCCATTGGCCGCACCCCCACGTCGACGCCCCGTCGGGCACCACCACGATCATCGGCGCTACGCCCCTTCGCCCGAAGACCGGAGCGACGACGTCTTCGAGGGGGACGTGCCACCTGGGACCGTCCGTCGCGGGATCGACGATGGATCGCGCCGTTTCGCCGTCGGCGTGTAGTAAGTACGTCGTGGCGTAGTGGTCCGCCGACTCCCCGTAACCGACGGGTAGGTACACGAAGACGTCTCGTTCACGTTCCACCGTCCACGCGCTGCCCGCCAGGTGGGGCGAATCGATGCGGGTATGGGTAAACACGTTGTCCTTTGGGGCCGATCACCACGGCGACGTACCGCCATGGTATCGACCACCCGATCTCTCGGTCACTCGGCGAGGGCTGGCGTCGCGCCCGATTGACTTCGGCCACCGACAACGTTTGCCGTCACCCGAGGAACTTCGTGCGAGTAATCTCGGAGTTATGAACAGACTCTTGCGCATAGTCGCCGTAGCGAGCGTCCTCGGAGGAGTTGGCTTCGCCGTCCTGCCCGCTAGCGAGGCCGGCGCGACCACCCCTTTTACCACCTACGTAAGTAGCCCGGCGTTCAACTACTCCGAGGGCCTCGCCGTCAACACCGCCGGGCACCTCTTCGTGGCCAGTTTCTTTGGCGGCGCCGTCTTCGAAGAGACCGCCGGTGGCCTCATCACCGTCGCCACCGTCCCCGGCAGCGTCGAGGGCGTCGCCTTCGACGCGAGCGGCAATCTCTTCCTCTCCGTCGCGGGTCCGGGAACCATTTACGAAGAGTCCGCGGCCGACGTGGCCTCCGGGATCGACGCGCGGCCCGGGGCGGGACTGACCCTCGTGGCGATCGTGCCCACCACCTTCGTGGGAGGCCTCGCGTTTGATCCGGCCGGTGACCTCTTCATCGCCGACGCATCCGGAGTGGCCGCCGTAGCGGCGAGCACGTTGACCCAACCGGGACGGTTCCCGCTATCGACGGGCAACGGGCTCCTCGATGTCGCCAATTCGGCCACCGGCGTGCCGTACGCGAGCGACGTCACTTTCGACCCCCAGGGCGACCTCTTCGTGACTGACCCCGCACTGGTCAACGTCGTGGGCTTTTCCGCTCCCGTCGTGCGCGCCGCCTTGTTGGGCTCCCCGATTGGTAGCTCCTCACTTCGCGTCATCGCCAACATAGGCTCTTCGGGGCTGATATTCCCCGTCGGAATCGTCGCCGACGGAGCCGGCAATCTCGTTATCGCCGACGACGGCACTGGAGTGGTCTACGAACTTTCCGCCACCGGAGCGCTTACCGCCTTGGCCGGGGGTGGACCGGTTAACCCGAGTGCCCTCGACGCCCTCACCTCCCTCCCTCGGGTGGGCATGCTGTTGGGTGGTCTGGCCATCGACCCCACGGGTCGGCTCTTCGTGGGCGACGGCGGCAACAATGACGTTCGGGTCAGTACGGCGGCTTTCCTGACGCCTACCACCTCGGTGCCGGGGCCACCCCTCAACGTGACCGTCACGGCGACGTCCTCGTCGCTGAGCGCCACGTGGACGGCGAGCGCGTCGCCCCAAAGCGCCTTCGAGTGCACCTTGCTCTACGGTTTCGGTTCTCCGACGACTTTTCACCAGGTCACCACGGGCAACAGCTGCACCTTCGCTGGCCTCGCTCCGAACACTGACTACGGCGTAAGTGTCGTAGTGGAGACCGCATCGGGCCCGTCGGTCCCCGCCGTGGTCTACTCCCTGACGGACGCGCCGTCGACCGGCCGCGGCTCGGTGATCTGCGTTAGGGGCACGGTGACTCGCAGAGTATTTGGCCGTCACCCGACCTGCCCGCGGGGCTTTCACCGCCGCTAGCGCGGGCGACCGCGAAGAGGGGGCGTCGGACCTGAAACGCGGCGGAGTGGGCGTCTTTATATTTGCTTGCCGGCAGGCAACTAATGCTAAACTGGGGTGGTGGCGAAGAGACCGAGTGACCCCAAGACCGTCGACTCCCGGGCCCAAACGGCCGAGCGACTGCGCGTAGCGATCGCTCGCCTCGGGCGAACGCTCCGGCTAACCCACGTCGACGACCAACTCTCGCCGAGCCAGCGGGACGTACTTTCGACAATTGCGCGCTGCGGAACCCTACGACTCAGCGAACTCGCCGCCAGCGAAGGACTCAACCCCACGATGCTCTCGCGCATCGTGGCCAAACTCGACGGCGCGGGACTGGTGACGCGCACCGCGGACCCCGCGGACGCTCGCGTCGTGCACGTCGCGTCAACGGCCCGGGGCCGTTCGCTCCACGAGGAGATGAAGGACGAACGCCGTGACGCGATTCTCTACGCGATCGCTCGTCTGAGCGACGACGAGCGGCGCACCCTCGTCGAGGCGATGCCGGTGCTCGAAACACTGGTCGAGACGCTGCGGAGTCGAACGACGTGAGCTTCCAAGAGACGACGCGCCGCACTTTTTCTTCCCTGACCAACCCCAACTACCGAAAGTTTTTCTTCGGCCAGATGACGTCACTGGTCGGCACCTGGATGCAGACGACGGCCCAGTCCTGGCTCGTGTTCACCCTGACGCACTCCGCGACCGACATCGGATTCGTCGTCGCCCTGCAAACCCTGCCCGTACTGATTCTCGGACCCTACGGCGGGGTCATCGCCGATCGGGTGGACAAGCGCCGACTCATGATTCTCCTCCAGTCGCTCATGGGCGTGCAGGCCGCCATTTTGGCGACCCTCTCGCTGGCCCACGTCGTCACGTTCGCCGACGTCTGCGCCCTGGCCGTTCTCCTCGGACTCAACAACAGTTTCGAGAACCCCTCTCGACAGGCCTTCGTTCTAGAGATGGTCGGGGCACGGGACCTTCGAAACGCCGTGAGCCTGAATTCGACGATGAACAACGTCGCGCGGGCCGTGGGGCCCGCGGTAGCGGGTGTGCTCATCGCCTCGGTCGGCGAGGGGTGGTGCTTCGCGGTTAACGCCGTGAGCTTCGTCGCGGTAGTGGCGTCACTCGTCGCGATGGACCGCTCCACATTGTCGCCCAGTGAACCCGCGGTGAGGGCCAAGGGGCAACTGCGCGAAGGCTTTCGTTACGTTGCGCGCACGCCGGCGCTGGCGCTGCCCTTAGCGATGATGGCGCTCGTGGGCATGTTGGCCTACGAGTTCCAAGTAACGCTGCCCATCGTGGCCAGTCGGGTCTTTCACGGAGACTCGACGGTCTACGGCCTTCTGATGGCCGCCATGGGTATCGGCGCTATCGCGGGGGGGCTCGTGACGGCGGCGCGTGGTCGAACCGGAACGCGCGCCTTAGTGAGCGCGTCGCTGATTTTTGGGGCGGTCATGACTTTCGCCGCCCTCTCCCCGGTGCTCGCGGTCGAAATCGTGGCCCTCGCGCTCGTGGGTTTCGCCAGCGTCTCGTTTCTCTCCATGGCCAACTCGACACTGCAGCTGTCGACCGATCCCCAAATGCGCGGGCGCGTCATGGCCCTGTGGGCCGTCGCATTTTTGGGTTCCACGCCCATCGGCGGTCCCCTAATCGGCTGGATCACGAACACGCTGGGGGCACGCGTAGGTCTGGGGGTGGGGGCGCTCTCGTGCTTCGTCGCCGCGCTGATCGGCCTCGTGGCCCTGCGGCGACTTCGACGCGTCGCGGCCCCCTCGCCCACTACGAACCGCGCCGCGGGATCGTAGTGGTGCGAGTCACCAAGAAATTGAGAACAGTTCACCTTCTCGTAACGTCGCCCTAAGAACGGCGACACCTCGCTCTGACACGATGGCCCCGGGGTACCGTGGCGGACCCTCGAGCTACCCGGAGGTGCCCAGTGGCGACCGAACAGGAGATTCCCCAGACCGGTTTGGCGGCGCCTTCGCGCAGTGTCGACGAGCTACTCGACGACGCGCCCACCAGTCCCTTTCACCGTCGCGCGATTGTGATTTCGGGCATGGGCTTTTTCACCGACGCCTACGACCTGTTCATCATTGGGATCGTCGCGTCGATCGTGACGACCCAGTGGAACCTCTCGACCATCGAAACCAGCTGGGTTTCGGGTGCGGCCATCCTCGGCGCCTTCGTGGGGGCCACGGTCTTCGGTCGAGTGGCCGACGTACTGGGACGAAAGACCGTCTACACGACGGTCGCGGTGATCATGGTCGTGGGCGCGCTCGCGTCGGCGGCGGCCCCCAACTTCCTCTCCCTCGTCGCCGCTCGCTTCGTGCTCGGTCTCGGCATCGGGGGCGACTACCCGGTTTCGGCCGTGTTAATGAGCGAGTACGCCAATCGGGCCCAGCGCGGTCGACTCGTCGGACTGGTCTTTTCGATGCAGGCCGTCGGACTCGTGGTCGGCCCGCTGGTGGGAGTGGCGCTCCTCTCTTCGGGGGTCGCCCCCAACTGGGCCTGGCGAGTGATGCTCGGTCTCGGCGCGCTGCCCGCGGGCGCCGTGATCTACCTGCGCACCAAAATGCCCGAGTCGCCCCGTTTCCAGGCCACGGTGCGCGGACGGGTCGAGCAGGCGGCGCGCGAGCTCACCGACTTTTCCCGAGGTGTCGTTTCCGCCCGGGCGTTCGCGGCCCCCGCGAGGCGGCTCATGAAGCTACGCGAGTTCGTGGCCGACCCCCAGATGCTGTTGCTCGTGCTCGGCACCGCGGGCAGTTGGTTCCTCTTCGACTACGCCTACTACGGCAACACGATCTCGCTGCCGAGCATTCTGCTCCAAGTGTCGCCGAGCGCCACCGTTGAAACCAAGCTCTGGCTGACCCTCGCCATCTTCGTGGTCTTCGCGGTGCCGGGCTACGCGCTCGCGGTGTGGCGCATCGACCGCATCGGGCACCGGCGGCTCCAATCCATCGGCTTCGTCGTCATGGCGCTGTGCTTCTTCATCCTCGGCGCCGTGCCCGCCCTCACCTCATCCGTCGCACCGTTCATCGCCATCTTCGGCTTCAGTTACCTCTTCACCGAATTCGGTCCCAATACGACCACTTTCGTCATGCCCTCGGAGGTTTTCCCGGTGGAGATGCGCGCGACCGGGCACGGCCTCGCGGCGGGAATCGGCAAATTCGGCGCATTCGTCGGCGTTTTCCTCGTTCCCCAACTCGAAACCCACGTGGGACTGCGCGGCATGCTGCTCGTCGCCGGGGGCGCCGCGGTCGCCGGATCACTCGTCACCCGACTACTACCCGAACCGGCCGGCCAGTCCCTCGACGACGTCGCGCGCACTCAGCGCGGCGCCAGACCCACTACGACGAGCGACCCGAATTCGAAAGACTCCCCCGCCCCGGCCGCGCTCGGTTAGAGCGGGCGGCCCCGCGAAGCACGAACTCGCCGGTCCGCGCCGGGGGCGCGACTTCGGTCACGGCCGCGGCCCGAGCCGCAACTACTCACCCTCGCCCCGCCGGTCGCCACGTGGGCGACAGGCTGGTGAGTGCGAAGACGCTCTCTAAAACACCGGCGACTTCGAGCAGTCGCCACTCGTCGTGGGCCCGACCAACAATCGCCAGTCCCACCGGCAGCCCCGCCACGAGACCCATCGGGAGGCTCAGAATTGGCCAACCCGCGATAGCGCTCGGCGTCGTCACGGGCGAGGCGAGGCCCGAGTTATCCCCGAGCGCGAAGTCGCTCTTCCACGGGGGACCGAATGACGGGGCGATGACGGCGTCGACTCCCTCTAAGGCGGGTCCGAGGCAGGTCGCCGTGGCCCACTGGAGATTGCGCGGCCGCGCCGCTAGGTAAGCGTCGCTGCGACGCCCACCCGACTCGATGGCCTGTAGGAAGAATTCGTGACCAAAGTGAAGTTGCTCGCGCTCTCGATTCGCGTCCTCGTAGGCGACGACTTCAGCTAAGGAGTGTACGCCGTCGCCGGGACGCGCGGCCAAATAGTTACTTAGATCGTCCACCAACTCACTGAGCAGCACGCACAGCTCGTCGGTGAACTCCTCCACGCCCGGGATCGCCAGTTCTCGATCGACAACCTCGACACCGCCCGCGCGTAACGCGGCCACGGCCTCGTCGAAGAGTTGGTCAGTTTCGAAGTGGCCGGTGCGCCAGTTAGTCGCCGCGGCGAGTCGAGGGGGTCCGCCACTCGGTGGGCGAGTTGTGGCGCTCAGCACGGCGAAGAGGCGCGCCACGTCGTCGACCGAGCGGCCCATGGGTCCCGGACTGTCCTGGCTCGCGCTTATGGGCACGACGAATTCGACCGGCACCACGCCCACCGTGGGCTTGAGACCCACCACGCCGTTGAAAGCCGCCGGGCACGTGATCGACCCGTTCGTCTCGGTGCCCACCGCGAGTGGGGCCAAACCCGCGGCCACGGCCGCTCCCGATCCCGACGACGACCCACCGGCCGAGCGATCGAGCGACCACGGGTTGGCCACGAGCCCCCCGCTCGCGCTGTAGCCACTGGTCGAGCGGGGCGAGCGGATATTGGCCCACTGGCTGAGGTTGGTGCTCGCGAGCACCACGGCGCCGGCGTCGCGCAGTCGCGCGACCAGGGGGGCTTCGCGACTGGGCCGTCCGATGAGCGCGGTCGAACCGGCGAGGCCCGGGAGACCGAGCGCTTCGACGTTGTCCTTTATCACGACGGGCACGCCGTGCAACGCGCCGCGAACGCGCCCCGCGGCGCGTTCCTCGTCACGACGCGCGGCGACGTCGAGGGCGTCACCGCTCACGGCGGCCAAGGAGTTAAGCGCCGTGGGGCTCGATGGGTGATCGAGCGCCTCGGCCCGTTCGATCAGCGCCGATACGAGTTCGCGCGAGGTTAGTTCACCGTTGTCTAGTTGGTGGGAGATCTCCCCCACGCGAAGAGCGCCGTAGGGGGCGCTCGGGGAGTGCGGGTCGCTCACAAGCTCTCTCCTTCAATCCGCGCGATACGAACGGGTCATGGCGCCGTAAACCGTCGCCCCTTCATCGGACCACGTTCGTCGCGTCACAATAGGTGAAATCTACTGGAGCGGCCGACCCTCGGTGGACACGTTCGCCCGAGGTAGCCAACGAGCTCGGCCGGAGGATTTCTTAGTAGCGTGAACCCGATGGAACGTCCCGCTGACTCCGACGCCGCGGGCACCGTGGGTCGCGCCTTCGCCGCGGTCATAGTCGTCGTCGAGTACGCCGTCGCCATCAGCCTTTTACTAGTCGCCGCCATCGTCTTGGTGCGCACGCTGGTCACTTTTTTCGATCACTGGTCGAACTTCTCCCAGACGGTGGTGGCCACCATCGACGGCATCCTCGTCGTCGTGATCTTGGTCGACTTATCCCAAAGCGTCTACGGTCACCTGCGTTCCGCCGTGATCCCCGTTCGCCCCCTGCTGGTCATCGGCATCCTGGCGGGCGTGCGAGACATTCTGAGCGCCTCGGCCCGCCTCACGTTGGCGAGCAACCTGCCGAACTTTCACTTCAACGAGACGCTCATCTCCCTGAGCGTGGGGGTGGGAGTCGTCATCACCCTTATTGGCGGCCTCTTCGTACTCGCGCGCAGCGACGTGTCGCGGGGCGGCGAAGACAGAGAATCGAGCTAACCGCGCCGAACGGTCAGCACGCCGTCAACCTAGAGGTGAAAGAGCGCCACCATCGAACGGGCACCGCGCGCGCCCGCCAGCGCCGGGCGGTGCAGTAACTGCTCCGTGGTCAGTAGCAGTGAGTAAGAGTTCAGTGGGGCGCTCACCCGTTGACCGCGACCAACCGAGGGCGCGACGACGTAAGTGGGAACTTGATTGGACGACGCCGAGGTGTTCTCGTCGAAAGTGATAAAGAGCGCCAGAGAGCGCGCCCGGTAGAGGGGGCTCCTCGTGATCATGGGAACAACTCGCCGTAGCCAGGCGTCTCCGGTGGCGACCGGACAGCTGTGCATGTCGTTACAGACGTTCGGCACGATGAGGGTGAAGGCCCGCTGTAGGTTCAGCGGGTACTTAAGGGCCACGTCTTGGCGCCGGCAGGCCGAGCCCAGGTTGACGTAGTAGGCGGCCGGGTTGTGCTTCGCCGCGTACTGACCACTCGACACCTGATCGCAGGACGTCGGCATCGACTCAACCAGCGAAGTCCAGTTGCTGCCCAACTGAGAAAAGATGCTGGGCACCGATAGGTGGTGCGACGCGGGGTCGTTATCGTCGGTGATGCCCTGGGGCGAGCCCGAAGTGAGAGCGATGTAGTTCGGCAAACTGGGGTGCGTCACCGAGTCGTAGTTCGTCGCCAGGCCGCAGGCGCGCGCGAGTGAGTTGAGGTAGGGCGCGCTCGGTGAGTTGACGACCGAGTAGCCAACGTTCTCGAGGACGATCCACACCACGTGCTGGTAGTGCGCCGGGCCGCGTACCCCGCAGGTCGCCGGGTTTGGACTCGGGGCCGCCACCGCCGAACTGCTCGGTCCGGCGAGCGGCACGAGCAGTGTCATGAGCACTGCGGCGAGGGGACCGCTCCAGCGGTGACGTAGAAGTATGACCGTATTCTGCCAGGTCACTTTCGGTACCGGTATTCACCCGTGTCGCGAGTCACGCCCCGCCGCGGTGCGGCGGTTATGGTGGCACCGTGACGCATCGAGCTCGACCGCGTCGACCCCGCGCGCCGCTAACCGGTCGATGACGCCCCTACCGTGACCGCCCTACTACTCGTGGTGACGCTCGCCGCAGTGGCCTGTGTCTTGGCTTGGTTCGCCTCACTGGTCACCGGCGACACGTCCTGGGTCGACCGTAGTTGGTCGATTCTGCCCGTCGTCTACGTATGGGTCTTCGCCGTGGCCGCCCGCCTCACCGACGTCACCCTCGACGTAGCCGCGAGCGTGGTGACGCTGTGGGGCGTTCGTCTCACCTACAACTTCGCGCGCAAGGGCGGTTACCGGGGCGTCGAGGACTACCGCTGGGCCGTGCTGCGCGCGCGCATGAGTCGTTGGCAGTTTCAACTGTTCAACCTCTTCTTCATCGTTTTGTACCAAAACTTCATCTTGGTGTTGATGGCCCTGCCCGCGCTCACCCTCTACGAGCACCGGGCCAACTGTCACTTCGGTCCCGGCCTACTAGCGCTGTCGATCCTCTTCGTGGCCTGCACCGCCGCCGAGACACTCGCCGACGAGCAGCAGTGGCGCTTCCAGCGCACCAAGGCGCGCGAGGTCGCGGCCGGGCGATTACCGCCGGAGAACTTTCTGACCCGGGGCCTCTTTCGCTACTCGCGCCACCCCGCGTACTTCTTCGAACTGGCGCAGTGGTGGCTCTTCTTTCTCATGGGCGCCGTCGCGGCCAACTCACTCGCCCAGTGGACTATCGCTGGCCCGGTCCTACTCACCCTCCTCTTCGTGGGTTCGACGCGGTTCACCGAAGAGATCACGGTGTCTCGCTACCCCGAGTACCGCAGTTATCAACGCACGACTTCCGCGGTGATTCCGTGGCGGGTGCGTCGGCCGTAGTTGCGGGCAGTCACAAAACTCAGAAGCCATGGTGCGATTGGGCTCTGGGAGGGCCCGAAACGAGCAGCTAACAGTAATGCGACAGCGTGGTAACTGACGGGGCCGTTGAGGAACCATGGTCGTGCGGGTTCCGGAGCACTCGGTGCAGCGCGATCGCCTCGGATCGCGGCACCAACTAGGTATTCGCCCAAACAGGGCGAAGCCCCACTGCCCAAATAGGGCAACGGCGCTAGGGTAAGTGCGATGACATCACACTTCGTAACCGTCCAAGACCGCGGAAGGGTAAACGTGAGCCGGTTCGCTACCCACGAGCAGTACAGGGTCACGGTGGAGGACGACGGAACAATGCTGTGGGAACCAGCGGAGACCTACACGATCGCCGAGCTCCAGTTGCTGCGGAACCCCGAGCTCATCGAGTCGATCAAGGCGAGTCTGGCCGACCCCACTCGCCATGTGTCGCGCGAGCGCACTCGCAAGCGGAACTGACTCGATCAGGTTGCGGTGGAGGTTCGCCTCGACAGGGACGCTGAGTCCTTCTTGCTCGAATTGGAGCGCGCCAAGCACGTATCTCAGACGCAACTCTTCGATGATTTAAACGACGCACTCGACTACCTCGAAGCCAATCACGACGTTGATACTGCGTGCCGACGACGTAGGTGCCTGATGCCCGACCTCGGAACAATTTTCGGGTACGCAATTCAAAGTACCGGGGACGACTGGACAATCCTCTGGAGGTACCTCCCGGACTACATCCTCGTTCACCACTTCGTGAAGTCTGACTAGCCAAGTGACCCTCAGGAGCGCACCAGACCGACCACAGAGGAAGGG
>JAKBAB010000001.1 GCA_021815645.1 Actinomycetes bacterium
CGCTCATGGGCGGGGCGGCGACGCGCGTGACCCTGTACGACGTTAGGGTACTGCCCCCGGACGTCGCGATGATCGACGACGCCCTAACTCACTCGCGCGTAATCACGGTCGAAGACGGTACCCGTCACGGGGGGGCCGGAACTCTAATGGTCTCGGCGGTGCGCTCCACCGCGCAGAATTTGGCCCAACCCTTTCCGACTACGCGCATACTCGGGACCCCGAGGGCTTTCTTAGAGCACCACCGTCCCGACGCGCTACTCAGCGAACTCGGACTCGACCCCGAGGGCCTCGCGGCCGCCTTCACCCGCCTACTGGCCGACGAACCGGAGTTTTCCCGCCCCGCCCCCGAAGCGCCCCGGGGTCACTACCTCTGAGCCCGATTAGGTGTCGAACCGATACAGTGGCGCGATGGAACCAGAGATAGTCAAGTCGGACGAACAGTGGCGCGCGGAGCTCTCACCCGATCGCTACGCGGTATTGCGACGCGCCGCGACCGAAGCTCCCTTTAGTGGTTCGCTCCTGCACGTCGACGGTGAGGGAGTCTTTCGTTGTGGTGGATGCGGCCAGCGGCTCTTCGCCAGTACCCACAAATTCGACTCCGGCTGCGGGTGGCCGAGTTTCGACCAGTGCGAACCGGGAACCATCGTGGAACGAACCGATCGTTCTCTATTTCCCGAGCGGACCGAGATTCTATGCGCCCGTTGTGGGGGCCACTTGGGCCACGTATTTAACGACGGACCTACGGCCACGGGGCTACGGTACTGCGTCAACTCGCTCGCCATCGACTTTGACGAGACGCCCGAGCGAACTTAAACGTCGAGGAATCGCCGGATCGCGATGGCCGATCCCACCGATCCGATTACCACACCGACCACGAGAACTACGACGTTCGTGCCCACCAGGGCGGACGTATTGAGTTGGAATTCATTGTGCAACGGGTACCAGGTGTGCAGGGCGGTCACCGCGAGAATCGCCACGCCCGACCCCAGCAGGCCCTGAATGAAGCCTTCGGTGATGTAGGGAACCCGAATAAACCAGTTCGTCGCCCCCACTAACTTCATAACCGAAACCTCTCGACGGCGGGCGAATATGGCCATACGAATCGTGTTGAGAATCAAAACGGTTGCCGAGAGCAGCAAGACCGCCGCCAGAATCAAAAAGACGATCTGCAAGATCCGAATCGCCCGATTCATCTGACGAATCTGCTGTTCGGGGGCCGTGATTTGATAGACGCCCGGATCGTGGGCGAAGGTTGACTGAACGACGAAGGCGTCGGAGGGCACGGTGGGCACGCAGCGAAAAGACGAAGGCGTCGCGGCGACACTCAGGACCTGATACTCGTCGGGGGGAAGGAGAGACTTGGCTTCTCGGTAGTCCTGGGCCTGGGATCGATAGACGCAGCTCTTCACGATGGGCATGCCGGCCAGTTGGGTACTCACCCCAGTGATCTCGCTGCTCGAGGCTCCGGGCTGCATCCAAATCGTTACGCGCGTACCTTGTTGCCACTGGGCGGAAGCCTGCGCCGCACTTTGCTTCAGCAGCAGGGCCGAACCAACGAGGGACAACGAGACGGCCACGGTCAAAACCGCCGCGATAGTCATCATGCGGTTTCGCCACAGATTGCTCAATGTCTCTTTGAAGGCGTAGCGAAAGTAGACCCGCACTAGATCGCCACCGCCTCGTCGATCCCGTAAACGCCGCGCACCTGGTCTCGAATCATTTCACCGTGGTCCAACTCAATAACGCGCCGACGCATGCGGTCCACCAGGGTCTTATCGTGGGTCGCCATCACGACCGTCGTACCGGTGCGATTGATTCTCTCCAGCAGCGCCATTATGGACTCGGAGTTCGCTGGATCGAGATTCCCGGTCGGCTCGTCGGCGAGAAGGATCAGCGGTCGGTTCACGAACGCCCGCGCCACGGCAACTCTCTGCTGCTCTCCCCCGGACAGTTCGTGGGGAAAGTTCTTCGCCTTGTCCGAGAGTCCCACTAACTCGAGAATCTGGGGTACTTGGGAGTCGACCGTCGCGCGGGGGCGACCGATCACTTCGAGCGCGAAGGCGACGTTTTCGAAAACAGTCTTATTGGGTAGGAGGCGGAAGTCTTGGAAGACACAGCCAATGTTCCTTCGCAGGTAGGGCACTCGCCACTTAGGCAGTTCCCCAATATCGCGTCCCGCTTCGAGAATTCTTCCGTGGTCGGGGGCTTCCTCTCGCAGCAGGAGGCGAAGAAAAGTCGTCTTGCCCGAACCCGACGCTCCAACGAGAAAGACGAACTCGCCTTTTTCGATGTCGAGCGACAGTCCCTTGAGCGCCGGAGTGCCGTTCTTGTACGTCTTCGAAACGTTCTCAAATCGAATCACGGTTCACCCCCTCGGGCTCATCTAACTTTGGGCGACGCGCGCTGAATCGCGAGAACATTCTACTTTGACCCCTCGGACGGTTGGGACCACGAAAGTGCGCAATATTCCCCTTCCGAAAACTTTTAACTCTGCGAGCGCTGTCGACGCAGCTCCGCCTCCATGAAACCATCTAGGTCGCCGTCCAACACCGCGTCTACGTTTCCGGACTCAAACTCACTACGGTGATCCTTGACCAACTGATACGGCGCCTGAACGTAACTGCGAATCTGGGAGCCCCACGCGTTGTCCGACCGCGAGCCACTGAGCGCGTCCATCTCGGCGCGACGCTCCTCTCGCGCTCGCTCGGCCAACTTAGCCTCAAGAATCTGAAGCGCCCGGGCCCGATTCTGATGTTGGGACCTCTCGTTTTGGCAACTCACGACGATTCCACTCGGCAGGTGCGTGACGCGAATCGCTGAGTCCGTCTTGTTAACGTGCTGGCCCCCAGCCCCCGACGACCTATAAGTGTCGATTCGCAGATCTTTGTCATCGATCTCGACTTCACTCGCGTCGTCGGTGAGAAGTGGAGTGACGTCCAGGGAAGCGAAGCTGGTCTGACGGCGGGCCTGCGAGTCGAAGGGGCTCATGCGAACGAGTCGGTGAACCCCCCGTTCCGCGCTCAACCACCCGTACGCGAAGCGGCCCGTCACAATAAACGTCGCCGAGAGTAGGCCGGCCTCTTGACCCTCGGTGGCTTCATCAATTTCCACGGTGAAACCACGTCGCTCGGCCCACCTCGAATACATCCGCAAGAGCATCTCCGTCCAGTCTTGCGCGTCGGTTCCTCCGGCGCCCGCGTGAAGCTCCACGATTGCGTCGTTCTCGTCGTAGGGTCCGTTTAACAGACTTTGAGTCTCGAGGGACGTGATATCACGATCGAGCGCGTCGACCGCGGCCAGGAACTCATCGAAACTCGTTCGATCGAACACTCCCGAAATAGAGTCGCGAACGAATTCGACCAAGACGGTGGCGTCGTCGAGGCTGCCGCGCAGTGCGTCAAATGCCTCGAGGTCGTTGTTCAGCCGGCCGAGTTCGGTCGTCACGCTTCGCGCGTGGTCTTGGTCGTCCCAGAGGTTGGGGTCAGCGACTACGGTCGAAAGCAGTTCGTGGCGAGCGCGCTGGGCGTCGATCTTTAAATAGTCGCGGGCCGCTTCCCATCGTCGCTCTAGTCCCTCCAGAATGGCGACGGCGTCTCGAAAAGCGTGCTCAACCTTAACGTCGACCATGACACTGCTTAAACTTCCGCCCCGATTCGCACCAACAGGGATCGTTGCGCCCGAGTTTCTCTCGGGCCGCCGCCCCGCCAGCCGACGCGACGTGATCAGGCAGCTCAGCCGCGCCCGGAGCGATGGCTACGGCGTTAGTCATGGCCCCCTCGAGTCCCTCGTCAACGTCACTCTCCGGCGGCGCCGTCGCGGTCGCTTCAATGTGGGTGATGTAGCGAACGTAATCATCATCAACGGCCTCGAGCAAGTGCTCGAACATCAGGTACCCCTCTTTTTGCCACGCCGTTAGGGGGTCCTGCTGGGCGACTTGACGTAGGTGAATACCATCGCGCAGATAGTCCATATCCGAGAGGTGGTCACGCCACCGTTGATCGAGAATCTGTAGCATCACGTCGCGCTCAATTTCTTGGGCCGTTTCAAGCCCCCCGGGCAGATTTTCCGTTTTCTCTTCGTACTGCAACAGCGCTTCATCGACCACGACCGCCGCAACGTCCTCAACGTCGTCGTACTCTTCGAGGTCGTCGGGAGTCAACTTCGTGGGGTAGTAAGACTGCAACGCCACTACGAGGGAGTTGAGGTCCCACTCCTCGGTGAAAACATCGCCTAAATGGGCGGTGACGACCGCCTCGAGCCTCGCCTCAATGAGGGCCACCGTAGTGTCGTGAATGTCCTCACCATCGATGACCTGCTGGCGGCGCTCGTAGATTACCTTGCGCTGCTCGTTCATCACTTCGTCGTACTTAAGTACGTCCTTACGAATCTCGGCGTTTCGAGCCTCGACCGTGTTTTGAGCCCGTTCAATCGCCTTAGAGACCATCTTCGCTTCGATGGCCTCGTGTTCGGGCATCGCGCGGTCCATGACCCACGACACGGCTCCCGTTGCGAAAAGTCGCAACAGTTCGTCTTCGAGCGACAAGTAAAAACGACTCTCCCCCGGGTCGCCCTGACGGCCCGACCGCCCCCGCAGCTGATTGTCAATTCGTCGGGAATCGTGGCGTTCGGTGCCCAACACGTAAAGGCCGCCGGCGGCGCGAACGGCCTCCCCTTCGGTCCGGGTGATGGGTTGCCACTTGGCCAAAGCCTTTTCGAGCGCCCCCGCGTACTCTTCGCTCGCGGGCGTGAAGCCCTGTCCCGTCACGTCGCGAAGCGCCAGCCCCTCCGCATTGCCGCCGAGGATAACGTCGACGCCTCGGCCAGCCATGTTGGTCGCAACGGTGACCGCCCCGTACCGGCCGGCCTGCGCCACGATTTCGGCTTCGCGAAAGTGTTGTTTCGCGTTGAGGACCTCGTGCGAGATTCCGGCCTTAGCTAGTTCTCGCGAGAGCAACTCCGACTTCTCCACCGACGCGGTGCCGAGCAGAACGGGCTGGCCGCGTTCACCACGTTCCTTGACGTCGTCGACGATGGCGCGAAACTTCGCCGACTCGGTCTTGTATATGAGGTCGGGCTGGTCGTCGCGGCGCGCCGGTTGATTGGTCGGAATGGGCACCACCGACAAGGCGTAGGTATTACCAAACTCGGCCGCTTCGGTTTCGGCCGTACCCGTCATACCCGCGAGCTTCTCGTAAAGGCGGAAGTAGTTCTGAAGGGTAACCGTGGCCCACGTGTGGTTTTCCTCTTGAATGCGAACCCGCTCTTTGGCCTCGACGGCCTGGTGCAATCCGTCGCTCCAGCGACGACCATCGAGGGTGCGACCGGTGAACTCGTCGACAATCTTCACCTCTCCCCCGTCGACGAGGTAGTCCTTGTCTCGGTGAAATAGTTCCTTAGCGCGAAGCGCTTGACCAAGCTGGTGCACGTAGTTCGTGGCCACCGCGTCGTAGAGGTTAGTAACGCCGAGCTGGCGTTCGACCTTTTCAATTCCCGACTCCGTCGGCACGACCGTCTTCTTCTCTTCATCGACTTCGTAGTCGGCGTCGCGCGTTAAGGTGCGCGCGATAGAGGCGAACTGGTAGTACAACTTGGTCACGTCGGCCGCGGGACCCGAGATGATCAACGGGGTGCGCGCTTCGTCGATCAAAATAGAGTCAACTTCGTCAACTATGGCGTAGTGGTGACCACGCTGAACCATGTGTTCACGTCGACGGGCCATGTTGTCGCGCAGATAGTCAAACCCGAATTCGGTGTTCGTTCCGTAGGTAACGTCCGCGGCGTACGCGGCTCGTTTTTCATCGAAATCTGGTAGATCGGGACCGACTCGCCCGACGCTCAGCCCTAGGAATCGGTGCAGGGCCCCCATCCAGTTCGCGTCTCGAGTCGCGAGGTAGTCGTTGACCGTGACGACGTGCACGCCTTCGCCCGCAATCGCGTTGAGGTACACCGGCAGGGTGGACACTAGCGTCTTTCCCTCACCGGTCTTCATTTCGGCAATCCACCCGAAGTGCAGCGCCATCCCCCCCATGAGTTGCACGTCGTAGTGTCGCTGACCTAGGACCCTCGTAGCCGCCTCGCGTACGACGGCGAAAGCCTCAATCAATAGGTCGTCCAGGGTCTCACCTTCGCGGTAGCGCGCCCGAAAAACGTCAGTCATAGCGGCGAGTTCACCGTCGCTGAGCGCCGCCATCTCCTCGGCCCGATCATTTATCGGTCCCACCAGGCTCGCGAGCTCTCGAACGCGCTTTCCCTCGCCGGCCTTGAGAATCTTCTGAAATACGCTCATATCGGCTTTCACCCTACCGGTCGCAAGGAAACTCTCGTAGGGCTACGAGCGCTGACCTGGTCTTTGACCCCACACCGGCCTGCGGCGGTGTCCGTGCGCACCGGGGCAACTTACGCTCTCCCGCGGCGTCTGCGCACACTTCACCGGCTCCCTCAGCGACCACTCTGGTCGTTTCGGGGCAGGACTTACTTCTAAACCGCGCCATGCTCAGCGTCGTTGAGACGCCTTACGTGGGTCGTTTCGCCCGCGACTGGCATCGACTTGCAACCACAGACCACTCGCAGCCCCCCGTTAGTCTACCCGGCGAGGGTGCGCGAGCGTGCTCGCTACGAGGCGCACGGCGAGTACCAGCACCGCCACTGGCGCGAGTGCGCGGCGAAATCCGCGCGCCGTGTGCCACTCGAAGCGCAGGGCACTGGTGTGGTGAGCCACCCGCATGGAACGCGGTGCGAGGGCCCGAGACACTCCCTCGTCGTGGGTCACGACGGCCTCGTCGACGTAGGCCACTTCGTAGCCGAGTTGACGTAACTCCCAGCACAGGGCCATGTCTTCGGCGAACATGAAATATCGTTCGTCGAAGCCACCGGCGCGCTCAAACGCAATACGACGTACTACGAAAAAGGCCCCCGATACCCAGTCGGGTGATCCGTCGGGATGGGGCGACCGGTACCGTCGGGTGGCCGGATTCTGGGGCCACCAAGGTGCGGCGAGAGCGTGCAGCCCGGCTAGCCACACGTTGGGAAAGACTCTCGCCGACGGGTAGGTAGATCCGTCTCGGCTCAGTATTCGCGGTCCGGCCAACGCCACGGACGGGTGGCCCTCCAGGTACCGCACCAGTTCGCCCACGGCGCCGTCGTGCACAACGACGTCGGGGTTCGATACTAGGAGGTACGTACTGGACGGGGCCCAGGCCACGCCGCGATTCACTCCCCCCCCGTAACCGAGATTAACCCCCGGCGACACGACGCGCGCTCCCGCGGCCCGCGCCGCTGGGGGAACGGATCCGGGCTCTCCGTTCTCAACCACTACGACGACGCTTACGCCGTTGGCCCGCAACGACTCTACGCAACGCGTTAGCACCTCCCCCGCGTGGTAGTCCACCACTACGGCGACGAGGTCTTCGCTCATCACCGGTAGCGCTCGTTGATAAGTCGGGCGACGGCGTCGCGCCACGGGCCAAGTGGGGAAAACGACTGAGCAAACTTGCTCGTATTGAGGTCACTTCGTTGCGGGCGTTGCGCGAGCGGCGGCGGCACCAGTTCTCCGGTCGAGACCGCCGTGGCGAAGTCGTCGCCGCGCCCCAGGAGTTGTCCCACGTACGTGGCGACGTCGAACCAGGTGGTGTCGCCGGAGTTTGCGATGTGCCAACACCCACCGGGCCGCTCTCGGGCGAGCGTCACGAGGCATCGCGCGAGGTCACTCGCCGCACTGACGGTACCGCGCTGGTCGTTTACGAATCTAACGACGCCGCCCGAGCGCGCTCTCTCGGCGATGAGGTGCACAACGCTGGTTCCACGTACCCCCATGACCCACGAGGTTCGCACCACCGTATCGTCGGGCGAGCAAAGTTGTTCCCCCGCCCATTTGGACGCACCGTAGACGTTCAGTGGATCGGCCAAGTCATCTTCTACGTAAGCGTCACCTTTCTGTCCGTTAAAGACGTAGTCGGTCGATACGGTTACCAAGTGCGCTCCCACCGACGCCGCCGCGCGCGACAAAGAGCCCGTCGCCGTGCCGTTAACTAAGTAGCACCGCTCGCGTTCTTCCTCCGCTCGCTCCACCGCCGTATAGGCGGCCAAGTTCACCACGACTTGCGGTCGCGACGCCCGCAAGAACTTCATCACCTGGTGGTCGTCGGTCACGTCGAGGTCGTTACGGTTCGCCGCGACGACGTCAAACTCTCCCTCGCGGACCGGGCGACCGTCGGGCTGAAACGACGGGTCGCCGCCGTGAATCGTGCGTCCCAACAGTGCGTCGACGAGGTCGACTCCCACCTGGCCGTTCGCCCCCGTCACCACCACGCGCGTACTCACCTCGACCCCTCCCCCTCGGACCGAAGGTGTATTACGTCGCCCACGGCGAAAGCTCGAACGTCTCCCTCGACTTCTACGAGCAGCCGGCCAAGGTCGTCGACGCCGCGCGCGTTCCCCACGGCGACGTCGTGAATCCCCTCTACCCGTACCCGGCGCCCGATCGTCGCCAGGGCCGTTCGGTACTGCGTCCGGAGCTCCTCGCGGCCGGCGGCGTCGTCGATGAGCGGACGGCGCCCTTCGAGTTCTTCCAGCACCAGGTCGAGCAACGCGCGTGGCGCGACCGTCAGTCCACTTTCGGCGAGGACGCTCGTCGCGTCGACTGCCATCGGGTGGGCGGTCAGGTTTACCCCCAACCCCACCACGACCGCGGACCGGCGGGGCGCGGTCACCAGCTCCGCCAGAACGCCCGCGAGTTTCTTCCCCCCCGCAATGAGGTCGTTGGGCCACTTCAGGTCCGGGCGCACGCCACAGAGGCGAACCAGGGCGGCGCGAACGCTGAGGGCCGTGGCGACCACGACCAACTGGAGGTCCACCGCCTCTACGGCGGGACGCAACAGGATCGAACACAGGAGCGACGTACGGGGCGGGGACGACCAGACCCGATCCCGCCGACCCCGACCCGCGCTCTGAAAATCGCTATAGACCACGAGTCCCTCGTCCACGTCGTCGTCGGCGCGCGCGAGGAGGTAGGTGTTGGTCGAGTCAACCTCACGTAAGTGTTCGACGCGCCAAATTAGTGAGCCCACGAACAAACATTAGGGTTTTGACGGGGAGTGCTAGAAAATGTCAGGTCCCTAACGGAGGTCGAAGTGCTTAATAAGGTCCTCATCGCTAACCGGGGCGAGATTGCCGTACGCGTAATCAGGACCTGTCGCGAACTAGGCGTCGCTACCGTCGCGGTGTACTCCGAACTCGACCGCAACGCCCTGCACGTAAGGTTGGCCGACGAGGCGTACGCGATCGGCGGCCAGAGCGCGACGGAGAGTTACCTCAACACCGACGCGATCCTCGCCGTTCTCGACCGTTGCGGCGCCGACTCAGTGCACCCCGGCTACGGCTTCTTTTCCGAAAACACGGACTTCGCGCGCACGATAACGGCACGGGGGGTCACCTTCATCGGTCCGCCCCCCGAGGCCATTGAAATCATGGGTGACAAAATCTCCTCTCGACTCGCCGCCGAGGGGGCCGGCATCGCGGGCGTGCCCGGTCGTAGTCAGGCACTCGCCAGTCCCGACGAGGTCGTCACGTTCGCCCAAGAGTTCGGGTGGCCCGTCGCCATCAAGGCCGCGTACGGCGGCGGGGGGCGGGGCATGAAGGTCGTAGCCCACGCCGACGATGCCCCCGCGGCGCTCGAGAGCGCGCAGCGCGAAGCGCTTAACTACTTCGGCCGTTCGGAGTGCTACGTCGAGCGCTACCTCGAGTGGCCCCGACACGTAGAGATGCAGGTCCTCGCCGACGCCCACGGACACACCCTCTGGTTGGGCGAACGTGACTGCTCCGCCCAGAGGCGCCACCAAAAGCTCGTAGAAGAGTCGCCGGCGCCGAACTTCCCCGACGACGTGCGGCGCGCGATGGGTGCGGCGGCGGTCAAGGTGTCGGAGGCGTGCGGATACGTCAACGCCGGTACGGTCGAGTTCCTCTACCAGGACGGAGAGTTTTTCTTCCTCGAAATGAACACGCGACTACAGGTCGAACACCCCGTGACCGAACTAGTCACGGGACTGGACCTCGTCGAGTGGCAACTACGCATCGCCGCCGGTGAAGCACTCACCTTCACTCAGGCGGACGTAAAGTCCACGGGCCACGCCATCGAAGTGCGCATCAACGCGGAGGACCCCACGGGGGGTAAGTTTCTGCCGAGCCCGGGACAGATCACCCGTTTCGATCAGCCTTCGGGTCCCGGCGTTCGCCTCGACGCGGGCTACCAGGCCGGCGACTCGATTTCTCAGTTCTACGACAATCTCGTGGCCAAGCTCATCGTGTGGGCGCCCGACCGCGAGAGAGCCCGTCGACGAATGTTGCGCGCCATTGAGGAGACCACCGTCGAGGGGATCGCCACGACGCTGGGGGCGGACGTTCTCATACTGACCGACGACGCGTTCGTCCAAGGCACGCACTCCACTAAGTGGGTCGAGTCCGACCTCGACTTTTCTGCCCTACCTCCCCCGGCCGCTCCCGCCGTGTCGGTTGGGCAAGGTCACGTCCGAAAGGACGTCACGGCCGAAGTCAACGGGCGACGAGTCACCGTCGCGCTATGGCTTCCCGACTCGAACGACGATCTACCCACGAGACCAGTCAGCACGGCGGCCAAGCCGCGGCGCCAACACCACAGCGGAGTCCTCGGCAGCGGATCGGGCAAAGTTACGGTCCCCATGCAGGGGACCATCATCAAAGTCAATGTCGAGATCGGCCAAACGGTCGAGGCCGGCGAAACGGTGGCGATTCTCGAAGCCATGAAGATGGAAAACGCCATTCACGCCGAAAAGTCCGGCGCCGTGAAGTCGGTCAACGTGGCCCCGGGAGACTCCGTCGGGGCGGGCGACGTCGTCGTGGTCATCGAGTGAACGCCGACGCCTCGGTACGTAGCGCCGTCGCGGCGATGAGTGAAGAACTCATCGCGCTCAGTCACTTCATTCACGCCCACCCCGAATTGGGTTACCGAGAGTTCCAGTCGGCCGACGCCGTCGCGGCCGAAGCCGAAAGGGGGGGCCTCACCGTAGAACGATCCCCCGCCGGTCTGGCGACGGCCCTTCGGGCTCGGGCGGGCGCCGGCTCGCTTCACGTAACCCTGTGCGCCGAATACGACGCGCTACCCGACGTCGGACACGCGTGCGGTCACAACATCATCGCCGCGTCTTCACTGGGGGCCGCCTTGGCGCTGGCGCGCCTGAGCGAAGAACTGGATATTACGGTGACGCTCCTGGGGACCCCGTCGGAGGAAGGCGGTGGCGGAAAAATCGACCTCATCAACGCCGGGTACTTCAGCGACGCGCACCTCGCCATGATGATCCACCCGTGGCCCGATGAGCGACTCGAAGCTCGATGCCTCGCCGTAGACCACTTCGACGTCACTTTTGCCGGTCGCGACGCCCACGCGTCCGCGGCCCCGTGGGAAGGGGTCAACGCCCTCGACGCCCTCACCATCTCACAGGTGGCGATTGGCCTCCTGCGCCAGCATCTGCGCCCGGGAGACCAGGTCCACGGAATTGTCACCGACGGCGGCGGTGCCGCGAACATCATCCCTAGTCGAGCCGTTGGACGATTCATGGCGCGCTCGAACACCAGCGACGATTTAGCGCTACTTAGGGCCCGCCTACGGAACTGCTTCGAAGCGGGGGCTCGGGCGACCGGCGCGACCGTCAGTTACGAGGAGCTGGGCCACCAGTTCTCCCACATGGTCAGCGACGGCCAGATCCTCGCTCACTATCGTCGGGCGGCTGAGTCACTCGGGCGGACCTTCCCACACGATGACGCCGGCAAGTCGGCCCCCACGATATCTACCGATATGGCGAACGTCTCGCTGGTCGTGCCCTCAATCCACCCGCTCCTCATGATTCCCACCCACGGTGCGGTCAACCACCAACCAGAGTTCGCGGCCGCGTGCGTTACCGAAGACGCCGATCGAGCCGTCCTCGACGGGGCGACCGCCCTGGCCCTGACGGCCGTCTCGGTGGCCCAAGACCGCGCGCTACGAAATCGTCTCATTGGCCGCGATGATTATTGAGCACGCTCTCGTTCACGTCCGGCCCGGCGAGGAGGACGCCTTCGAGATCTCAATGGTTAAAGCGCTCGCGGTGATCGAATCCGCGCCGGAGTGCTACGGCGCGGACATTCGACGCCAAATAGAAAATCCCTCGTGGCGGCTGCTGACTGTCCACTGGGCGAGTGTCGAAGCCCACCTGGCGTTTCGCCAAAGTTCGCTATTTGAGCGTTGGCGCGAACTCACGCACCGCTACTACGACGTCGCGCCCGACGTCACGCACTACGGCGAGCCGTTGGTGCGCTAACCCGCTCGGTAGACCCCGAACTCCTCGCGCAGGACGTCGGCGACTTCACCGAGAGTCGCTCGTTGCGCCAGAGCCACTTTCATCGGGTAAAGCAAGTTGGTGCTCCCGCGCGCGGCCGTCGCCAGATCGGCCAGCGCGTGGCTCACCGCACTGAGGTCTCGGCTCGCCTTGAAGGCGCGAACGCGGTCCACCTGCGAGTGTTGCTGAGACTCGTCGACGGGAAAGACGTCCGCGGGGGCCGCGGTGCTCTCCGCGAAGCGGTTGACCCCCACGACCGCCGTGTCGCCTCGCTCGACGCTTCGCGCGAACGCGTAGGCGGCCGCTTCGATCTCGTCTTGGAGATAGTGGGCCTCGATCGCGGCGACGGAACCACCCATATCGTCGATCGCCGCCACGTACTCGCGCGCGCGCGCTTCAATATCGTTGGTGAGTGACTCCACGAAGTAAGAACCGGCTAGGGGATCTACCGTGTCGGCGATGCCGGACTCGAGCGCGAGGATTTGCTGGGTGCGCAGCGCCAACTTGGCCGCTCGTTCCGTGGGCAGACCGAGTGCTTCGTCGAAACCGTTGGTGTGCAGACTCTGAGTTCCCCCTAGCGCCGCGGCCAGCGCTTGAACGGTCACGCGAACCGTATTGTTTTCGGGTTGCTGGGCCGTCAGGGTCGATCCGCCGGTCTGGGTGTGAAAGCGCAGCATCATCGACTTGGGGTCACGCGCACCAAATCTCTCGGCCATGATGCTCGCCCAGAGGCGGCGCGCGGCGCGGAACTTGGCTACCTCTTCGAAGAGATTGTTGTGGGCGTTAAAAAAGAAACTGAGGCGGGGGGCGAAGTCGTCGAGGGCGAGTCCCGCCGCGAGCGCCGCTTCGACGTAGGCCACGGCGTTCGCCAAGGTGAAGGCGACTTCCTGAACGGCCGTCGAGCCAGCCTCTCGGATGTGGTAACCCGAAATCGATATGGTGTTCCACTTGGGCATCTCCCGGGCGCAGTACGCGAAGGTGTCCACCACGAGGCGCATCGACGGGCGGGGCGGGTAGATGTAGGTGCCGCGCGCCACGTACTCCTTCAAAATGTCGTTCTGCACCGTGCCGCGCAGCGACGCCCCCGCGACACCGCGCTCGTCGGCCACCAACTGGTAGAGCAAGAGCAAAGTCGCGGCCGTGGCGTTAATCGTCATGGACGTCGTCACTTCGTCGAGGGGCAGGTCGCGCAGCAAAAGACGCATATCCTCGATCGAAGAGATCGCTACGCCCACTTTGCCCACCTCCCCCTCGGCGCGGGGGTGGTCGCCGTCGAGTCCCATCTGAGTCGGTAGGTCGAACGCACAACTCAGACCGGTTTGGCCGGCGTCCAGCAGGAAGCGAAACCTCTCATTGGTGGCCTCGGCGGTGCCGAAACCGGCGTATTGGCGCATCGTCCAGAGTCGGCCCCGGTACATCGTCGGCTGAACACCTCGGGTGTAGGGGTACTCCCCCGGTTCACCGAGGCTTACCGCCGGGTCGAACGAGCCCAAATCTTCGGCCCGATAGACGGGTCGAACCTCGACCCCGGAGTCGATGACGCGGCGATCTCGGTCCACGGAACCCAGGCTAGGCGCCCCACGTCCAGCGACCCGTCAGGTGAGGAGACGCGTACCAAGTTGTTCACACCGCCTTCGAGCGACCAAGATAGGGGGATGTACTGTTCGAGTTGCGGTTCCGAAATGAGTGGTACTTCTTGCTCGGTGTGCGGGCGCAGCCTGCCCCCGAACGCCCGCGGCTCCATCGACGCGACGACGGGCCTCATGCTAGGGGGCTGGTGGCGGCGAGTCGGGGCGACACTCGCCGACAGTCTCATATTGGTGATACCCACGTTGTTGGTGGTCTCTTTATTCTCCCAAAGCAACGGGGCCTTTTTGGGCGCGCTTTCGGGACTCGTCCTCCAGGGCCTCTACATGGTTCGACTCCTGAGCGGAGTACGGGGTCAGACGGTTGGTAATCGGGTGGCGGCGACGAGAGTACGCGACGCCGCGAACGGCCACGCCATCACCGTGACCCAGGCCCTCAAGCGCTGGGGGTTCATTGGCGTCTACAGCGCAATCGAGCTCACCGGAACTTCGACCGCCCTCTACGTAGTCAGCCTCGTGGCACTGATTGACAATCTGTTCCCCCTCTTCGATCCGCGCAACCAAACCCTCCACGACAAATTCGCGGGGACGATCGTCGTCGTCGCCTAAACCGGGGCGACGTGGGGCATGCACAGATCGTCGTATTCGGCGATCTGAATGGGGCCGGCCCCCTCACCACAGGCCGGGCAGGCCGGGTCACGACGAACCTTGAAGGTGCGAAACGACTCCTCGAGTGCGTCGTAGGTGAGCAGGCGGCCCACGAGGGGCTCACCTAGGCCCAAAAGCATTTTGATCGCTTCGACCGCCTGGATCGACCCGACAATGCCCGGTAAGACCCCCAGCACTCCCGCCTCCGCACAACTCGGCGCCAACTCAGCGGGCGGGGGCTCGGGAATCATGCAGCGATAGCACGGACCCACGTAAGGATGAAAAATAGTCACCTGGCCGTCGAAACGGAAAATCGAGCCGTGCACCACTGGGATGCGCTTAATGAGTGAGGCGTCGTTGACTAAGTAGCGAGTGGGAAAGTTGTCCGTGCCGTCTACGATTAGGTCGTAGCCGTCAAAAATATCGAGGATGTTGTCGGCCCCGAGGCGCGTGTCGTAGGTTTTGACCGTGAGGTCGGGGTTGAGCGACGTCAAAGCCACCTTCGCGCTGTCGACCTTACGCATACCCACGCGGTCCATCGTGTGCAGGATTTGCCGTTGCAGGTTGGAAGCGTCGACGACGTCCATGTCAATTATCCCCAACGTACCCACGCCGGCGGCGGCTAAGTAGATAGCCGCCGGCGACCCCAGTCCCCCGGCGCCCAGTAGCAAAACTTTGGCGTCGAGCAGCGCCATCTGACCGCGCTCGCCCACTTCGGGCAGTAGGAGGTGGCGATGGTATCGCAGCCGTTGGTCAGCGGACATGGTTCGCGGCGCCGCCCACGGCCGACCTTCGTCCTTCCATCGATTAAATCCCCCGGCTAGGGACACGACGTCGCCGTAGCCGAGGTCCTGGAGAGTTTTGGCCGCGAAGGCGCTGCGAGTCCCTCCGGCGCAGTAGACCACCACCGGGCGGCTCTTGTCGACCAGGCGTCCCTCGACGGAGAACTCCAGTTGCCCCCGCGGAACGTGCACCGCGTTGGGCAGGGCGCCCTGCTCGTACTCGTCGGGTTCACGAACGTCGAGGACCGAAAAGGCGCTTAAGTTTTCGACCACCTCGTGGGGTTCCACTTCTCGAATCTCCGCCCTGGCGGCGTTAAGTAAATCTCTGGGTGAGGGCACGGCCGTCTCCTTTTCGGTGGTTAAACCTTACCGGAATAGTCGACTTTTACGACACGTCTGCTAGACCCGTGGGGTGGAGCTGCGCGACCTGCTCGAAGGGCGACGAATGGTCCGTTCCTTCGACGGGACCGCCGTCGACGAAGCGTGGCTCGATGAGTGTTGCGCCGTCGCACTTTCGGCCCCCACCGCCGGCAACAGCGCCGGCGTTCGTATGTACACCCTCGGCGCGAACGACGTCGAGGCGTACCTCGGCGCGGCGACCGACGAGTCGTGGCGCCAGCGGTCGCGCCACCTCCAGGGACTGCGACGGGCGGGTGCCCTCGTCCTGGTGACGGCCCGAGTACAGGACTACCTGGCGCGCTACTCCGAGGCCGACAAGGCCTCCTCGGGACTCTCGACCCGTTCGGCGTGGCCGATTCCCTACTGGCACACCGACGCGGCCATGGCGGCTATGGCCCTGATACTGCTCCTAGAAGAGAGCCACTGGCGGGTCGCGCTATGGGGCAGTTTTCGCTACTGCGACGAAGTCTTGCGCTGGGCGGGCATCGAGGGTGAGGAACTGTTCGCGACGCTCTTCGTCGGCCGCGGCGACGGAAGGGACGTTCCTTCGCCCTCGCTGGCTCGTTGCGCCGCCACGCCCGCCGAACGCGTACGGCGACTTCGACCTATGTAAATCAGTCACCCTTGCACTGGCCCAACGATTGACTAGCCGCGGAGTCCCGGGGTAGTTGGACTACTTCGCCGTTCGGTGGGGCACGCCTTCGCTCCAGCGCGCCAGTACCCACACCAGATCACTTAGACGATTGAGGTACTTCGCCACCACGGTGCCCGCCCAGTCGGCGCGCACGGCCGCCCGTTCGGCTCGGCGTACCACCGTCCGCGCGACGTCGAGCGCGGCCGCGAGTTGGGAGTCGCCCGGAACTACGAAGGCCGTCGGCACGTCCATCTCCTCGCTCAGTGAGTCGATCTCGACTTCGAGCCTGGTAACCATCTCCTTCGTCACCGCCGACTTCCCGGCCACGAGCTTGTGCCGATTCTCGGGCAACGTCGCGACCTCGGCCATCAAAATCCACAGGTCGCGCTCGAGGTGGACGAGCAATTCATTGACGCGCGACTGCGGTTCACTCATGGACCTCGCCCAACCCAAGGCGGCCTGGGCTTCATCGACCGTGCCGTTTAGCTCGATGGTGTCCGCGCTCTTCGTAACGCGACCGCCAAAGTAGAGACCGGTCGTGCCGTCGTCACCACCGCGTGTGTAGATCTTCACGGGGCCAGCGTAGTTTCGCACGGGCCCACCGGTATCGTGAATGTGTTATGGACCACGAAATTCACGCGCCGCATCGAAGTACGCCCGAGGGCGACCCCTACTTAGCGGCCCTCGCCGAACGGGTGGTTATCTTCGACGGCGCCACGGGGACGAGTTTCCAGCTCCAACACCTCGACGCACACGACTTCGGCGGCGCAGCCCTCGAGGGGTGCAACGAAGTACTGAGCGCCACCCGGCCCGAAGCCGTCGAGGCCCTACACCGGTCCTTCCTCGACGTGGGCGTCGACGCCATTGAAACCAACACTTTCGGAGCCTTCTCCGTCGTGCTGGGCGAGTACGGCATTGCGGATCGAGCCCAGGAGTTGGCCCGCACCTCCGCCGTTATTGCTCGGCGCCTCGCCGATCAGTACGCCAGCCCCGGCTCCCCTCGTTTCGTCGCCGGTTCCATCGGCCCCGGGACGAAGTTTCCAACCCTGGGCCAAATAACCTACGACGCGCTTTCGGCGAGCTACGAAGAGTTGGCACTCGGTCTCTTGGAGGGGGGCGTCGACCTGTTCCTCATCGAAACCATGTACGACCTCTTATCGGGCAAGGCGGCGATCGCGGGCTGTCGACGGGCCATGAAGCGCCACGGGCGCGTCATCCCCTTGCAGGTCCAAGTGACAATCGAACTCACCGGACGAATGCTTCCCGGCTCCGAAATTGGTGCCGCGATTACCGCACTGACCCCCCTCGGCGTCGACGTGCTCGGGCTCAACTGCGCCACCGGACCCGTCGAAATGTACGAACCACTGCGAACCCTGCGAGACGCGGCGGCTATTCCGTTGTCGTGCATGCCCAACGCCGGACTACCCACCGTCGTTGACGGTGCGATGCACTACGATCTCACCCCCGACGCCCTGGCGGAACACCTCGCGCGATTCGTGCTCGAGTACGGTGTCCGGGTCGTCGGGGGCTGTTGCGGTACGACGCCCGAGCACCTGCGCCGCGTCGTCGAGTCCGTGCGCCCACTACGCCCCTCGGCGCGCTCACCCAAAGTCGATCACGCCGTGTCGTCGATCTACTCGTCGGTCAGCTACCAACAGGACCGTTCCGTGCTGCTCGTGGGGGAACGAACCAACGCCAACGGCTCGAAGAAGTTCCGTACCGCGATGCTCGAACGCGACTGGGACACCTGCATCGAAATCGGTCGCGAACAGATTAAGGAGGGCGCGCACATCTTGGACGTCTGCGTCGACTACACCGGAGCCGACGGCGTCGCCGACATGAACGAAGTCATGAGTCGCTTGGCGACGCAGTCATCGGTACCGATCATGATCGACACGACCGAAGCCCCGGTCGCGCGACAGGCTCTCACCTGGCTCGGCGGCAAGGCCCTACTCAACTCGGTCAACCTCGAAGAGGGAGACGGCCCCGGCACGCGGCTAGATCGCTTTCTCACCCTGGCCGGGGAGTTCGGGGCGGCGGTGGTGGCGACGTGCATCGACGAAGAGGGCCAAGCCCGAACGGCGGAGTGGAAAGTTCGGGCCGCTCGTCAGATTACGGAGTTGGCCGTCACGCGCTACGGGCTTGATCGCCACGACGTCTTCATCGACCCCCTCGCCCTTCCGTTGTCTACGGGTATGGCGGAGTCACGACACGACGGGGTTGAGACCCTCGACGCCATTCGCCGCATCAAAAGTGAACTCCCCGGCGTTCGAACCATCGTGGGACTGTCCAATATCTCCTTCGGACTTAACCCCGCCGCGCGTCAGGTTCTAAATAGTGTCTTTCTCCACGAAGCCACCGAAGCGGGGCTCGACGCCGCTATAGTTCACGCCTCCAAAATCTTGCCCCTGCACCGCATCGACGACGAGGCGCGACGAATCTGTCTAGACCTCATATACGACCGGCGAAGTGAGGAGTACGACCCTCTCGCGCAGTTGTTGGTGCTCTTCGACGGCGTCTCTTCAGCGACCAACGAGCGTACGTCCCTCGAGGACCTCCCGCTGAACGAGCGACTCAAGCGACGGATTATCGACGGTGCGCGCGTCGGCCTAGCGGCCGACTTGGACCAAGCCGTGGCCGAAGGTGCGCGACCATTGGACATCGTTAATGACATTCTCCTGGACGGGATGCGCGTAGTCGGCGATCTCTTCGCGAGCGGAGAAATGCAGTTGCCCTTCGTCCTGCAGAGCGCGGAAACGATGAAGGCCGCCGTGGCCCAACTCGAACCGCTCATGGAGAAGAGCGACCAAGGTGGCCGCGGTCGGATCGTGCTCGCCACGGTGAAGGGGGACGTGCACGACATCGGTAAAAATCTCGTCGATATCATTCTCACCAATAACGGATACGAGGTTATCAATCTGGGAATCAAGGTCGGCGTCAACGAGATGCTCAACGCCGTCGAAGAGCACCGCGCCGACGCCTTGGGGATGAGCGGTCTGCTCGTGAAGTCCACCCTCATCATGCGTGAGAACCTCGAGATTATGAACGAGCGCGAAATGTCCGATGTTCCGGTTCTCCTCGGGGGCGCGGCACTTACGCGAACGTACGTCGAGCGTGACTTGCGCCAGGTGTACCAGGGGCCGGTTTTTTACGGCAAGGACGCGTTCGAGGGTCTGCGGGTCCTCGATCGTCTCGGCGAGATTCGCCGCGGTGATACGCAGGACCCCACCTTTGGCCGCGAGATCTCCCTCAAGCGCGTCACTCGCCGATTCCGCGACGAAGTCACGACTCCCGAGCCCGGCGCCCCGGCGCGATCGCCGGAAGTCGAACTGGACAACGAGCTAATAACGCCCCCCTTTCTAGGAACGCGGGTGGCCAAAGGCATGTCCCTCGAGGAGATATCTGAGTACCTGAATCTCACCGCACTCTTTCGTAATCAGTGGGGTTTTCGACCCGAGGGTGGGGAGGACGACGCGAATTTTAAAGTGCGCGTCGCCGCGACCCTACGTGAACAACTGAGCGTCGCCACGTCGGAGAACCTCCTAGTTCCCCAAGTCGTGTGGGGTCACTTCCCCGCGGCCTCGATCGACAACGACCTCGTCATCTTCGCCGACGACGCGCGCGACCGCGAACTGACTCGCTTTCACTTTCCCCGGCAACGTGAAGCGCCCTTTATGTGCATCGCGGACTTTTTCCGCCCCCTCGACAGTAGCGACCTCGACTACGCCAGTTTCATGCTGGTAACCATGGGCGAGCGAATATCGCAAAGGGCCCACGAACTCTTCGCGGAAAATCGCTACAGCGACTACCTCATGCTCCACGGCCTCGGCGTCGAGATGACCGAGGCGCTGGCCGAGCTGTGGCACCGGAGAGTCCGCGAGGAGTTGGGCTTCCTCGACGAAGACGGACCGACGGTCTCGGGTCTCTTTCGCCAGCAGTACCGCGGTGGGCGCTACTCGTGGGGCTATCCCGCCTGCCCCGACTTAAGCGACAACGCGAAGGTAGCGACGCTCCTCGAGGCGGACCGCATCGGCGTATCGGTGTCGGAGGGATTTCAACTGCACCCCGAACAGACCACCGACGCAATCATCTGTCACCACCCGAAAGCGAAGTACTTCATCGCGTAACGAGCGATCGTCCCCGGCGCCCTTTGCGCCCCCGAGCGCCGGTTAGCGTCGGCGTTCGGGGGTCGCGAGGGGGGTCGCCTCGCGCAGGGCGTCTCGGGCGTGGTAACTCGAGCGAGTCAGGGGTGACGACTGCACGTGCGCCAAACCGAGCCGCCGCCCCCGCTCGGCCAAATCGTCGAACTCCGCCGGTTCCCAGAAGCGAGCCACCGGGAGGTGACGTTCGCTGGGGCGCAGGTACTGGCCAATGGTGACGATCTGCACTCCCACCGCCGCCAGGTCGGCCAGCGTCTCTTCAACTTCGTCCGCCGTCTCGCCGAGCCCGACCATGAGTCCAGACTTCGTCGTAAGGCCGGCGGCGGCGGCCCGCGCCAGGACGGCCAGGGATCTTAGGTAGCCGGCACTGGGCCGAACCGCGCGCTGGAGTCGCGCGACCGTTTCCACGTTGTGGTTTAGTACGTCGGGCCCAGCGGCGATGAGGGTCGCGAGCGACGCCGAGTCCCCGCGCAGGTCACTCGTCAACACTTCCACCGCCGTAGCGGGCGAGCGCTCGCGAATCGCCCGAACGCACGCGGCGATGGCGCCCGCGCCCCCGTCACTCAGGTCGTCTCTTGCGACGCAGGTAATAACCGCGTGAGCGAGCGCCAAACGCACGACCGCTTCCGAGACGCGCGCCGGCTCACTGTCGTCCAGGGGCAGGGGCTTACGGGTATCGACGAGGCAGAACCCGCACGCGCGAGTACACCGTTCACCGTTCACCATGAACGTGGCCGTTCCGGCGGCCCAGCACTCGAAGATGTTCGGGCAGCCCGCCTCTTCGCACACGGTAACGAGCCGGAGGTCTTGGGTCAAGTTCCTCAGCGCACGAAACTCTTCACCCATGTGCGCCGAAACGCGCAGCCACTGCGGCTTGCGTGTCGCAAGCGCCAGACCGCCATCGGGATCGACACCGGCGCGTCGGAGGCGACGAAGGAGCGGCCGTTCGGGCGACGTCGTGGCCGTTCCACGCTCCACGGCCGCGACGCGCGCGTCGCCTCCGAAGCGCGCGTCGAGCTCTTCTCCTAACACTGTTTCCACCGCGATGGGTCGCGCTTCGAGCCCCAGGGAGGCCAGCGACGCCACGGGACGATCGGCTATGCCGCACGGAACGATCGCCGCGAACGCGGCCAGGTCTACGTCGACATTCAGCGCGACCCCGTGCAAGGTTCGCCGAACGCCGAGCCGATTGCGTTCCGTGCGAACTCCCACCGCGGCTACCTTCGCCGGGACCGACTCGAGTCGAGCCCACACCCCGGGGTAGCCCTCTAGCCGGCCGACACCGCCGAGCGTTCGGGTGTGATCGAGGCGCTCGAGCGTCGCGATTACGGCATCTTCCAACCGTCGCACGTGCTCTTTGCCGGCGGCCGGATCGTCGCCGACCGACACCACCGCCCAAGCCACGACCTGACCGGGGCCGTGGTAAGTCACGTCTCCCCCGCGATCGGCGTCGACGACGACCGCGTCGAGCTCGTCGGGGGGAGTCAGGAAACTATCGGCCCGGGCCCGAACCCCCCGGGTGTACGTCGGGGGGTGTTCGAAGATCAGTAAGTAATCATCTCGTGACTCGACCAAAGCGCGCTGCACGTCGTTGGCCTCAGCGAAATTCACGCGACCCAAGTGACGTCGCCGGAGCACTAACGCTCGCTCTCTAGGTCCAGTCCGGCCAACAGCTCACTGACCCGTTCGAGGTACCGCGCCGCCACCCGCGCGTCGCACACTCGATGATCGAATGAGAGCCCCAGTACAACTCGGTGACCCACCTCGACGGTGGCCGTTGCGCCAAGGTGGGTCACCACCGCGGTCTCGCGCACCGCCCCCGCCGACAGAACCGCGACTTGGGGTTGGATGATAATTGGTGCCGTCCACAAGGTGTGTTCCGTCGGGGCACCGGCCACAGTGAAAGTCCCACCCATGAGGTCGTCGGCCGTAAGTTGGCGAGACGCCACGCGCTGATCGAGTTCGGAGATTCGTCGAGCCAGGGCCCGCAGTGTCAATCCGGCGGCGGCGTGCACCACGGGCACGAGCATGCCGTCGTCGGCGAGCGTCCGCACCACACCGAGATTGACGCTGCGGTGTACCACCACGTCCTCACCGAGCAACGTCGCGTTCAGAAACTCAAACTCGCCGAGCGCCCGCACGGCCGCTACCGCGACCAACATTTCGTCACTAATCGCGATCCCCTCGCGGGTCACGCGACCTAGCCCCGCCAGGTCGGCGAACACCCTGGCGTCGACTTCCACCGCGACGAATCCGTGAGGCGTCTGTTGACTCGACGCGGCCATGTGTTGGCCCATTCGACGAAGCCCGTTGCTTAGGGGAACCACCGCTTCCTCGCTCGGACCTTGGGCCACCGCCCGCTCGGCGTCTCGGCGCGTCACCGCTCCACCGGGTCCGGTACCGAGAACCGAAGATGGCGTCACTCCGCCATCGGCGAGAATTCTTCGAACGACGGGAGAGAGAACTACCCCACCGGTCACCGGTTCTCCGCGATCGAAAGGTGGCGAATCGCGGGTCGGGGGAATGTCCGGGACCGGCGACTTCGGGGCCACCGACTGCGCGCCACCCGACGAGGTCGTACCATCGGTCGCGCTCTGGTCGTTGATGACCGCGACCTTCGAGCCGGTCGCCACGGTGTCACCCTCCGCGGCGACGATCTCGACCAGGACTCCCGCGGCCGGTGAGGGCATCTCGGAGTCGACCTTATCGGTTGACACTTCGAAGAGCGGTTCGTCTCGCGCGACTACGTCGCCGACTTTCTTGAACCACCGAGTGATCACGCCTTCGGTGACGGACTCACCCAACGAGGGGAGGGTGACGTCAACCAACGTGTAGTCCCCGCCCCGCGAGCGCGAGGAGAGTCTCGCCGAAGGTTTCGGACAGAGACGGGTGGGGCTGAATGAGCGCGGCGGCCTCTTCGGCCGTCGCTTCCCAGTTGACCGCGAAATAACCGGCGCCTAGTTGCTCGGTGACCCACGGTCCGGCCATGTGCACTCCGAGAATCTGTCCGGCCGATCCGTCGGGCCGCCGCTCCGCCACGATTTTTACCACACCGTCGGTGTCACCGATAATCTGCGCTCGGCTGTTGCCCCCGAAGGGATCTTTCTTCACGACCACGTCGTACCCGCGTTCCTTGGCCGCCGCTTCGCTCAGTCCACAAAACGCGACCTCGGGATTTGAGTAAATCGCCCACGGCACACGGTCGTAGTCGACCGGTACGCAAGGCTCCCCCAAAATCGTCTTCACCGCGACGATCGCTTCGGCGAAACCCACGTGCGCCAACTGGGGAGTACCGGCCACGACGTCGCCGACCGCAAACACCCCCTCGGCCCCGGTGCGCTGATATTCGTCGGCCAAAACGAATCCCCGTTCGTCGAGCAGGACCCCCGTCCCGTCGCCCAACAGTCCTTCGGTACGCGGGCGACGGCCCACGCTCATCACGACGAGATCGCTCTCGACGCCATCTTCGCCCTCAATGGCTATGGTCGTTGACTTCTTCTTCACGTCGTGACCGGTGATATTCACCCCCACCCGAATCTCGATGCCGCGCTTCTTAAACGATCGCTGCACCACCGACGCCACCTCACTGTCGCAACCCGCGAGAATCGACGGCAAACTCTCGAGAATCGTGACCGAAACGCCCATGTCGCTCAGCAGGGAGGCGAACTCACAGCCAATCGCGCCGCCACCGATCACGCTCGCTCGTTGGGGCAGGTGACGCAGATCCAAAAACTCGTCCGAGGTCACTACCAATTGCCCGTCGACGTCGAAGCCGGGCAGTGTTCGCGGTACCGAGCCGGCGGCCAAGATCACGTGGCCACCTCGCAAGCGAACACCGGCGTCGTCTCCGTCAATCAGGTCTACGATGAGGTCGCGCTCCAGTCGACCCGTGCCCGACAGAACCGTTATTTTGCGGCCCTTCAGGAGTCCGGCGAGACCCTTGTAGAGCCGTTCAACCGTTTCGACCTTGCGGTCTTGCGCGATCGAAAAGTCCAAAGTTACCGCCGACGTGAGAACGCCGAAGGCTCCGGCGTGTTCCACCGTTCGCCGTACGTGGGCCGTTTCGAGAAACTCCTTCGCCGGAACGCACCCCCGGTGCAAGCAAGTTCCACCAACTTTGTCGCGCTCAACTAGAGCGACGTTCAAACCCGCGGCGGCTCCGTAAAGAGCGGCGGCGTACCCGCCGGGACCACCGCCCACGACGACCACGTCAAAGCTTTGGACCTCGTCAGCCACGGTCATTCCCTTCCCTCGTAACGCGCCTACCCCCGGGTTAGAGCCTAATGTTTTTCGCCCCAACCCCCTTCGAAGAGTCAGTGTTTCCCGGGTTCGTCGGCGGCCCGCGTGGCCAGGAGGTCCACGAAATCATTCATCACGTCACCCGAGTGTCCCTTGACCCATTGAAACGTGACCGTACGGTTACCGTCTAAGGCGAGGTCAATCAGTACCTCCCACAAGTCTCGGTTGGCGACGGGTTGCCCCTTGGAATTACGCCACTGGCGACGACGCCACCCTACGTACCACGAGTCGTGAAAACATTTAACGACGTACGTAGAGTCACTCACGATTTCGACGTCTTGGCCGGGGTGTGCTCGTAGGGCTTCGATGACGGCCGTCACTTCCATACGCTGATTGGTCGTGTGCGCGGCCGCGCCGCTGTCGAAGTGGTTTTGCCCCTCGGCCCAAGCCCACCCACCGGGACCGGGATTACCGCGACAAGCGCCGTCGGTGTACAGACGGGTCATATGACGCGAGTAATCCACGCGTCGGGGTCATCGGTGAATCGAGTGACCGCCGCCGGTAGGTCACCACGTAAAACCTGACCCAGCGTCACGTGTTCGAGTACTTCGCGCAACGTGGCGCGAACCGCCACCCACACGTCGCGCAGGTGGGCCGCCTCCCCTTCGTATACCAACGTCTCAGGTCTCATTCCGCGCACGCCGGCCATCGGTCCACTCACCACCCGCAAAATGTCAGCGATCATGATCTGATCGGGGTCGCGGGCCAGGCGAAATCCGCCTTCGGGCCCGCGTTGACTCGTGACCAGTCCCCCGCGCCGCAGATCGGAGAGAATCGCGCCGAGAAACTTAGCTGGCAGATCTTGCTCCTGAGCGAGATGCTCTGCGCTCACCGACGCGTCATTGGCCGCGAGCGTCAACAGTGCGCGAATCGCGTACTCGGCCTTCGCGGGAATCTGCACCGTCCCATTCTGCCCCACCGGGTCACGCGGGGCATTCCAACGGGGCCCGACTCGTAAGGTAGGGCCCGTGCTCGACCTTTCCACACGGTCCCTCTACCTATGCGTCGGGCTCCGGCCGGACATTACGACCTTCCTGCCCGCGGTGTTGCGCGGGGGGGTGGACGTCGTTCAACTTCGCGACAAGGACCATTCGGTGGAGCGCCAACGGGCCCAGGGAGAAGTAATGGCCACCATTTGTCGCTCGTTCAACGTGCCCTTTATCGTCAACGACTCTCCGTGGCTGGCGCGAGATCTCGGGGCCGACGGCGTCCACGTGGGTCAACAAGACGTGAGCGTAGCTACTTGCCGCGAGATCCTCGGCGACGACGCGGTCGTAGGGCTGTCCACCCACTCCCCGACAGAACTGAACGACGCCCTCGACCAGCCCTGCACCTACCTGAGTGCCGGCCCACTGGTACCGACGCCGACCAAGCCGGGCCGTCCCGGAACGGGGCTCGCTTACGCGGTGGCGGCTCAGAGCCGAAGTCTCCGGCCGGTCTTTGTCACTGGCGGCGTCGACGAGTCCAACGTCGCCGACCTAATAAGAGCGGGGTTGCGCCACTTCGTGGTGGTGCGGGCGCTGACTGAAGCCCGAGACCCCGAGGGAAGCGCGCGTCAACTACGCCGGGCCATGGACGACGCCCTTAGCGATGGCGGTCGAGCCACCCGAGCAGAGTAGCCACCATCCGGGGATCGGCCCGAAGCTGGTGACCGGCGCCGGGAATGAGTCTCAGTTCGGCGCGACCCTCGGCGGCCAGAACGAGGTCTCGCGCGTGCGCGACCGGAACCTCCCCGTCGTCGAGGCCGTGTCCGATGAGAAGTCGTCGCGGGGGCAGCTTGGCAATCGCGCTGATCGGGTCTACCGTCATGAGGTCGCGGTATAGGGTCTCCGGATCGAGGAGGTCACCCGGGTCACCGACGACGCCGGCAACTTGAACCGCTCGGTGCAGCTCCTCGGGGGAACCGGCCCAGGCGTCTAAGTGTGCCGGCGCGGCGAACGTGGCGACGCCGCGGACCCGTTCGTCGGTCGCGGCCACCGCGAGCGCCAAAGAGCCACCGAAACCGAATCCGGCCAAGGAGACACGAGCGTCACTGGCCGCAACGTGGTCCAGAATCGTGGCGAGGTCGCGGCGCCACTGGGAGGGCGAAAAGCTACCGGTGCTTCCCCCCACGCCCGACAACGTCCCCGTGGCGACGGTCCATCCGGACTCGTTCGCCACGTGTTCGGCCAACTCCGGCAAGAGCCCGGCCGCCTGGCGGCCCATCCCCACGAGGCGGGGCAGTCCGTGCACGATGACCAACGTGTGTCCAACAACTGGCCTCGCACTCGACGTCGCGGTCTTCAGGTCAAGGCGACTTAGACCGCTCGAGAGCTGCTCGTGTGCGAGCACGGACCCCTAGACGCCCAGTCGCTGGGCCAACAGTTCACGGTGGTAGGCCGGGTCACCCAAAAAGAGCTCCGAACTCTTGGCCCGCTTGAAGTAGAGGTGCGCCGGGTGCTCCCAAGTGAAACCGATACCTCCGTGAATTTGAATATTTTCCGACGCGCAGTGAAAGTACGCCTCGGAACAGAACGACTTAGCCAAACTCGCCGCGATGGGCAGCTCCTCGTTACGCTCCTGAGCGGCCCACGCCGCGTAGTACGCGGCCGACTTCGCCGACTCAACGTCTAGGAGCATGTCGGCGCACTTATGTTTGATCGCTTGAAACGAACCAATCGGTCGACCGAACTGCACGCGCGTTTTGGCGTACTCGACCGAGGCGTCGAGAACCCGCTGGGCACCACCGACCTGTTCGGCGGCTAGGGCGGCGGCGGCAATTTGCATCGTCGTCTCAAGTCCCCCACGGGCTTGCCCGTCGACCCCCACGAGCGCCGCCGGTGCGTCGACGAACTCCATGCGGCTCTGCTTGCGCGTCTGGTCCATCGTCGCGAGGCTCTGGCGCGTAACTCCGGGCGCGCTAGGGTCCACGGCGAAGAGCGACAGACCGGCGTCGGTCATCGCGGGGACCAAGATCAACGACGCAATCGAACCGTCGGTAACAAAACTTCGTACTCCATTAACGACGAAACCGTCTCCCCCGCGGCGGGCCGTCGTCGTGGTGGTTGAGAGGTCCCAACTACCTCCGTCGTCGGTCAGAGCCACCGTCGCAATAGTTTCGCCACTGGCGATACCCGGTAGGTAGCGTGCCTGGTCGTCGGCCCCACCCACGAAGGTCAGCGCGTTCGCGGCCAGTGCGACCGAGGAGAAGTACGGCCCACAAAACAGCGCGGCCCCCATCTCCTCGAAGACGACGTACAGTTCCACGGGTCCGTAGCCCTGGCCACCGAACTCCTCGGGGATAGCGAGGCCCTGGAGCGCCAGTTCTCGGGCCATCTGGGACCATACGGCCGGGTCGTACCCCTCGTCGGTGGCCATGAGACGACGTACCTCACTCTCGGGCGACTTCTCCTCGAGGAAGCGCCGCACCATCCGACGAAGTTCGTCCTGTTCGTCGCTAAAACCAAAGTTCATAAAAACCTCGTCGTCCGGGGTGTCGCTGCCGTCATCGTCGAGGTTACTCACTTCACGAACGGCCCGGCTTCGTGCCAGGCTACGGGGGTGGATAACGTGGAAATGATTTGGTCCGACGGCGCCGCCGAAGTTCACCGGTTCGTCGTGGGCCCCCTGGAGAACAACGTCTACGTCGTACGTTGCCGGCGCACTGGTGAGGCCGCCTTGATCGACGCCGCGAATGAGCACGAGCGCCTATTACGAGTCGCCACGCGACTGGGCGTTACCTCCGTTCTGGAAACGCACGGCCACTGGGACCACATCGGCGCGGTGACCGAGGTCCGAGCCGCGGGCATCGACGTGTGGGTGCGGGCCGAGGACGCGGCGATGCTGCCCAGTTACGACCACCTGCTCGAAGACGACACGACCCACCGCGTCGGCGACTTGCGACTGCGTACCATCCACACCCCGGGCCACACGCCGGGCAGCATCTGCTTTTGGTTGGAAGGCACCACCGTTGTGTTCACGGGCGACACGCTCTTTCCCGGCGGACCGGGCAACGCCACTTTCGCCGGCGGCGACTTCGCTCAGATCATCGCTTCGATCGACGAGCGGCTCTTTCGTGCCTTCGGCGACGACACGACCATCTGGCCCGGCCACGGCGCGCCCTCCACCGTGGGGGCGGAGCGGCCCCACCTCGACGAGTGGGTCGATCGCGGCTGGTAGACCGATTTCACGGGCTCACCGGTAGGCTCGCAGTGTGACGCAACCGCTTTTAGAACTGGTCGACCTTCACGCCGTCGCTGACGACGCGTCTATCCTTCGCGGCGTCAACCTACGGGTCTACGAAGGCGAAGTGCACGCCCTAATGGGACCGAACGGAGCGGGAAAGTCCACTTTGGCCAACGTCGTAATGGGTCATCCCGGCTACCGAGTAACCGCCGGTCAGATTCTCCTACGCGGACAAGACGTCGGTTCCTGGTCGCCCGACGAACGGGCCCGCGCCGGTGTCTTCCTCGCCTTCCAGTACCCCGAATCGATTAGCGGCGTCTCGGTTATCCAATTCCTGCGACAAGCAATCGCCGCGCGCAAGAACCTGAGTGAGTTGAGCGTCCTCGAAGTCCGTCTCAACTTGACCGAGTGGATGGACCGACTAGGCATTGACGGCGCCTTCGCCGAGCGTTACCTCAACGACGGATTTTCCGGTGGAGAGCGAAAGCGCAACGAAGTGCTCCAAATGGCCCTGCTCGAACCGGTAGTCGCTCTACTGGACGAAACCGACTCGGGCCTCGACATCGACGCCCTAAGGGTAGTGGCCCGCGGGGTCACGACGGTGCGCGAACGCCACCCCACCATGGGAGTCGTCGTCGTTACGCACTACGTCAAGTTGCTCGACGAGATTCAACCCAATTACGTGCACGTCTTCGTCGACGGACGAATTGTGCACACCGGAGGTAGCGAGCTCGCCGAGCGAATCGAGCGCGACGGCTACGACGCCTGGCGTTCGGTGAGCGCGTGAGCAGCTTCAACGCCCTGCGGGTGCGCGCCGACGTGCCGGAACTGCGCCGTTTCGTCAACGGACGGCGAATCACCTACCTCGACTCAGCGTCGACGTCGCTGCCGCCGCGATCGGTCATAGAAGCGATGAGTCGTTACTACGAACTTCGCCACGCCAACGTACACCGAGGCGTTTTCCAGACCGCCAACGAGGCCACCGAAGCCTACGAAGGCTCTCGGAGCGCCGTAGCTCGGTTCATCAACGCCCCCGGTGGTGGCGACGAAGTGGTCTTTACCAAAAATACGACGGAGTCGTTCAACCTCATCGCCCGATCTTGGGGCGCGACCCATATGCGCGCGGGCGACGTCGTCCTGGTCACCGAGATGGAACACCACGCGAACATCGTCCCGTGGTTTCAGTTGCGTGACGCGATCGGCATTGAGGTCAGATTCATTCCCGTCTCCGACGACTTCCGACTAGAACTTCGCGACCTAGACGCACTGCTGCGCGACGTCAAACTCCTCTCGGTAACCGCCACGTCTAACGTCCTGGGCACGAAAAATCCCGTCGAAGAGCTGGCCCGCGCCGCGCACGCGCGCGGCGCGCTCATAGCGGTCGACGGCGCCCAGAGCGTCGCGCACGGCCCCACTGACGTAACGAAGTGGGACATTGACTTTCTGGCCTTTTCGGGACACAAGGTCCTCGGCCCAACCGGAATTGGGGTTCTGTGGACCCGTCAGGGCGTCCTCGACACCATGCCCCCGTTTCTCGGCGGTGGGGGCATGATCGCCGACGTACGGACCGACGGTTTTCTCCCCGCCGCGGGCGTCGCTCGTTTCGAAGCGGGAACGCCGCCCATCGCCGAGGCCGTGGGACTGCACGCGGCGATTCGGTACTTAGACGCTCTGGGCATGGCGAACGTCTCGGCCCACGAAGACGCACTCACCGCCGACGCGCTGACCCGTTTGTCGGAAACCTTCAACGGACGCGTTCGCGTCGTAGGGCCGTGCGATACCCGCGAGCGAGGTGGGGTGATCAGCCTCGACGTCGCGGGGGTACACCCCCACGACGTGGCGCAAGTCCTCGACCAGTTCGCCGTTTGCGTGCGACCGGGCCACCACTGCGCCAAGCCGCTCATGCGCCGCTTCGCCCTCGCGGCGACCGCGCGCGCGTCGTTCGGCCCCTACTCACTTCGCCGTGACACCGACGTCCTACTAGAGGGTCTCGAAGCGGCTCTCAAGCTGTTCGGTTGACTCGTGTCGAATTTCGAGGATCTCTACCGGGACATCATTCTCGACCACTACCGTTCGCCGCGCAATCGCGGCGAACTGGCGGCGCCGCCGGCTCACCGCGTCGAAGGTTTTAATCCGCTGTGCGGAGACGAAGTCGTAATCTACCTCGACGTGCGCGACGGTGAACTGCGCGATATAAAAATGTCCGGTCACGGCTGCTCAATCTCTCAGTCATCGTCTTCGCTCATGACCGCGGCGGTCAAAGGTAAGTCCCTCGAAGGGGTACGACAACTCGTCGACGCGTTCCTCGATCTCATGACGGTCGGTGAATCGGGGCCCGCGACGGACGCGTCACACAACGGTGACGACGAACTACGGCGCTGGGGTGAACTGGCCGCTCTGCGGGGCGTGGTCAAGTTCCCCGTTCGAATAAAGTGCGCCACGTTGGCGTGGCACACCCTACTTCAGGGCCTCAACGAGCTGTCGCCCCCCTAGCGGCTCTGCTCGGACCCCGTCGCGCTAGGCCGACGTCGCACGGTACACGTCGTAACCATCGCGTTCAAGTTTTTCGGCCAGTTCCGGACCACCGACCTCGACGACGCGACCGTCGCTCACGACGTGGATCGTCGTCGGGGGCAAGACCGTCAACAGCCTTCGAAAGTGCGTCACGACCAAAACGCCGCAGTTCCACTCCCGCGTCGCGTCCACAAGACGACGAGCCACCAGTTCCAGGGCGTCGACGTCGAGTCCCGAGTCAATCTCGTCGAGCATGGCGAACGGGGGCCGCAGCACCCCCAGTTGGACCATTTCGGCCCGCTTTCGCTCACCCCCGGAAAGGTCCACGTTGATAAAGCGATCCAGGAGCTCACTTTTGAGGTCGAGGCGGTCCGCCTCACTGGCCATACGCGCACGCAGCGACGTGGGGTCAGCACCCGCGGCCCGTAGTAGGTCGTAGGGGCGCACCCCGGGAACCTCGAAAGGCTGTTGGAGAATCAACATAAGCCCCGCGCGCGCGCGGTCGGTCGCCGAGAGAGGAAGTAACTCCACTCCGTCAATGGAGACCGAACCGTCCACTACACGGTACCCGGGGTGTCCGGTCAGGGCGTGGGCCAGCGTCGACTTACCTGAACCGTTCGGCCCCATGATGGCGTGAACTTCGCCCGCGTGCATCGTCAACGAGAGACCTTTGAGAACTTCCTTCTCGCCGACCGTAACGTGAAGATCTTCGATTCTTAGCGTCGCGCTCACGGCAAATCCACCATCAAACGACCCCCGTCTTCGCGTACCGCGTAGTGAGCGACGGGCCGCGTGGCGGGGAAGGTCATCGCGGCCCCGTCACTGAGGCGGAACATCGCACCGTGGCGAGCGCACTCAATCTCTCCCGAGTCAATGTCCACTTCGCCTAGCGAGAGTGAGAACTCTTCGTGGCTGCAGCGGTCGTCAAGTACGTAGAGTGCCCCGTCGAGCCGTACCGCGACCAACACTCGACCACTGAGCGTGAGCTGACGCGGCACACCCTCTTCGTAGTCGCTGAGTGTTCCCACGTCTTCCGCGCTCACGACGACCCCGCGATTACCGTCGCGAGCACCGACTCAACGTCACGCTCAACGAGCGGGGCCATCTCACCGGGTAGCGCGGCCAACATCTCGTAGAAGAATCCTTGAATTAAGAGGCGCTGGGCGTCGTCGGGCGAGACACCTCGCGACTCGAGGTACCAGCGCTGCAGTTCGTCGAGCGGGCCCACGCTCGACGCGTGCGCGCACATGACGTCATTTTCGCGAATATCGAGGTTCGGAACGCTGTCGGCGTGCGCGCGTGGTGAGAGAAGCAGATTGTGATTTGTCTGGCGAGCGTCGGTGCGTTTAGCCCCTTTTTCGATCTCAATGAGCCCCGTGTACACCGAGCGGGCTCGGTCGGCCACGGCGCCCTTGGACAGCAGGGTCGACGTGGTTCGCGGGGCCACGTGGTACTGGCGAGTTCGAAAGTCGTGAACCTGGTCACCCGAGCCCAGGTACGTCGTTCGCAGCTCGTTGGCCGACCCGGCCCCGAGCAGCTCCGCGTCATTGCGCGAACGGTTGTAGTGGGCACCGAGACCGACGACCGCCTGGGTTAGTCGACCGTCGCGAGCGAGAAATCCCGTCGTTCGAGCGACGTGCCACGTCGAATCCGCCAGCCGTTGGTACGTAACGAGGCGCAGCGACGCTCCCTCCTCGAGGAGGTACTCACTCAAGGGAACCACCAGCGCCTGGTCCCCCCCGTCGAAGTACTCCACGACGGTGACCTCCGCCGCGCGTTCCACGATGATCTGAGTGCGAGAGAAGCACGCGGAGGCTCGCGATTCGTTAAGCACGACCAACGGGCGCTCGAGCGAGGTAGCTGCGGCGACGCGAATTACGACCGCTGCGGGCGCTAGAGCGAGGTTCATTAGGGCGAAGGCGTCATTCTGGTACCGGTCCTCGAGCGGCTCACCCGACAGGGACTCTCGCCCGGGGGCGAGTGAAACGGTGACGCCCGGCTTGTCCTCGCCCAGTGACACGGCGAAGCCGTCGACGAGTCGTACGACCCGTTCGGCCCGCTCGGAGAGCTCGCGCGCGAGGGGCGTCTCCGCCGAAGCGGCGGGGCCCCTCGGGACCTCGAAATGCTCTATCGCCAAATCGCCGAGCGGGGCGTAACGCCACACCTCGTCTCCGGTCGTAGGTAGTCCGACCAACTCGAAACGGCGCCAAGCTCGTTGCCGCGCCGCACCGTCGACACATTCGTCAATGAAATTCGTAGCGGAGTCGGTGAATGAGTTCATAGAGTGGGTGGACTCAGGCAGTGTACTGGGCGTAGCGAATATCCCACCCGAGACGTTCGCACCAACGAAGGGGGAGTCGTGGAGTTCACGTCGGACGTAATCACCCTCGACGTCAACCAGCACATCGCGACGATGTGGCTCGACCGGCCCGAGGCCCGTAACGCGCTGGGAACGGCCTTCTGGACCGATCTGCCAAGGGCTTGCGCCGCGGTGGCGGCCGACCCCCAGATCCGAGTCGTCGTCCTCGCCGCGAAGGGTCCTCACTTCACGGTCGGACTCGACCTCAAAGAGTTCTCGCGCCACTTCGTCGAACCTACGACCGCCCCCTCGTCGGCCCTGGCGAACGCCCGGAGGTACGAATCGGTTCGCGCCATGCAGGCCTGCGTCAGCGCCATCGCCGCGCTGCCCGTGCCCGTAATCGCCGCGGTACACGGATACTGCATCGGCGCCGGGGTCGACATCATCACCGCCTGCGACGTACGTCTTTGTTCGAGCGACGCCGTCTTTTCGGTCCGGGAGACCAAGGTCGCCATCGTGGCCGACGTCGGCACCCTCCAACGACTACCGCGTATCATCGGCGCCGGCCACGTCGCCGAAATGGCTCTCACCGGCAAGGACGTCACGGCCGAGCGCGCGGTCGCGATTGGCCTGGCTAACTCCCTCTACGGTCCGGGGTCCGCCGAAGTCTTTTCGGCGGCCCTCGAAATGGCGAGGGAGATTGCGGCCAACTCGCCCCTCGCCGTTCGTGGCACTAAGGCCGTGCTGGCGGCCAACGACGGACGCACGGTTGACGAGGGACTCGACTTCGTCGCGCGGTGGAACACCATGTACCTCGCCAGTAACGACCTTCGCGAGGCCATGACGGCGTTCGTCGAGCGGCGACCGCCTACCTTTGAAGGAACCTAACAACCTCCGCGCGCGAAATTTCCTTTCCCGTGGTCTTTATCGGCGGCGAAACTTCTTACGTCGACCCTTCTTAGAGCGCTGGTCCACTTGACGTCGCCGCTCTTCGATGAGACCCGCGGCCACAGCTTCGACAATCTCACTCGCCGAATCGAGCAGTTCACGACGGTCCTCGAGCGATGCCCCCGTTTCGGGAGCGGCCTCAACTGGTCGATCCACCAGCGTCCCGTGTGACCAACCCACGTCGACGAAACGGCGCTCGTAGGTTAGACAGTTCTCCGGGCACGACCAAGGTTGATCGGGTGCGTTGCCCAGAACGCAGAACCGCGCGACCTCGCCCGAAGCGTAGGTCCGACTCTGAAAATGCTTACACTCCTCGCGCATACCCACGCAACTATTCTTTCACGCGCCAGCCGCAGCTTCTCCGCACCCGTTTCGGACAAGGGGCCACGTGGCGTTACTTGATCGCCACAACGCGTAAGGACCGTGAGGAAATTACGCCTAAGCGCGGAAGTTAAACTCCGAGGTTGTCACGGTTCCCGCCGAACGTCCCGGTGCCCTCTGCTCGTTCCAGTAGAGATTGGTGTGGGCGATGACTTGACCGGGCGGCGGCGCACCCCACTGCGATAAGTCCTCGGTGGTGTGCGCATCGCCCACGAGTATCGTGTCGTACCCCCTGGTAAAGGCGCCGTGAAGCGTCGAGCGAATGCACGCGTCGGTCTGCGCACCGGTGACCACGAGACGACCAACGCCCCGCTCGGCCAGTTTCACTTCTAAAGTCGTCTCCTCAAAGGAGTCTCCGTAGGACTTGTCGACGATCGGCTCGTCGTCATTCGGGGTGAGTTCGGGCACGATTCGCCACGCCTCGGAGCCTCGCTCGAGGCCCGAGTCGTTGTGCTGAATCCAAATGACCCCGATCCGGTCCTCGCGCGCTCGCGCCACCAGGGTCGCTATGTTGGCGACGACCGCGTCGCGTTCGTGACTGCCCTCCACGACGCCGACCTGCACGTCGACGACGAGTAACGCCGTATTGGGTCGATCCTTCAGAGTTGTCAAGGCAACCTCCCACCTCTCGCAGGGCTATACGTCGACACCATATCGTGCGGCTGTGACGGACCGAGAGGAACGATTAGGCGAGGCCGGGCCGTAGACCCAGGTGACCGCAAATTTATATAGTGAGATCGCCGGGCCCCGCCGGAACGTCGACGGCGTGCTCACGCAGCGTTTCGAGGGGCACGACGTCGAGGGTCCGCTCGTGGGTGGAAGCGAGAACGACCAGGGCGGCGGCGCCGTCGCGGTGGGCCCGCAACCAGTTGACCGCCGTCACGCACCACCGATCGCCCGGCACCAGGCCGGGGAAACTGAACTCCCTGCGGGCCGTGGACAGGTCGTTGCCAATTGATTTTTGATGGGCGAGGAACTCCGCGGTGACGACCGCGCAAATCGTATGAAGGCCGTAGTCTTCAGGCCCGGTTTGACAACACCCGTCACGGTAAAACCCGGTTAGGGGATCGGTCCCGCACTCTTCCAGCGGGCCACCGAGAACGTTTCGCTCCTTCACGACCCCCATTATCGCCCACGCACCCCCGGGCCCGCTACGCCGGATTGAAAGCGGTGTAGCGATGCGTCGCCCTAATTCGTCGCTCCCTCAGTCTTCGTGCTACTCATTTCGCTGAGCTGACGCCGCGAAGCGCTAACCGATGGAACCCTCCATTTGGAGTTCGATGAGACGAGACCACTCGACGGCGTACTCCATGGGCAGCGTACGCGTCACCGGTTCAATGAATCCGTTGACAATCATTCCCATAGCCTGGCTCTCACTCAGGCCCCGACTCATGAGGTAGAAAAGTTGGTCGTCGCCGATTTTGGACACGGTCGCCTCGTGGCCAATCGAGGCGTCCTGCTCTCCGACTTCCATGTACGGTCGCGTCTCCGAGGTGGACTTCTCGTCGAGCAGCAGCGCATCACAGCGCACGAAACTCTTCGCTCCGGTCGCCCCCTCTTCCACTTTCACCAGTCCCCGGTAGGCGGTTACTCCCCCGTCCTTGGAGATCGACTTCGACACAATCGTCGAGGTCGTCTCGCGGGCGCAGTGAACCATCTTCGCCCCGGCGTCTTGGACCTGCCCGGGACCCGCGTACGCGACGGAGAGAACTTCGCCCGACGCCTTGGGACCCATGAGGTAAACCGAGGGGTACTTCATAGTCAATCTCGACCCGATGTTGCCATCAATCCACTCGACGTGGGCTTCCGTTTCGGCGCGCGCCCGCTTCGTCACGAGGTTGTACACGTTGTTCGACCAGTTCTGGATGGTCGTGTAGGTGATGCGCGCTCCCGCGAGCGCGACGAGTTCCACAACCGCCGAGTGCAGTGAATCGGTCGAGTACACCGGCGCCGAGCAGCCCTCGACGTAGTGAACCTGAGATCCCTCGTCGGCGATAATCAAGGTGCGCTCGAACTGTCCCATATTTTCGGTGTTTATTCGAAAGTAGGCCTGAAGTGGTTGGTCGACCTTCACGCCCGGGGGCACGTAGATGAAGGAGCCCCCACTCCACACCGCCGAGTTCAAGGCGGCGAACTTGTTGTCGTTGGGGGGGATCACCGTCGCGAAGTAGCGACGCACGAGATCGGGGTACTCGCGCACCGCGGTATCCATATCGCAAAACAGCACACCGAGCCGCTCGAGGTCTTCGCGGTTGCGATGAAAGACCACTTCGGATTCGTACTGCGCGGTGACGCCCGCCAAATATTTACGCTCGGCCTCGGGAATACCCAGCCTCTCGTAGGTGTTCTTAATCGCGTCGGGCAAATCTTCCCACGAGTTGACCTGGTGGTCAGTGGGCTTGATGTAGTAGTAGATATCGTCAAAGTCGAGATCGGGCATTCGGTCGGCGAACCACGGAACCATGGGCTTCCTCTCGAAGCGCTTCAGCGCGTCGAGGCGAAACTTCAGCATCCACGGATCTTCGTTTTTCATCGAGGACATCTCACGGACTATCGATTCGTTGAGGCCCTTCTTCGGCTTAAAGATCGGCAGCTGCTCGTCGGACCAACCCAACTGGTAACGACTGAAGTCCAGATTGTCAACGGTCACGGCGCTCCTCCGGAATAATCCCTACGTTCATAGTACTAACTAGTAGCCCGGACGTGTCCGACCGTGGCCGCCGGCTGACAGAGTAGAGGGGTGACAACTGCCCCCCGCCCGAGCCAACGTCCCCACGCTCTAACCCACCACGGCTCAACGCGCGTCGACCCCTACTACTGGATGATGGATCGCACCAACGAAGAACTCTTGGCGCATCTGCGCGCCGAGAACGAGTTTCTCAATGCGGAACTAGCCCCCCTTAAATCGCTGGAGAACGAACTCTTTGACGAGATTAAGGCACGAATCGAGGAGACGGACATCTCCGTACCAGTGAGGCGAGGTGCCTGGTGGTACTTCGAGCGGACCCGCGAAGGACTCGACTACCCGATTAGCGCCCGCGTGCCCGCGAGTAACGACGACCCCACTCCCCCGACGATTGACCCCGAAGCGAGCCTCGAAAACGAGCAGATTATTTTGGACGAAAACGTCGAAGCGAAGGGTCACGACTTTCTCTCCGTGGGCGTCCTCGCGGTTAGCCCCGACGACGCTTGGGTGGCGGTCGGCAGCGACTTCGACGGCGACGAGCGCCACCGCGTCACCCTTCGGCCGTTGGCCGGTCAGCCGCCGGTCGACGACTTACTCGACGACGTTTACTACGGCTTCGCGTGGGCCAACGACAGTCGGCACTTTTTTTATACGCGCGTTGACGACGCGATGCGACCGTGGCAACTTTGGCGGCACGAACTGGGCACCGAGGCAATCCACGACGTCCTCGTCTACCAAGAGGACGACGCTCAGTACACGGTTTCCGTCGGACGGAGCCGCGACGACGCCGTGGTGGTGGTCGCCCTTAACTCCTCGATGACGAGCGAAGTGCGCTACCTATCGGCGGACGAACCCCTCGGCGAGCTAACGACACTCGACCCGCGTGTACACGGCGTGGAGTACGCCGTTGAACATTTCGTGGATCACTCGGGGCGAGCCTGGTGGCTTAAAGTGACCAACGAAGGGGCCACGGACTTTCGACTGCTGGCGCGCCCATCACACGGCGGCCCGTGGCGCGAACTGGTAGCGGAACGGCCGGGGCGACGGCTCGACGGCGTCGACGCGTTCGCCAACTTTCTCGCGATTAGCGAGCGGCTCGACGGTTGCGCAGCGGTTCGCGTCGTATCGACCCTCGATGGGCCCGACCCCTTCGGCGACGACCTGGAAGGGCGATCGTGGGTGATTGACGCGGAGGTTTTCCCGGCCACGGTCGCGCTCTCCGTTAACCCCAACTTCCGTACGGACCAGTTGCGGATATCGATTACTTCGATGATCACCCCCCGTCTCGTCGCCGACGTAACGGTCAGCGACCGTACGGTGGCCGTGCGCAAGCAGCAGCGGGTTCTCGGCGGTTACGACGCCTCGCAGTACGTAACTACGCGACTTTGGGTCACCGCGAGCGACGACGTGCGTATTCCGGTTTCGCTGGTCGCGCGACGCGACCTGGTCGAAGTCTCTGACTCCGGCGCCGTCTCCCCACTGAGACCCGTACCACTACTGCTCTACGGGTACGGCAGCTACGAAATCTCCATCGACCCAACTTTCTCCTCCATCCGTCTATCCCTTTTGGATCGCGGGGTAATCTTCGCCATCGCGCACGTTCGTGGCGGGGGCGAGATGGGTCGTTCCTGGTACGAAATGGGTCGCCTGGCCCAAAAACCCACGACGTTCAGCGACTTCGTCGCGGTCGCGCGACACCTAGTGAACGACGGATGGACTTTACCCGCGTCGTTGGCGGCCCGTGGTGGGTCGGCGGGGGGGCTCCTCATGGGGGCGACGATGAACCTCGCACCGGATCTCTTCGCCGCGATTGTGGCCGAGGTGCCATTCGTCGACGCGCTCACCACCATGCTCGACGCGTCACTACCGCTCACCGTGGGCGAGTGGGAAGAGTGGGGCAACCCCGAAGCGAGCGCGACCGCGTACCGCACCATGCTCGGGTACTCGCCCTACGACAACGTGCGCGACAGTGGCGACGACGGACCCGTGACCTACCCGCGACTCTTCGCGACCGGCGGGCTCAACGACTCTCGAGTGGGGTTCTGGGAACCCGCGAAGTGGGTGGCGCGCCTACGCGACGCGAGTCCGGCGAACTACGCCCTCCTCAAGACCGAGATGGGTGCTGGCCACGGGGGACCTTCGGGTCGCTACGACGCGTGGCGCGACGAAGCCCAACTCCTAGCGTGGCTCCTGAACGAAATCGCTCCCCGCGCCGTGGCCGATACGTCCCGCGAGTCGCAGGCGGCGCACGGCGAGCGCTAGCGGTGATGACCCCCCGCGACCTCACAACGTCGCGGGAGCGGAGCGCGTCAGGGGCGCTCCGCTTCGAATAGTGGAGCTCGGCGGTGTCGGGTGACGCGCAGGACTGCGACGGTCAACGTAGTAGAACACGAGCACCGCGACCACGGCGAGCGCGATTACGAACGCGACGAAGCGGCGAAAGAGCGAAGAGAGCGGTGAGCGGCGCGAGGAGCGCGTGAGCAGCCAGTCGTCGCTGCGCCGTGTGGCGTTCGCGGACACGTCGTCGAGCGAAGAGCTTTCACTAAAAACGTAGGAACGGTGCGGATCGATACGCGGGCGAGCGATCGAGGGGCGCTCCAACGGGGGACTCGCCGAATCAACGAGTCGAAAGCCTCGCGACGGCTCGTAGGGCGATGGGGGAGGTTGAATCAACCGACGTTCGAGTGGACGCGACGGTCCACCGATTCGGGCGCGGTGGGTGAGGCGCCACCGAACCACGCCCCCCGCGACCACCACGACGGCGACCACGATTACGAGGTACAACGTCACCGTCGGTCAACTCGACTAGCACCTACCACGTTCACCCTCACCGCCTGAAGCGTATAGTCCCCGACGCGACTACGCGAGGGAGCGAAAGGCTCCGCGAAAATAGGCCAACGGCTGTCCCGGGTGGGCGACGGCGTAACTGAGGTCGACGACCACCACGTCGTGGTCACCGTAGTCCCGGGCGCTGCGCACGACACCTTCGAAGTGCGCGATCGCCCCGGTGACCAGCGGTGAACCGTGCGGCCCCGAGTCCCAGGGTACGGCGGCGAACTTGTCGACGCCCGTCGTGGCGAAGAGGCGCGCCAGGTCGCTCTGGTCTACGGACAACACACTGATCGCCACGACCGCCGCCCCGCGAATACGCCCCCACGACGGTGACGACCTCGCGGCCGCAAAGAATACCGACGGCGGTTCCAGAGAAAAGGATCCGAATGCCTGACAGGTAAAGCCGGCGGGGCCAGACTCCGTCTGAGCGGACACGATCACGACGCCCGAAAGGAAGTGACCGAGCACATCCTTGACGTGGGTTACGTCCGAGCCGTCCACCGCGACACCTTAACGTCCCACCGACTGGGCGAGTAGACGCCTGCGTGGAAGGGCGATCGCCTAGGGCCGACCCGGTACATATTGACGGCGATACTCTTAAGTGAGCCCGTCACCGAAGAGTCCGGCGCTGAAGCCGTTTTGGGTCACACTGCGTCTGTGGTTTCACGTCGCTCTCGAAACCCAGTCATGCGCGTCGCCAGCGAACGCACCAGCCGCGACGGCTTAGCCGACGCCCGCGCCACGAGGCGACGGCTTCTAACTTCAGGCGTCGGCACCGTAGGGGCGCTGTCGCGCGGGCGCGAATTCGCGACGCCACACCATGACCTTTCGCCGGAAGTAGCACACCTCAAGTCCGCTCTGGTTAAAACCCTTGGTTTCCACGGCGACGACGCCCCGGTCCGCCCGTGAGGAGGACGGAATCGCGTCGAGCACTCGCGTCTCGGCGTAGAGCGTGTCCCCGTGAAAAGTGGGGTGGCGATGAACTAATAACTCGACCTCTAAGTTGGCGATCGCCGAGCCCGAGACGTCGGGGACGCTCATGCCTAGAACTAACGAGTAGACGAGGTTGCCGACCACGACGTTTCGCTCGTGAACACTCTGAGTGGCGGCGAAGTAGGCGTCACTGTGCAGCGGGTGATGATTCATCGTGATCATGCAGAACAGATGGTCGTCGGCCTCGGTTACGGTCTTACCCGGCCAGTGCCGATAGACGTCGCCGACTTCGAACTCCTCGAAGTAGCGCCCGAAGGGCCGTTCGTGGGTGGTCACCCCCGAAGGCTACCGCCCTAGGCGTCAGGCGTCGAACTCGGTGGGCGGGTCGTGAACGACACGAGCGCGCCGGGTAGGGTCTCGCCGTCGATGACCATCCGCCACGTGTAACGAGATCCGGCGTTGAGGGGAATCGGACCGAAGTTCACCGCAATCGGCACGTCCACGGGCGTTCCCACCGGAACGTCGTCGGGCGCCGTCGCGGAAAAGTCTCCTCGGACTTCAATGGTCTGGGGACCTTCGGGGGTCGCGAAATGGACCGGTTGCCCGTCGGCGTCTTCGATAAACAGTTCCCAGTGGTGGGGCTGATTGAATTCGTGTGAGTCTACCGACACCTTCATCGCCACCGCCGACGGGGTGGGTTCCGGTCCGGTTACCGACCAGCCACCGCCCAAGACGTAGAGCTTGCCGTCGGCGACCTGAGCGGAGTCCGCGAGCAGCATCGTGACGTTCACCTCTTCAGCCTAACGGAGCGTGGGCGCGTCAACCCTGGTGCGAAAAGGGTACATTTCTCCTATGTCATCACCCGCCTTCGATCTCGACGGCGCCACGGAAGCGCTTGCGCGGGCCGACCGAGTCGTCGCCGGGGCCCTAAGCCAGATAGTCACTCGCGGTGGCGTCGACGAAAACCAGAGTGTCGCCTACGACGTCGCCCACTGCGCGAGCGCCCTCGCCGCCGCTCGGGCCTGTCTCGACTACGCCACCCGCGGCGCCGTCGAAGGGGAGCTGGTGGGGCTGTTCCTCGCCCACTGCCTGTGTGACCTAGCGACCCGGGTCTCGGGCCGCGAGACGCTATGGGGTGTGGGTCCCGAATGGTTCGCGCCCTTCGACTCCGTCGTCACCGCCTACCGACAGCCGTCGCGTCAGGCCGCCCTGGCTGAGACCGCGGGGCCTCGCCACCTCGGTGAGGAGTTCGACATGGTCGCCGAAACTTTTCGGCGCTTCGCGCTCGAACGGGTTCGACCCCACAGCGAAGCAGTTCACCGCAAAAACTCCGACGTACCCGAGGAGATCATCGAGGGGTTGGCCGAACTAGGTGGCTTCGGCCTATCTATACCCGAGGAGTTTGGCGGATTCGCCACCGGCGGGGAATCCGAGTACGTGGGAATGGTCGTGGCCACCGAGGAGTTGGCCTGGGGCAGCCTCGGCGTTGGCGGATCACTCATAACCCGACCCGAGATTCTCGCGCGCGCCCTACTGAGTGGGGGTACACCCGAGCAGCGATCGAAGTGGCTACCCCCGCTCGCGAGCGGCGCTACCCTCTGCGCTATCGCGGTAACCGAGCCGGACTACGGCTCCGACGTCGCGGGGGTCACCACGAGCGCGACGCGCACCGTCGGTGGTTGGCTGATCAGCGGCGCGAAGACGTGGTGCACCTTCGCGGCCCGCGCGCAGGTCCTGGTCGTGCTGGCGCGCACGGACCCCGATCGGTCCGTGGCGCACCGAGGACTCTCCCTATTTTTGGTCGAAAAGCCTCGCGGGGAGGGCCACGGCTTTCTCCTTCGCCAAGACGCGTCGGCCGCCGGTAGGGGAACGGCCGACGGACGGCTCGAGGCGCGAGCGATTGACACCATTGGCTATCGCGGAATGCACTCGTACGAACTGAGTTTCGAGAACTGGTTCGTCCCCGACGACGCCCTCGTGGGCGGCGAGGCCGGGCTCGGTCGGGGCTTTTACTACCAGATGGCCGGTTTCGAAAACGGTCGACTGCAAACGGCCGCGCGCGCCGTGGGGGTGATGCAGGCCGCCTACGACGCCGCGCTCGAATACGCCCGTTCTCGACGAGTATTCGGCGACGCAATTGTCAACTACGAGTTAACGCGCATCAAGCTCGCCACCATGGCCGCGGTGATTCAGTGCTCGCGTCAGTTCTCACTTCAGGTAGCGCGACTGCTGGGCCGAGGTGAGGGCACCCTCGAAGCGTCTATGGCCAAGGCCTACGCCTGTCGCGCGGCCGAGTGGGTCACCCGCGAAGCGATGCAGATTCACGGGGGCATGGGCTACGCCGAGGAGTACGCGGTCAGTCGCTACTTCGTTGACGCCCGCGTCCTTTCAATCTTCGAGGGGGCCGACGAGACCCTATGTCTCAAGGTCATCGCCCGACGGCTGGTGGCGGACGCCTCCGATTAGCTGCCCGCCCGTAACGAGTTCGCTCGAACCCTAACTCGTCGATCGGGTCATTCCCGATCGCCGGCCCCGCGCGACGAAGGAGGTGGCAATTTTCGCCGACGCTTCGTCGATCATTTCGTCGCCGAACATCACGGCGCCCGTCAACTGCTCCTGGGTCGCTCGTCGGTACGCGTCCAAAATATCCAGGGACTTGTCGAACAGTTCCTGACTGGGTGAGTAGACCTCGTTGAGCACCGCGGCCTGGTCGGGGGTGAGCGCCCACTTACCGTCGAATCCGTAGGCCGCGGTGATCCCCGCCGCGTAGCGCAGCGCGTCTAGGTCACGGACCTTGAGGAAGGGTCCGTCGATGACGTGCAGTCCGTTGGCCCTCCCCGCCATCAGGATTTTCGCGAAAACGTAGCTGAATGGCGTCGACGGACCCTGGTGCAGCGTCTCGTCGATCGTCGTGACGGGCATTCCGATGGACGCGGCGAAGTCCGCCGGCCCAAAGACAATAGATTCGAGGCGCGGCGACGCCGCGCAGATCTCTTCGACGTTGATGAGACCCTCGGCGGTCTCGATTTGGGCCTCGATACCGACGTGTCCCTCGGGGAGCCCAGCGTTGCGCTCGACTTGACTCAACAGCAAGTCGAGGGCCACCACGTCCGAAGCCCGGCGGACCTTGGGCAACATGACCTCGTCGAGACGCTCGCCGGCGCGCCCGACCACGTCGATCACGTCGCCGTAGGTCCAGGGGGTGTCCCAAGCGTTGACCCGCACGCAGAGAACTCGGTCGTCCCAGTCGAGCGTGCGAAGCGCCGCGACGACCTTGTCGCGCGCCGCCACTTTCTCCTTCGGGGCGACGGAGTCCTCGAGGTCGAGAAAGGAGAAGTCGGCCGTAGCCGTGGGCGCCTTGGCGAGAAATCTCTCCGACGATCCGGGCGTCGAAAGACAAGATCGTCGAGGCAGTGGGCGAGAACGCTGCGACATGGCAGCGAGCCTACGCGAGGATTTAGATCGCGCCCACCACGGGAACCCGCCGACGCGGTGAACGAATTAATACCGGTTTGACCAGTAAAGATACCCTCGCTCACCGCGTCGGCGCCCCGCTCGGGGAGGGCCGCGAAGTAATGTAAACGGGTGACTGAACGCGAGCACGACGTGCTCACGCAAGGGCCCGGGCGGGCAGTTCGCCGACGTCGCTGGGCCCTTCGGGCGTTGTGCGTGGGTGCGCTCTACTCGGGGGCACTCGTCGCGGCGGCGCCGAACTCGGGGGCCACGGGGCTATCGAACGATCGCGCCAAGGCTCAGATCCTGCTCACCCAGATCAATCGCATCAACAGTGAAGTGAGCCTCCTCGGCCAGAAGTACGACGAAGCGCAGATAAAGTTGCACGCACTCAATAACGAAATTGCGAATACCCGCGCCACCGTTGCGGCCATCGAGCGCGGGGTCAGCCGCGGCAACGTCCAACTTCGCGCCGACGTCATCTTCTCTTACGTGACCAACGGGGCGGCGAGCACGAACAATCCCCTCTTCACGAAGAGCGCCGCCACGCTCGGTGCGACCAACGTCTACTCCCAAGTCGCCGAGGGCAATATCGCCACCACCATCAGCGGGCTAAAGACCGACCGCGTTCGCCTAACCCAAGAGCGGGGCCTGCTCAAAAGTGAAGACGAACACGCCCGGTCGGTGACGCGCGACGCGGCCAAGTCCTTTCACCGCGCCATGGTTCTCCAGGCCTCCCTACACCAGACCCTCAGTCAGGTGAAGGGCCAGATCGCCACCTTCGTCGCCGACGCTCAGGCCGCCGCGGCGGCGCAGTCGGCCGGCGCACTGCGCAGCGCGCAACCCATATCGGGGTTCCCGGCACCCCCACCCAACTCGCGAGCGAATATCGCCATCCGCGCGGCCGAGAGCTTTCTGGGGGTCCCCTACGTCTGGGGCGGCGCCAGCCGCTCGGGCGTCGACTGTTCGGGGCTGGTCATGTTGGCTTACGACGCGGCCGGCATCTACCTGCCTCACTATTCCGGCGCCCAGTACGCCGACACCGAACGGGTCCCGCTCTACGACATCCAGCCCGGGGACCTACTGTTTTACGGACCCGGTGGTGACACGCACGTCGCGATGTACATCGGCCACGGCATGATGATCGAAGCGGCCGAGCCGGGCACGACCGTGCACATCACGCCGATTCGCCTCGGTTACGGCTTCGTTGGACTCGGACGTCCGCGCTAGGCGTGCAGGGTTTCCCCACCGCCTTTCACGTCGGCCCCTTGATTTTTCACACCTACGGCTTCGGCCTGGCGATCGCCGCGTACGTGGCGTACCAGTATTCGCGCCGCCGGCTCGCGCGCGCTCAGATCGACGTCGCCCCCTACGGCCGTTTCGCCGCGTACCTCATCGTTAGTGGGTTAATCGGCGCGCGTGCGGCCAACGTCGCCACCAACTGGCCCTACTACTCCGCCCATCCGGGGCGATGGTTCGCTATTTGGCAAGGGGGCCTCTCGAGCTTCGGGGGAATTGGAGTGGCCCTAGCGGTCGGGCTGGTCCTGCAGCGACGCTGGTGGCCAAACACCGCGCTCGCCCAATTCACCGACGCCGTAGTGCCCGCCCTGATCGCCGGGTGGGCAATCGGGCGTTTTCTCGGCCCCCAGTTTATGGTCGGCGGGGGCGGGCACCTCACGCACCAGTGGTTTGGCCTTCGCTACGTCGGTCAAAGGGGCAAGCGAGTTCCGGTCCCGCTTATCCAGGGAAGCGAGGACGGACTCCTATGGCTCGGTCTAATTTCGCTGTCGCGTACGCGGTGGGGCGCCACGCGCGGCGTGGTCACCGCCGTGGCCATGATTGTCTGGGGGTTGGTGCGAGCGCTCGACGAGCGACTCCTCCTAGGCCAACAGTCCCACAGTGGATCGGTCGGCGTTCAGTTGGCCGGGCTGGTCTTGGCCGGAGCTGGTGTGGTGACCCTCGTCGTTCACCGCGGAGCCAGCACCGTTTCTTCGACTGGCGACGACGCTGAGGTCGATACCACTCCCCTGTCGCCCTAATGGACGCACCTGCGCCGGCGACGTCGCGGGCACACCTTCCTGCCGCGCCGTCGCGCCCGACATCGAGGTTTCGATTGACCGGGTCCCCTTCAGCTGAACCACTGCGTCCAGTTCCCGGGGTCCACTCCAAACCAAGTCAATATTAATCAGTCAAGTACCGAACTCTCGCTACTGAAGGGGGCAACTCAAGAATGCGGCAAAAGCCCACATGGCACAACAACCACGTGCTGTCGCACTCGCCCGAAAAAATGCACTGATCGTGCGCGCGTGCGTCTAACTTAAACCCGCCTCCCACGAAGTGCGTGTCGAGTTAACCCCTTGGCGTGCAGGTCACTGACGACTGCGCCAATAATGGGCGCCCCAATTTCTTAGCCCCCATCCGGAGGCCCTAATAAGCCAACTGGGTGTTGGCCTGACTCGTGGTCGAAGGCGCAACGAATATCTAATCGCCGATACGCTCGAGTCATTTTGAGGAGTACCGCGGCGGTTCGGGTAGAAAGTTAAGTTGATGTAGGCCGATTTTTCCCAGCAGTCAGTGCTGGCCACCACTGGCCCGAAGTGGGGTGAGATGGCTTACTCGCCAGTTTGCCCGTCGATGGCTTCCCTCAGAAGGTCGGCGTGACCGTTGTGCCGAGCGTACTCCTCGATCATGTGAAGCACGATCCAGCGCAGCGTGGGGGCTCGACCGTCCGCCCAGGTTCGAACGGCCACGAGGCCGAGACCACCTTGGGCTAGGGCCTCGTCGACGGCGAGGCGCGACCGGACGACGGCATCATTCCACAGGTAGCGCAACTCATCTGGTGTATCGTCCGCGGCGCTACTCCACTCCCAGTCGGGGTCCGCGTCCCAGTCGACGCCGTTCCACGGTGACGAGTAGTCGCGCCCCCACAGCGCACGAGAAAACCAACCGTCTTCGACGAGCGCCAGGTGCTTCATCATTCCGCCGAGGCTCATCGACGATGCGGCGACGGTAGTGCCGAGTCCTTCTGATCCGAGTCCTTCGCACTTCCACGCGAACGTCGCGCGGTGATAGTCCAGGAAAGCGAGGAGCATCGTTAACTCGTCGGCCGACTCGGGGGGTTCTCGCCGACCGTGGCGGTCCAACCCGGGCGACACCGCGACTTCGTGGTCACCGTTGTCTTCGGTATCCATCGTGTCAGTCAATCTTCTACCTCCCCGTCACTCCAGGTAAAAGCTACCGCCAGCGTCGCCACGCCGTCGAGAGGGCCGCGGACTAATCGACCACCAAGCCATCTGGGCGATTTACGGGCCAAAAGATGTCATGCTGGCTCCGTGAAGGAAGGGCTAAGTGACGCGGACGAATCGGGGCACTTCCCCCAATTCCGAGACGCCCGCGACGGCGCAGATGTTGAACGACTTGCGACCATAGCCGAGAACTACCGATTTTTTGCGACGCACCAGGCCGCGGGTCGATCGACCGCTTACGAAAAGCTCGCCAACGCCGTGGCCGGCGACCACGACATTTTGAGCTTTCTAAGTGGGCTTCCACCGGCCAAGCGTCAGCCGAATCTCCTATTCGCTTCTTCTCAGTACCTATTGGAGTTTGCGCCCGATCCAGCAACACTGCGCGAACTCGTTCTCGCGCAGTCGGCCAAACTAGGCGCCCTAATGCTTAGCCGACGGACCCAAACCAACGAGGCGGCGCGTTGTGCGCTCTTCTTGCCTGCACTGGCGGCCCTACCTCAGCCGCTCGCCCTAATCGAAGTCGGTGCGGCCGCCGGGCTCACGCTCCTTCCTGATTACTACACGTACGACTACGGTGACCACAAAATAAAGGGACTTGCTGATAACGCGCCGGTACTCGTTTGTCGCGCATCAAATTCGGTCCCCCTGCCCGATAATGTGCCCACGGTCAAATGGCGAGCGGGAATTGACGTCAACCCCCTCGACGTCGATAACGAAGAAGACGTCAAGTGGTTGCGCTGTTTACTTTGGCCAGGCGAGGAGGGGCGCTCGGAAAGACTGAATTCCGCCATCAACGTGGCCCGTCGAGTTCGCCCGTGGATCGAGCGCGGTGACCTTCTTGATGATCTCCCCAGGGTGGCTCAGATGGCACCACAGGGTTGCACAGTCGTCGTCTATCACTCGGCGGTACTTACCTACGTTGATATCGATAAGCGCCGGGCCTTCGCCGCGGCCGTCGCCGAACTCGATGCCGTCTGGCTCTCCCTTGAGGCAGCGGGCGTGCTACCGGCCGTCGACGCTCCGAGCGACAGTGAGCCGGGCTCCCTGTTGGTGCGCGGCGGCAACGAGGTGCTAGCGACGGCCGACACGCACGGAACGTGGATCAACTGGACCAGTGGGGCGCAAAAAGGGCGGTAACCACCATGGAAAGGAAGTTGCCCGCCAACGAAATCTTTACCTGCCTGCGTCTTAAAATCTGGAGGTGTCTCTGGAGCGTAGCGACACCTCGAATTCGATTGGTGAGACGTCGTGGAGACTCGAACGCCCGCGTACCTGACCATCTCAGTACCCAACTTAGAGTTGAAAGCAACTAGTTCAAAAGATGTTTGGCGACCACCACGCGCTGGATCTGGTTGGTGCCCTCGTAGATCTGGGTAATCTTGGCGTCGCGCATGAAGCGTTCGAGGGGAAACTCCTTCGTGTACCCGTATCCCCCTAGGAGTTGCACCGCGTCGGTCGTGACACTCATGGCCGTGTCGGACGCGAAGGCCTTCGCCGCTGCCCCTAGGTAAGAAAGGCTCCCGTCGGGATCGCCCGCGTCAATCGTCGCGCAAGCTCGGTACACCAGGGCCCGCGCAGCCTCCGTACGGATCGCCATGTCGGCCAACATGAACCGCAAACCTTGGAGTTCGCTAATGGGCGCACCGAATGCGCGGCGCGATTTCATGTACTCACTCGCGCAGTCAATTGCTCCCTGGGCGATACCGACGGCCTGTGCTCCGATGGTCGGGCGGGAGCGATCGAGCGTGTGCATCGCAATTTTAAATCCTTCACCCTCGGCGCCGATCCGGTGGGAGACGGGAACTCGTACCTCTCGGAGCACGACCTCACCCGTGGGTGACGCGCGTAGGCCCAGTTTGTCTTCGTGCTTGGGGACCACGACGCCCCAATCACGTTCGACCAAAAAACAAGTAATTCCTCGCCGCCCCGCCGCGGGATCGGTCGTGGCGAACACGGTGTAGGTGTCCGAGACTCCCGCGTTGGTTATCCAGTACTTCGACCCATTCAATACGTAGTCGTCCCCGTCGCGCTCGGCCCGACAGCGAAGTGCGGCCACGTCACTGCCGGCGTCCGCCTCGGATAGGCAGTAGCTGGCCTGGCTCTCGCCCGAGGCGATCCGCGGCAGGTACTGCTGCTTTAACTCCTCCGAGGCGAAGTTCATGACGGGGAGCATGCCCAATTTCGAAATGAGGAGGGTTACCGAGGTAGACGCGCACCCCCGCGCGACTTCTTCGGCCATGATGGCCTGGGTAACCATATCCGCGCCCGCCCCGCCGTACGCCTCGGGCACCGCGAGAGAGGGCAACTCCATCTGTACGCAGGCGTCGAAGCTCAGTTGGGGGAATGTTTGTTCGCGGTCGTAATGGGCCGCGTGGGGTGCCACCCGTTCGTCGACGAAAGTCCGTAGGACGTCGCGGAAGTTTCGTTGTTCTTCGGAGAGATCAAAACTCACTGTTCTCCTCGCGCGGGGTGTTCGTCTCGGCGGCAGCGCTCGGTTGGCAATCGTTTATCGCCGCATCAGCGACGGCGTCGACGAACCGACGTTGCGCGGCGTAGCTGCGACTGAGGCCACAAAACGGCCGCGAGGTCGCTCGCGCCACCGGTATCTCCCGGTACAAATTGAAGTTCGCCATCGCCGCGGTGACGTCACCTAGGGTCGGGCTCCGCCCGGCGAGACTCGCTCGCTTCGCCGCCACGAGCGCCACGCCCACCACGACGTCGTGGCGGTCGGCCGGTCGTTCAAATCGCAGCGGCGTAACGGCCCGCTCCGCGAGAGTGAACGCGTACCCCTCACCGGGGGCCGGGGTACCAAAACCCGTGCCCCGCGGGCGGTTGGGGGAACGTTCGAGCCCCCCTTTGTAATTCCGACCGATCTCGGGGTTAGCGGTGGGCGCGCTGGCGCGAACTTCCCCCGCGCGCGGTACTGGGGAAAAGGAGGGCTGGGCCACCTAGTGAGGTTACCGCCCGGCCAGTTAGACCCTCGTCAGCCAGTCTTCGTACTGAGGGCGCTCACCGCGCACCGCTTGGTGGTACGTAGTCTCGATCGCGCGCGTTATCGGACCCGGTCTCCCAGCGCCCACGACGCGGTCGTCCACCGAGGCGACGGGCACGACTTCGACGGCCGTTCCGGTGACGAAGACCTCGTCGGCCAAGTACAGGTCGTCTCGGCGTAGCGCTTCGAAGGTGACCGAGTAGCCCAAGTCGGCGGCGATCTTAACGATGCTCGACTGAGTAATACCCCGCAGGGCACCGGCCTCCGAGGGCGGGGGGCTAAAGAGCGCGCCGTCTCGGACAATAAAGAGATTCTCCCCCGTACATTCGCTGACCCGTCCGTCGGGTCCCAGCATTATTGCCTCGTCGTAACCGGCCCTAACGGCCTCGAGTTTCGCCAGACTCGCGTTCACGTAGCCCCCGATAGTCTTGGCGGCCGTCGGCATCGCGTTCGGGTGGTGGCGCGCCCACGAAGAGATCTTCATCCGCACACCCTTTTCCACCGCGTCTTCTCCGAGGTACGGGCCCCAGGGCCACGCCGCTATTGACACGTTCACCGGAGCCCCTATGGGGTTAACGCCCATCTCCCCGTAGCCGAGGTAGACCAGGGGTCGCACGTAGCAGCCCTCGCTGAGGCCGTTCACCCGCACGACGTCCTTCACCGCTTCACATAGTTCTTTGCTGGAATAGGGAACGTCGATCATCAAGATCTTGCAACTACGCAGTAGTCGCTCCACGTGCTCTTTGAGCCGAAAGACCGCGACCCCGTTGGGCGTCTTGTAGGCACGAATCCCCTCGAACGCGCCCGAGCCGTAGTGCAGAGTGTGACTAAGGACGTGCACTTTCGCGTCGGACCAGGCGACGAGCGTTCCGTCCATCCAGATCTGGTCGGTGGGGGTAATGGGCATTTACAACCTCTCTCGTAGTCGAGCCGTCACGGCCCGCGTGTCGAGCACGCGAACGTCACCGTCAAATTCTGCCACCGCTCGAGACAGGCGAGCCGCGTCGTCGTCGTACCCTAGGTGCTCCAGCATCAGCGCGGCCGAGGCGATCGCGGCCAGGGGGTTCGCCCTGCCGGTCCCCGCGATGTCGTGGGCGGCTCCGTGAACCGGTTCAAAAAGCGACGGGCCGGTCCGCGCGGGGTTGAGGTTGGCGCTGGCGGCGAATCCAATACCCCCGGTAACCGCTCCCGCGAGATCCGACAGGATGTCGCCAAAGAGGTTGTCCGTAACGATGACGCCGTAGTGCTGGGGTTTCTCGACCAAGTAGATGCACGCGGCGTCTACGTGGTGGTAGTCCACATTTACCGCGGGGAACTGCTCGGCCACTTCCGCTACGACTCGCCGCCACAGGTCTCCGGCGTAGGTCAGGACGTTGGTCTTGTGCACCAGAGTGAGGTGGGGTTCTTCTAAGAGGGCCGCCCGTTCGAAGGCGAAGCGCACGCAGCGCTCGACGCCGAATCGGGTATTTACCGAACCTTGGGTGGCCACTTCGTGCGCCGAGGCGTAGCGCAACACTCCCCCCTCGCCGGCGTAAGGGCCCTCGGTATTCTCCCTCACGATCGCGAAGGCGTGGCCCTGCGCTAGGGAACCCGAGACGCCGCGAAACGGACGGTAGTTCACGTATAGGTCGAGACCGAAACGCAGCCTCAACAAGAGCCCCCGTTCCAATAGGCCCCCGGGGATCTGGGTGTCGCCGATCGCCGGACCAACGGCACCGAGAAATATGGCGTCGAAGCCCCGCAACTCCTCCAAAGTCGCGTCATCCAAGACGAAGCCGTCGCGTAGGTAACGCGCCGCTCCGACGTCGTAGTAACTCAGCTCGAGCGCCACTCCCAGGTCCGCGACGACGCTCAGGGCCGCCGCGGTCACCTCCGGTCCGATGCCGTCTCCGCCCAGTACGGCCACTCGACGACCGCGTGCCTCACCCATGTGTCGCCGCTCCTTTTCCTCCATTTTGCTCACCCGAGACCGGCGAAGGCAAACCCGCCACGGTAGCGGCCCAGTAGAATTGGCACTCCCGATGATGTGAGGTAGCGGCGTGGCCGACGAAATCCACCGAATCACGAAAGAGACGCTGGATAAGTTACGCGCCGAGTACAGCGCGCTGACGACAATCGGGCGTACGGAAATAGCGCGAGTCATTGAGGCCGCTCGCCTGCTGGGCGACCTCTCCGAAAATGGTGACTACCACGCCGCGAAGGACGAGCAGGGCAAGATGGAGTCACGCATTCGCCAGATTGATCACGTCTTACGCAATCACGAACTAGTCGAACGAGACGAACACGCCGGCAGAGTCCAGCACGCCTCCATTGCTCGAGTCCTCTACGACGGGGACGGCGCCGACGACGCTCAGGAGTTCTTCATTGGCTCGATCGAGGAGCGCCCCGAGGGCGTCCTAGTCGCGTCACCGACGTCACCGCTGGGCGCGGCCCTCTTGGGGAGAGGGGTCGGCGAAACCGTCGAGTACGAAGCCCCCTCGGGCGTCTTACGCCTGACGATCGTGGGGCTGCGCTGAGGTGGCGGGCGCGACCCTCTACGAGAAGATCTGGGCGCGACACGTCGTCACCGAAACGCCGGGCGAACCGACCCTGCTCTACGTTGATCTCCACCTCGTACACGAAGTCACAAGTCCCCAGGCCTTCGACGGCCTTCGCCTAAACGCCAGGCCGGTCCGGCGACCGGAGCGAACCCTGGCGACCGCTGACCACAACGTCCCCACCGACCCCCCCTCGGTCCCCGTGGCCGACCCGACCTCGCGCCGTCAACTCGACGCGCTCGAGGAGAACTGCCGAGAGTTTGGTATAACCCTGTTTCCGCGAGGCCACGAAAACCAAGGGATCGTCCACGTCATCGGACCGGAGCTCGGGGTTACGCAACCGGGCATGACGATCGTGTGCGGTGATTCGCACACCTCAACGCACGGCGCGCTCGCCGCCCTGGCCTTCGGGATCGGCACGAGCGAAGTCGAACACGTCCTGGCCACGCAAACCCTCCCCCAGCAGCGTTCGCGCACGATGGCGGTGACCGTCAACGGAACCGCGCCGCCGGGGGTGAGCGCGAAGGACATCGTGCTGGCGATCGTGGCGCGTCTCGGAACGGGCGGTGGCGCGGGCTACGTAATTGAGTACCGCGGACAGGCGATCTCCGACCTCTCCCTGGAGGGGCGCATGACGGTGTGCAACATGAGCATAGAGGCCGGGGCGCGCGCTGGACTGGTGGCGGTGGACGAAAAGACGATCGACTACCTGCGTGGGCGAAGCGCGCTCACGCTCGACGGCCTCTTCGAAGAGAGGGCGGCTCGTTGGCGCGAACTCGTCTCGGACGACGACGCGCAATTCGACGCCGAGATAGTGCTCGACGCCGCGCAGTTGCGCCCCCTAGTGACGTGGGGTACGAATCCCGCCCAAGTCGTCGCCCTCGACGGGGTTGTTCCCTCACCCGAGGACTACGACGACGCCGACGAGCGCGCGACGACGCGTCGTTCCCTCGAGTACATGGACCTCGTCCCCGGCACGGCAATGCGCGACGTGCGCGTCGACGTCGTATTTATTGGCTCGTGCACGAACTCGCGTATTGAGGACCTCCGCGCCGCCGCCGAAGTCGCGGGTCGCGGTACCGTTAGCGCCTCCGTTAGGGCCCTCGTCGTTCCCGGTTCTCACCGCGTTAAAGCCCAGGCGGAGTTGGAAGGCCTCGACGTGGTATTTCGCAACGCCGGATTCGAGTGGCGCGAGCCGGGCTGCTCAATGTGTCTAGGCATGAATCCCGACCAGCTCGCGGCGGGTCAGCGCTGCGCGTCGACGTCGAATCGAAACTTCGAGGGACGTCAGGGTCGCGGGGGGCGAACCCACCTAGTTTCACCGGCCGTCGCCGCGGCCACCGCGCTGCTCGGTCGCTTCGCCACGCCCGACGAGGTGGGAGCGTGAAGGAAGTCCACGTCATTGAGGGGCGAGCCGTTCCACTCGAACGATCCGACGTCGATACTGATCAGATAATTCCCTCGGAGTGGCTCAAACGAGTCGAACGCACGGGCTTTGGTCGAGGACTCTTCGCCGAATGGCGCGACGACCCTTCCTTCGTTCTCAACGACGCCCGCTACGTCGGGGCCGTCATCCTCGTCGCCGGAGCCCGCTTCGGGACCGGTTCGTCTCGCGAGCACGCGGTGTGGGCGCTCATGGACTACGGTTTCGCCGCCGTCGTCGCCTCTTCCTTCGGCGACATCTTTCAAAATAACTCGGCCAAACAAGGTCTCGTTACCGTGCAACTAACGGCCACCGAGGTCAGCGAGTTGACCCAAATCATCAGGGACGACCCCGCACGACTCGTCGTGGTTGACGTGGAGCGACGTTGCGTCGAGGTGCCCGCCGCCGGATGGCGCCGGGAGTTCACTCTGGACGCCATGACCCAGGAACGATTACTCAGGGGTTGGGACGACATCGCCATCACGCTACGGCGAAGTGACGACATCACTCGATTCGAGTCCACTTCCGACCAGCCCACCGTGGCCGACCTCTTCGGCGACGTCGGTCGCGCCCGCTACGCCTGAGCCAGAGATACCGCGACCGGGGCGGACGACTCGGCCTGGGCGTGACGCCAGCGGGTGAGCAGCGCGATAGCCAGGCTGGCCAATCCGGCGAGACCGGTCGAAGCGAGGGCGGCCCACAGTCGCGCCTGTTGGTAGTAGATAACCCACAGTGCCGCACCGACGACGTTGATTGACCACATCGCCGCCGACACACCCCCGGCGTGGCGATGGCGTACCAACGCGGCGATCTGGGGAGTTCGATTGAGGACCATAGCGACGCCGGTACCTAAGACGCCCGCGGACCAACCCCACACCACCGTGGGCGCAACGCACAGTAAAGCGGCGAAGCCGACCGAGCGCGCTACGACGGCCAACGAGTGCCAAGGGCGTAGCCGCACGACGATCGCCGCCTGCAGGGGCCAAACGAGCAGACTGCCCAGAACGATGACGGCGGATCGCTCAACCACGCCGTAGGTGATCCAGAAGGCCCCCATCAGGATAAAGAGCGTCCAAGTGGCCAGGGAGACACCGTCAATTCCCCGTAGGCGGATGCGCCAGTACTGTACGGCCGTCCCCCAAAACGCCAGCGCTACCGCCAAAGACCCGCACGCGACGGCGAGGGAGTGGTCAAGCACTCCACCATCGTAATATCCCGCGCGCTCAGCGTCGTCGATTCGCCGCCGAGATGACCGCTTCGAGCGACGCGTCGAGTATCGACGAACTCATTCCGACACCCCACCACCTTGTGCCGTCGTCACCCTCGGCCTCGACGTAGGCGACGGCCGACGCGCCGGACCCCTCCGTGAGGGCGTGCTCGTGATAGTCGTGGACTTTGAAGCGAACGTCCAGCTCTTGGGCGAGTCCACTGAGCAGCGCGTCAATCGGTCCGTTACCCTCACCCTTGACTGTGACGTGTTGGCCGTCGACTAAGAGTTGCGCAAAAATCCTCGTGTGCCGGTTGTCGGCGGCTACTTCGCTCGAGAGAAGTTGAATGGTCGGATTTACGGGCCGGTACGTTGTCGTGAAAACGTCCCAGATCTCGGCCGGAGTCACTTCCGTGCCGGAGGCCTCCGTTAGCTCTTGTATGCGCTGGGAGAACTCCACCTGCATCGAACGCGGCAGATCGAGACCGTGTTCGGTACTGAGCAGGTAGGCCACACCTCCCTTGCCCGACTGCGAATTAACTCGAATAATCGCCTCGTAGGTGCGTCCCGTGTGCTTAGGGTCGATCGGCAGGTAGGGAACCTCCCACCACTGGTACTCATCGCCGATCGCCGTCATTCCCTTTTTGATGGCGTCCTGGTGTGACCCCGAAAACGCGGTGTAGACCAGCTCCCCGACGTAAGGGTGACGAACGTGCACGGGCAATCGATTGGCGAACTCGGCGACGTGTCGGGCTCGATCGATGTCTCTGATATCGAGTTCCGGGTCCACACCTTGACTGAAGAGGTTGAGCGCGAGCGTAACAACGTCCACGTTGCCGGTCCGTTCGCCGTTACCAAAGAGAGTTCCCTCGACTCGGTCGGCGCCCGCGAGCACGCCCAGTTCGGCCGCGGCCACGGCGGTCCCGCGGTCGTTGTGAGGGTGCAGGGAGATGACGACGGCGTCTCGTCTAGCCACGTGGCGCGAAAACCACTCGATGGCGTCGGCGTAGAGGTTCGGGGTGTAGGACTCCACGGTCGCGGGGAGATTCATGATGAGGGGCCGTTCGGGCGTGGGATCGATTACGGCGGCGACGGCGTCACAGATCTCGAGGGCGTAGTCCAGTTCAGTTCCGGTAAAGCTCTCGGGCGAATACTCGTAGAAGAACGCCGTCGACGGCGACGTCGCCTCGAGGGAGAGGCACAACGCGGCGGCGTCGGTGGCGATTCGCCTGACTCCCGGCCGATCGAGTTGAAAGACGACCCGTCGCTGAAGGGTCGAAGTGGAATTGTAGAAGTGCACGATTGCCCGATTGGCCCCCCTGAGGGATTCGTAGGTCCGGCGAATCAGGTCTTCACGACACTGGGTCAGCACCTGAATCGTGACGTCCTCGGGGATGAGCTCCTCTTCAATTATGTGGCGCACGAAGTCGAAGTCGGGCTGAGACGCCGAAGGGAAGCCGACCTCAATCTCCTTAAAGCCCATTACCACCAACTGCTTAAACAGAGCGTTCTTCCGCTCTAGGTCCATGGGATCAATGAGGGCCTGGTTTCCGTCTCGCAGGTCTACGCTGCACCATCGCGGCGCCTTGGTGAGCCGGCGATCGGGCCACGTTCGGTCAACCAGGTCGACGGGCACGTTCGGGCGATATTTGTTAAACGCCATCGGACTGGGCCGTTGGTGGTTGTGCACCACGTTCCTTTCGCGTCGGGTCTCGGAACGAAAAAACCCCCGCCGAAGCGGGGGTCGGGGCGAGTACTACTCGCCCCGCTACAGCAGCAGTTCGCTCGGAGTGTTTCTCATAGTGACCACTCTACCGCCTGTGGGTGATCTGTCCAGAGATAATCCAACTAACCTGAGCCATCGTGGGACTGCTCAAAACTTTGGGAAAGTTGGCTCTGCTGCTCTTTATCGGCGCGCTCGCGGTGGGTGCCGTTACGGCGATGGCGAAACGGCGCGGCGGGGGGCCGGTTTCGGTTGACCAGTGGCCGACCGTCGCGGCCAATCCCGAGGCTTGAGCGACCGGCGCTGAGGGTAGAGGGGAAGCTACATGGCAAAGATGGAGTACCGCCGACTGGGTGGCTCGGGTCTCAAAGTCAGCGTTCTCTCGCTGGGCAGCTGGGTCACCTTCGCTAACGCGAACCAGATAGAGACGGCCCACCAGGCGGCCGAGTGCCTCGACGCGGCCCACCAGGCGGGGGTCAATTTCTTCGACAACGCCGAGTCCTACGCCGGCGGAGAGTCCGAGCGGGTCATGGGCGCGGCTATTCGCGAACTCGGGTGGAAGCGACGCGACTACGTGGTGTCAACCAAGTTGTTTTGGGGCCTATACGACGGGCCCAATATGCGTAACACCCTGAACCGTAAGTATCTTCGCCAGGCCATCGACGGCTCCCTCGAACGTCTGGGGCTCGACTTCGTGGACTTGGTGTACTGCCACCGCGCCGACCGCCACACCCCCATCGAAGAGACCGTTTGGGCGATGAGCGACATGGTCACTCGCGGCCAGGCGCTCTACTGGGGCACCTCTGAGTGGTCGGCCGACGAGATTCGTGCCGCGTACGACGTCGCCGAACGCCACCACCTCCATAAGCCCATCGTCGAACAGCCCGAGTACAACATCCTCAAGCGTGAGCGCGTCGAAGTGGAGTACGCGCGCCTCTACGAGGATCTGAAACTCGGTACCACCGTATGGTCACCGCTCGCCTCGGGGCTCCTCACCGGTAAATACCTGAACGGGATTCCGGAGGGATCACGGGCCACGTTGCCCGGATACGAGTGGCTGCGACACCAACTCACCGACGAGGGACGTAACCGCAAAGTTGCTGAAGTCAAGAAGATCGCCGACGAACTGGGCGTCTCACTGGCCCAGTTCTCGCTCGCTTGGTGCGTGAAGAATCCTCACGTCTCGTCGGTGATCACTGGGGCCTCTACCGCCGAGCAGGTACGCGAGAACATGACGGCGCTCGACGCGGTCGCGTTGCTCGACGACGAAGTGATGCAACGCGTGGACCTCGTCAGCTTGATGTAGTTCGTCAGCGAAGCGTTATCAGGTGGATGTCCTGAATCCCGTCGGTGTTGCGTAGGGCTTCGACCACCGCACCGGGCGTCGGGGCCACCGTCGAGAGAACCATCAACGCCGTGTGGGACTGGTGATCGGGCCCAACGGCCATCGACGCGATCGAGATTCCGGCGTCCCCGAGAGCCACGCCCACGCGCCCAATCATGCCGGGGCGGTCGTCGTTGTGCACGACCAGCATGGACTCGGTCGGAGCGATTTCGACGGCGTGTCCGTCGACACTCACGATCCGGGTCTCAACTCGGGTGCCGATCGTCATGAGTGTCCCCGAAACCGTATGACCGTCGGAGCGCACCGTAATGAGGCTGACGTACTCCGGCGAGGACACCGTGGAGTACTCGGTGAAGGAGATTTCGTGTTCGACGGCCAACTGGGGAGCGTTAACGAACGAGACGCCCGAGAGCCCGGCGGCGCTCAGAAGTCCCTTGAGCGCGCACAAGGTCAAAATCTTGGTGCCGGCGCCGGCCAACTCGCCCTGGTAAACGACGTCTAAGTCGGCCGGTTGACCGTCGAGGAGTCCACCAATGAAGCGACCGAGTAATTCAGCGAGCCCCATGAAGGGGCTTACGGAGTTCGAAACTTCGCCCGCCGCGACATTGACGGCGTAGGGCACGAAGTTACCGGCCAGCGCCAACTCGACCTGTTCGGCGATGGTGACACCAGCCTTGTCTTGCGCCTCCGCGGTCGACGCCCCGAGGTGCGGTACGACGACCACCGACGAGAGGTCAAAGAGCGGGGAGTCGGTCGTGGGCTCCTTGGCGAATACGTCGAGCGCCGCACCTTGCACTCGACCTTCGGCGATAGCGGCGGCCAAATCAACTTCGTTGATGATTCCCCCGCGCGCAACGTTGACGATACGCACGCCGGGCTTCGTCTTGCTGAGCGACGCGGCGTTAATGAGATTGGTCGTCTCTTGGTTTTTGGGTAGGTGAATCGTGATGAAGTCACTCTGGGCGAGCAGTGCGTCGAGTTCGACCAGTTCGACGCCCATGTGGCGAGCGCGCTCCTCGGAGATGTAGGGGTCGTACGCGACGAGACGCATCCCAAAAGCGAGGGCCCGCTGGGCGACGAGGGCACCAATTTTCCCCAGTCCCACGACCCCGAGGGTCTTTCCGTGCAGTTCGACGCCTTCCCACTTGGAACGCTCCCACTTGCCACTCTTGAGCGCCGCGTGAGCCTGGGGAATATTGCGCGCCTGAGCCAGGAGTAGGGCCATGGTCTGCTCGGCGGCCGAAAGAATATTCGAAACGGGAGCGTTGACGACCATCACCCCGAGCTCGGTGGCCCTCGCTACGTCAACGTTGTCTAGTCCGATCCCGGCTCGACCCACGACGACGAGGTCCCCCGCGGCCGCGAGGGTCGCGGCGTCCACTTTGGTGGCCGAACGAATGATGAGCGCGTGAGCGCCCTTGACCGCCTCGAGGAGATCGACGGGCGTCAGCCCCAGCACCACGTCCACGTCGTGGCCCGCGGCACGTAGTTTTTCCAGGCCGGAGTCGGCTATCTCTTCGGTAACTAGTACTCGCGCCACGCGGGACCTTTCGTTCGAACCACCAGACTAAAGGTCGCCGGTCAGCCCTTAGCCACGAGGGTAGCGAAGCGCTCGAGCCCCTCGACGAGATCGTCGTCGCCCAGCGCGTAACTGAGACGAAAGAATCCCGGAGCACCGAAGGCCTCCCCGGGTACGACCGCGATTTGGATCGTCTCGAGCAGGGACTCGGCCAACTCGGCGGACGTCTCGGCCACCCGGTCGCCGACGGAGCGCCCGAGCAGACCCGAAACGTCAGGGAAGCAGTAAAACGCCCCTTCCGGTTCGGGGCAGGAAACGCCGTCAATCGCGTTCAACATGGCGCACATCGTGCGGCGCCGTCGATCGAAAGCGGCCCGCATCTGCGAGACGGCCGCCAAGTCCCCAGTGAGTGCGGCCACCGCGGCGCGCTGAGAGATGTTCGAGATGTTCGACGTGGTCTGACTTTGGTAGTTGATGGCCGCCTCCGCTACGTCACGCGGGGCGATCATCCATCCGACGCGCCAACCGGTCATGGCGTACGTCTTCGCCACGCCGTTTACGACGATCCATCGCTCCCCCACCTCGGGCGCCACGACCGGCAGGGAAACGTGACGGGCCCCGCCGTAGGTGAGGTGCTCATAGATCTCGTCGCAGAGAACCCAAACGTCGTGCTCGCTCGCCCAACGACCGATTGCCGCCACGTCGTCGGGTCGCACGACGGCGCCCGTGGGGTTTGAGGGTGACACGAAAATAAGCACCTTGGTCTGGTCCGTGCGCGCACGTTCGAGATCCTCGACGGTGAGACGAAATCCCAACGCCGAGTCGGTCATCACGGGAACCGGAGTCGCCCCACAGAGGTAGACCGCTTCGGGGTAGGTCGTCCAGTAGGGCGCGGGAATGAGAACCTCGTCACCGGGGTCCAGCAGGCACTTAAGGGCCGTCGCCACGGCGTGCTTACCACCGTTGGTTACTAGAACTTGCGTGGCGTCGACGGCTAGGCCACTGTCGCGAAGACTCTTCGCGACGATCGCTTCACGCAATTCAGCCAGTCCCGCGGTGGGCGTGTACTTGTAGTTCGCCGGGTCGTAACAGGCCCTGGCCGCGGCCTCCACGATGTGCGGCGGCGTCGGAAAATCCGGTTCGCCGGCGCCGAAACCAATGACGGGCTCGCCGGCCGCCTTGAGTGCCTTCGCCCGGGCGTCCACGGCCAAAGTCGCGCTCGGGGCGAGACCACCGAGCAGATCACTGACTCGCGCACCCACCGCTCGACTCCTCTCGTTTCCCGTAAGAATGAGTCTATGAGTTCATCCCCCTCCCTCAAGATCCCCCCCAACCTCCTACCGCGAGACGGACGATTTGGCTCAGGGCCCTCCAAGGTCCGCGCCGAACAAGTCGCGGCGCTGGCCCAAGACGCTCCGACCTACCTGGGAACCTCGCACCGACAAGCGACGGTCCGTAACAAAGTGGGGGAAGTTCGTGAAGGACTAAGAACGCTGTTCAACTTGCCCGACGGCTACGAGGTACTCCTCGGCAACGGTGGCACCACCTGCTTTTGGGACGCCGCGAGCTTTCACCTCATCATTGAACACTCCCAGCACCTCAGTTTCGGAGAGTTCTCCTCGAAGTTCGCTAGCGCCGTCGCCGACGCGCCCCACCTCAGCTCGCCGACGGTGATAACGAGCGAAGTCGGCACCCACCCCCAAGCGGTCGCCGACGAGAGCGTGGACCTCTACGCCCTCACCCACAACGAGACCTCCACCGGCGTCATGATGCCCATCGTGCGTCCGGTCGGCGCCACTGGCCTCGTCGCCGTGGACGCCACCTCCGGCGCCGGGGGGCTGCCGATTGATCCCGCTCAGTTCGACTGTTACTACTTCGCTCCGCAAAAGTCCTTCGCCGCCGACGGGGGGATCTGGCTCGCGCTCTGCTCACCGGCCGCCGTGGAGAGAATCGAGCGACTCGCGGCGTCGCCGCGCTGGACGCCGGCCTTCTTCGATCTCAAAATTGCCCTCGACAACTCGCGGCTCAACCAGACTTATAACACTCCTTCCCTCGCCACGATCCACCTGCTGGCGTCTCAGATCAAGTGGATGAACGACGGTGGGGGGCTCACCTTCGCCGCCGGGCGCAGTCGCCGGTCGGCCGAAACGCTCTACACCTGGGCGGAGGCCTCCCCCTTCGCCGAACCGTTCGTGAAGGACCCGGCGCAGCGCAGTCACGTCGTGGGCACGATTGACTTTTCCGACGACGTAGACGCCAACCAGGTGGCGACGACTCTGCGCGCCAACGGCGTCGTGGACACGGACCCGTATCGCAAACTCGGACGTAACCAACTGCGAATCGCGATGTTCCCGAGCGTGGACCCCGACGACGTCGCCGCCCTGCTCGCGTGCATCAACTACGTCGTCGGCCACCTATCGTGACGGAGACGTCAGTTAGGGTTCGGTGACGTTAAGTGTTTTCACCCCGCACGGGCCGCCGCGCGGGTCCCGACCGCCGCCGTTTCGCCGCGGCGCTTATGCTGATGACGGCCCTTTCGCCCACTAACTCTCGAGGGGAACTCCCGTGACGAAGCTAACCCTGACCGCCCGCGCCCTCGCGCCCCTCGCGCTGGTGGTCGGTGCGTGCGCGGTGCTTTCACCGATTGCCCTCGCCGCGACGCGTGGTCCATCGCGAAACTTTAACGGCCCGACGGGTATCGCCGTGGGGGGTGGTGACGTGTGGGTCACTAACGTGAGCGGAAACTCCGTCACCGAAATCAACGAACGTAGCGGTCGCGTCGTGCGCGTACTGAGCGCCCTGGACTACGGCTTCAACGAACCGATTGCGGTCGCCGCGTCGCCTACTCAGGTTTGGGTAACGAACCAGTCCGGTAGTTCGATAACCGACCTGAGTGCCGCTAGCGGTTTAGCGCTGCGCGTAATTACCGGTGACTCACTTAGCGGGCCCGCGGGTATCGCCCTAGGCGCCTCTAAGGTCTGGGTCGCCAACCAACTGCACTTGACCGATTCAGCGGGAAACTCCATCCCGTACAGCAACGCGGTGACTGAGCTAAACACCAACTCCGGCTCTCTCGTGCGCGTAGTCACCGGGAACCCGGCTAACGGCCTCGAGGGAACCAACGACGTGGCGGTCGCCCATTCACGCGTGTGGGTCACCAACGCGAACTCCAACACGGTAACTGAACTGAGTGCCGACACGGGGGCCGTGGTGCGCGTTATCGGCGCGGGCGCCGGTCACTTCGACGAACCCCAGTCCGTCGCGGTCAGTAGCGGCCGAGTCTGGGTACCGAGCGCCAACAACAACACCCTGACCGAAATAAGCGCCGCGACGGGCGCGGTCCTTAGAACTCTGAGCTCCCCGACCGATCACTTCGACGGCCCGACCGACGTGGCGGTCGCCCACTCGCGCGTGTGGGTCACCAACCCCTACAACAACTCGCTCACCGAAATAAGCGCCACTACGGGATCGGTAGTGCGCGTCATTTCGGCAAAGAAGTATCACTTCAACACTCCCACGGACGTCGCACTCGGGGATGGCTCGGTCTGGGTCACCAATCAGTTCACCAACACCGTCACGGAGCTAAACGCCACCTCCGGGGCTCTGGTGCGCGTTATTCACTAGCGCCGAAGGCGCCAAGACCTAGTCGGTGTCTCCGCCCGAGGCTTCCGACACCTTCTGACGTCCCGCCGAAACGAAGGGCATCATGGCGCGCAGTGTGGTACCGATCTGTTCAATGGGGTGACGCTTTCCCGCCTCGCGCAGTTCACGGTAGCGGGGCCGACCAATTTCGTTCTCTTCGATCCACTCCGCGGCGAAGGTACCGTCTTGGATCTCGGTGAGAATCTTTTTCATCTCACCCTTGACGGCGTCGGTAATTACGCGCGAACCGCGCGTCAAATCACCGTACTCAGCCGTGTCCGACACGCTGTAACGCATACCAGTGATTCCCTCTTCGTACATAAGATCGACGATGAGTTTGAGCTCGTGCAAACACTCGAAGTACGCGCTCTCGGGCTGGTACCCCGCTTCCACGAGTGTTTCGTAGCCCGCGCGTACCAGGGCGGTCACCCCACCGCACAGCACGACCTGTTCGCCAAATAGGTCCGTTTCGGTCTCCTCGGCGAAAGTCGTCTCGAGCACCCCCGCTCGGGTCGCTCCGATCGCGTCGGCGTACGCCAACGCCAGAGCGTGGGCCTGTCCGGTGGCGTCGTGGTGCACCGCCACCAGGGCCGGAACCCCGGCGCCGTCGACGTAGGTCCGTCGCACCAAGTGGCCCGGACCCTTGGGAGCGATCATCGCGACGTCGACGTCGGGGGGAGGGGAAATGAGATTAAAACGAATGTTGAAGCCGTGGGCGAACAAGAGACACTTCCCCGCGCTTAGCTGTGGGGCAATCTCCTGGTCGTAGGTGCGCTTCTGCTCCGTATCGGGCACCAGGACCATAATGACGTCCGCTTCGGCGCACGCGTCGGAGATTGGTAGGACTCTCAGTCCAGCCTCTTCGGCCTTGTGAACCGAACCGGATTCCGGGCGCAGGCCCACGCGCACGTCGTGGCCGCTGTCTCGAAGATTGAGGGCGTGGGCGTGACCCTGGGAACCGTAGCCCAAAATAGCGATCCGTTTGGCCTTGAGCAGTTCGGGTTGAGCGTCGTCGTGGTAGAACAACGTGGTCATCGTGGCAGTCCTTTTCTTTTCAGAGCGATTCCGTCTGTGTGAGTCTAGGGAGTGCGACCCGACCCGTTCGCTGAAGCTCGACGTCGCTGAAACCCTCGAGCGCCCTTTCGAGTAAATCGCACGCGTGCGGCGTTCCGGCGAGAACGACGCTCAGGGACGTGGCGTTGACGTCAACGATCGAAGCGGCCGCGTTCGCCACGACCTCGAGGACGGCGGCGCGATTGCCGTCGTCGACGGGCAACGTGGCGAGGAGGAGCTCACGCTCGAGCGCGTCTCGCGGCGCTAGGTCCTTTATGTCAACCACGTTCACCAGTTTGTTCAGTTGTCCGACAATCTGTTCGAGGGGGGCCGACTCGGCGTCGACGACGATCGTGACGCGCGAGAAGCGGGCGTGGCCCTCCGCCGGAGCGACCGCCAGGGAGTAGATGTTAAAGCCGCGTCGCGCGAAGAGACCAGCGATGCGGGCGAGCACACCGGCTTTATTCTCAACGAGCACGGACAGAATGTGGTGACGCACGGGGGTGTGCGTCGTGACGCCCGCGTAGGGCTCGGGCGCGGTCACGACGCCGCCGAACGCTGCCGGGGGTGGACCATGATGTCGTCGTTGCTCGCGCCCGAAGCGACCATCGGAAAGACTTTTTCGCTAGCGTCGGTACGAAAGTCGATAACGACCGGGACGTCGTCGATTTCGTTCGCGCGCTCAATGACGTCGTGCATCTCTTCGAGCGTACGGGCGCGTAGCCCGACGCAGCCCATCGCTTCGGCCCACTTCACGTAGTCGGGCAGGTCGGCGTCTAGGTAGACCTCGGAGTAGCGCTCCTCGTAGAACATCTCTTGCCACTGACGCACCATGCCGAGATAGGCGTTGTTCAAAATTGCCACCTTGATCGGTATCCCTTCGGCGCGAGCCGTGGTTAACTCTTGGGCGGTCATCTGAAAGCACCCGTCGCCGTCTATGCACCACACCGTGCGACCGGGCTGGGCCACTTTGGCCCCGATGGCGGCCGGAACACCGAAACCCATGGTCCCCGCGCCCCCGGAGTTGATCCAGGTACCGGGCTCTTCGAAGCGCCAGTGCTGCGACGCCCACATCTGGTGCTGGCCCACACCGGCCGCCACGATGGTGCCGGGCGGGGCCTTGGCCGCGATGGCCTCAATGACGTGCTGGGGACGCAGGGGTCCCTCGGGTCGCGGATCGTCGTAGACGAGGGGGTAGCGCTCTTGCCAGTTGCGAATCTCCTTCCACCACACGTCGAGGTTGGCGGGCTCGGCCCCGGCGGCGTCGAGGGCCCCGAGGGCCGTGGCGACGTCGCACTGAAGAGCGACGTCGGCGCGACGGACTTTGTGAAATTCGGCGGGGTCGACGTCGACGTGGATAACTTTGGCCCCGGCCGCGAAGGAAGAGATCTGGCCCGTTACCCGGTCGTCGAACCGAGCGCCCAGGGCGATGAGGAGGTCGCATTTTTGCATAGCGGTGACGGCCGCGTAGACCCCGTGCATACCGGGCATACCGAGGTTCATTTCGTGGGAGTCGGGCAGGGCCCCGCGCGCCATCAGCGTCGTCACCACGGGAATGCGAACCCGATCGACGAACGCCCGTAACTGCGCGGAGGCCCGGGATTTGAGGGTCCCCCCGCCCACGTACAGGACCGGCCGCTCGCTCGCCGCGATGAGCGCCACCGCTCGATCGAGCGCGTCGCCGTCTATGGACGACGCGGGCTGGTAACCCGGGAGGTCTAACTCCTCGACGGAAGAGGGGTACCACCACTGCATCGTCGACTGGGCGACATCCTTGGGCAAGTCGATGAGTACGGGACCCGGTCGCCCCGTCGTAGCGAGGTGAAAGGCCGCCGCCACGGCGCGCGGAATGTCGTGCGCGGATTGGACGAGGAAGTTGTGCTTGGTGATCCCCATGGTGATACCGGTGATGTCACACTCTTGGAAGGCGTCACTGCCGATGGAGGCGGTGGCGACTTGACCGGTCACGACCACCAGCGGCGTGGAGTCCATGTGCGCGTTCGCGATGGGGGTGACGATATTGGTCGCCCCGGGACCGCTCGTCACCATCGCGACGCCCGCGCGACCGCTAGCCAGGGCGTAGCCCTCGGCCATGTGACCGGCACCCTGCTCGTGGCGCACCAGTATGTGGCGAATTGGCGAGTCGAGAATGGGGTCGTACACGGGCAAAATAGCTCCGCCGGGCAGCCCGAAGATCGTGTCGACGCCCTCGTGTTCGAGACTCTTGATGAGGGCCTGCGCTCCGGTGAGTTCCACTTCACTCCTTGTTGTCCTATAAGCAAAAAGGCCTCCCATTTTGGGAGGCCTCCGGTATGCGTGTACGCGTGACTACCGGCGCCGAGCGCCTACTACTACCAGAATCGTCTTGCGGGTAATCACGTACCCACTTTAGACGGTCGCCGCGCCCGACACAAGCGCTCAGCGAGTCGTGACTGCGCCGGTTTCGGCCCCCTGGACGACGCGCGCGAACTTCTCGAGTACTCCGGTCGTGTAGCGCGGCACGAACGGCGCTACGTCGAGGGCGCGTTGGGCCAGTTCCTCCTCGGAGACCAGAACGTCGATTCGGTATTCGTTGACGTCAATGACGATCCGGTCGCCGTCGCGCACCAGCGCAATGGGACCGCCGTCGAGCGCCTCGGGGGCCACGTGGCCCACGCAGAAGCCGTGGGTGCCCCCGCTGAATCTGCCGTCGGTCACCAGCGCACAGTCGCCGCCGCGACCGACGCCCTTCAGGGCTCCCGTTACCGCCAACATCTCGCGCATTCCGGGACCCCCCTTGGGCCCCTCGTAGCGAATGACGAGCACCGTGCCCGGTGCGATGTCACCCTGGACAATCGCCGCCATCGCCGCCACCTCGCCGTCGAAAACCCGCGCGGTGCCCTCGAAGCGCAGATCGTCAATCCCGGCGACTTTGACGACCGCGCCGCGCGGGGCGAGGGAGCCGCGCAATACGGCGATTCCGCCGTGAAGGTGAATCGGGTGGGCGACGTCACGCACGACGTCGCCGTCGGGTGAATGAGCGTGGTAGGCCTCGAGACTATCGGCCATAGACCGACCGCTGACGGTCATTACGTCGCCGTGCAGGAGGTCGTTCTCGAGAAGGTGCTGCAGTACGACCGGCACTCCCCCAATCGCGTCGAGGTCGCTCATGTGGTACTTGCCGTGAGGTTTGGTGTCGGCGATGTGGGGAACCCGGCGAGCGACTCTATTAAAGTCCTCCAATTCGAGTTCGACCCGGGCCTCGTGGGCGATCGCTAGCAAGTGCAAAACGGCGTTCGTTGACCCGCCGAGGGCCATCACCACCGCAATAGCGTTTTCGAAGGCCGGCTTCGTCATAATCTGTCGGGCCCCCACCGCGCGATCGAGGAGATTGAGCACGGCCACGCCCGACTCGTAGGCGTAGCGGTCGCGGCGAGGATCCACCGACGGCACCGACGCGCTGCCGAGCAGGGACATGCCGAGAGCCTCGCCCACGCTGGCCATCGTGTTCGCGGTGAACATGCCCGCGCAGCTACCCTCCCCGGGGCAGGCCGCACACTCAATAGCGGTCAACTCCTCGTCACTCATCGCCCCGACGGCGTTCGCGCCCACAGCTTCGAATACCGACGTAATATCGAGCGCCACCCCGTTCAACCGTCCGGGCAGTATCGTGCCCCCGTAGAGAAAGACGCTAGGTACGTCGAGTCGGGCCGCGGCCATCAACATTCCGGGCAGTGACTTGTCGCAGCCCGCCAGGGTCACCATGGCGTCGAATCGCTCGGCGTGCATAACGACTTCGACCGAATCGGCAATAACTTCGCGCGACACGAGCGACGCGTGCATCCCCTCGTGGCCCATGGAGATGCCGTCCGAGACCGCGATCGTGACGAACTCGAAGGGCAGCGCCCCGCCGTCGCGAATGGCCCTCTTCGACGCCTGGGCCAGGCGACTGAGCGGCAAGTTGCACGGCGTCACCTCATTCCAACTCGACGCGACACCGATCTGGGCCCTCTTCATGTCCTCGTCGCCGAGACCCATCGCGCGCAGCATCGAGCGAGCCGGCGCCCGGCCACGCCCGACCGTAACGTCAGAACTACGAGGCGTAGGGTGCTCAGACATGCGTTGAGTCTAGGAGACGTCGTGGTGCTTCGACTAAAGCGCGGCGCCGGTAGCGCGACGACGCGTCACCGGCACCTAGCGCCACCGAGTGGCTCACCGACGCGACGCCAGCTCAGCGATAACCGCCTTACCGTTGGCCCGACCCCGGGAGCGCTTCATCACCTCGCCGACGAAGAACTGCGCTAGCTTGTCGTCGCCCGCGGCGTAACGCGCCCACTCGTTGGGGTGGTCGTTTATCGCCGCGGCCACCACTTCCTCGACGGCGTCGTCACTCAACTGCTCAAAACCCTTGGCCCTCACTATCGCCGCGGGGTCCCCCCCCGTTTCCAGGAGTTCAGCCAGAACGGCCTTGGCCTGGGTGGACGAGAGTTGGCCACCCTCTTCCAGGGCGAGCACCGAGACGAACGACGACGTCGCCAGTTTCCGGGCACGGTCGGGATCCTTAGCGAGTTCGTTCGCGGCCCTCGCCAGGGCGAGGGCCACACCGACCCCCGCGTCGAGGGCCGCCGAAACGAACCCGTCGAATCCGAGGTCTACCACCACCACGACGGCGTCGAGTTGGGCCGCCGTCGGGTCACTCAGCCGCGTCGCTAAAGTCTCGCGCCTTTGCGCGGGCAGGGGCGCCAGCGAGCCCGCCACGGCGTCGCGCCACGAGTCGCCCGGCACCAGATCCACTAAGTCCGGCTCACGAAAGTAGCGGTAGTCTTCGGCCTCCTCCTTCGAGCGCATCGTGGCGGTGACCGCGAGACCCTCGTCCCAGTGGCGTGTCTCTTGACGAACTCGAGCGCCGCTTTTGATGAGGTCTATCTGCCGGCGGGCTTCGTACTCGATCGCGCGACCCAAGCTGCGCAGCGAGTTAAGGTTCTTGATCTCGCAACGCGTGCCGAAAGACTCACCACGGCGACGCACCGACACGTTGGCGTCGATGCGCAGCGAACCCTCCTCCATTCGTCCGTCGGAGGCCCCGACCGCCACCAGAATCGCCCGCAGCTCACTGACGTAGGACCGGGCCTGCGCCGCACTACGCATATCGGGCCCCGAGACGATCTCCACCAGGGGAACCCCCGAGCGGTTGTAGTCCACGAGGGACCGGTCCGCCCCGTGAATGCGTCCGCCGCCTCCGAGGTGGGTCGACTTGCCGGTGTCCTCTTCTAGGTGGGCCCGTTCGATGGTGACACGCGAACCGTCTGGCAAATCGAGGTATCCCCCGACGTTGATCGGCTGGTCGTACTGGCTGATCTGGTAGTCCTTGGGCATGTCGGGGTAGAAGTAGTTCTTGCGGTGAAAGGTGGAGGGGCTCACGGTGGAGTTGAGCGCCAAACCGATGGCGATCGCCAGCTCGACCGCGCGCACATTGAGCACCGGTAGTGAGCCCGGCAGACCTAGGCACACGGGGCAGACGTGCGTGTTGGCCTCGGCCCCGAAGATGTTCTCGCAGCCGCAGAACATCTTGGTGACGGTTTTAAGCTCGGTGTGGACCTCGAGTCCCACGACCGTCTCCCACTCGTCGAAGTCGGTCACGAGTCGCCCCGGGCGCGTTCGAGTACTCGCCCGGCCGCCAGGAGGCCGGCCTCGCTGCGGCCGGGCCCGAGTAGTTGTACCCCTACGGGCATTCCGCCCTCCCCCACGCCGAAGGGTATCGAAACGGCGGCGTCGCCGGCCAGATTGGTCGGGATCGTGAAGACGTCGGAGAGGTACATCGCCAGTGGCGTTTGAGCTCTGGCGCCCAGGGCGAAGGCCACCGAGGGCGCCGTCGCACCGAGCAGTACGTCGGCCCGGGCGTAGGCCCTTCGAAAGGCCCCGATCATCTCCGTTCGAACCTTCAGCGCCTGTCCGTAGTACGCGTCGTAGTAACCCGCGGAGAGGGCGTAGGTCCCGAGCATGATTCGCCGCTTCACTTCGGCGCCGAATCCGGCACTGCGCGTCGCTTCGTACATCGCGCCGACGTCGTCGCCGCTCACCCGCAGGCCGTAGCGCACGCCGTCGTAGCGGGCCAGGTTACTCGACGCCTCGGCGGGAGCGATGAGGTAGTACGCCGACAGGCCGAGGCGCAACTCGGGTATCGATACGTCGTCGACGATAGCCCCCCCGTCGCGCAGAGCCGCCGCCGCCGCGTCGACGGCGGCCACGACGTCGTCGTCGGCCCCTTCGATCAGTTCGCGCACCCGCGCCACGCGCACCCCCGCGACGCCGTCGTCGAGGTGGGCCATAAGCGCGGGACTGCCCTCGGGCAGGGAGGTCGAATCGCGGGGGTCGTGTCCCGCTATGACCTCGAGGAGCAGAGCCGCGTCCGTCACGTTCGTAGCCAGGGGACCGATCTGGTCTAGGGAGCTCGCGAAGGCGATGAGGCCGTAACGAGAGACCGAGCCGTAGGTCGGCTTCACGCCCACTACTCCACAGAGGGCCGCGGGCTGACGAATGGAGCCACCGGTGTCCGAGCCGAGCGAAATCGGCACCATCCCCGCCGCGACGGCCGCCGCGGAGCCGCCCGAAGATCCGCCGGGCACCCTCGTCGGGTCGAGGGGATTACGGGTGGGACCGAAGGCCGAATTCTCCGTCGACGATCCCATAGCGAATTCATCGAGGTTGGTCTTACCGATCACGATGGCCCCGGCGGCCACGACGCGCTCGACCACGGTCGCACTGTAGGGCGGTCGCCACTGGGCCAGGATCTTCGACCCCGCGGTGGTGGGTACCCCCGTTTGACAGAGATTGTCCTTGAGAGCGAGGGGCACTCCCGCGAGCGGACCGGGGTCCTCGCCCCGAGCGACGGCCTCGTCGACGCGGCGCGCCGCCGCCAGGGCCCCCGGCCGATCTACGTGGAGAAAGACGTTGAGCTGGTCGTTTCGTTGGCCGACCCTAGCGAGCGCCTCTTCGACGACGGAGAGCGCGCTGACCGACCCCTCCCGCACGGCGCGAGCCGTCGCCGCGGCGCTCGTCACGGGGCGTCCAAAATCCGCGGCACGGCAAAGCGGTGGTCGCTGACGTCGGGCGCTTCGCTCAAGACGACGTCGCGATCGAGACTGGGGCGGATTTCGTCTGGTCGTACGACGTTTCTCAGTTGGAAGGGGTGCGCGGTCGCGGCCACCCCCGACAGGTCGAGTGCGGCGATGTCCTGCGCGTGGTCGAGAATCTGACCGAGCTGCTCGGTAAAGGTGTCTAACTCTTCGTCGCTGAGCCGCAGGCGCGCCAATCGCGCAACTTTGGCGACTTCGTCGCGACCAATCGCGGGGGCCACTAGCGAAGAACTCGCGCCAGGAAGTCCACGGTGAGCGCCGTGACGAGGTCTTGGTCGAAGTCGAGCGTGGCGACGTGGTAGGAGTTCTCGAGCCAAACTCGCTCAACCGGACCGCGTACGCGCGCGACGAGCTCGTCGCCGTTATCGGGCGTCACCACGTGGTCCTCGCGACTCGAGAACAGTAGACACGGGGCGGTTATTCGCTCCAGGTCTCGTTGCACCTGCGCCAACCCTTCAAAGAGGCTCTTGGCCGCGCGCAGCGGCGTCGCGTCGTAGGAGGTCCCAACGACACCCTCACGCTTGATATCCGAGCCAATGGCTTCGTAGGACTCGATACCCGCGGCGAGGAGCTGTTCGAGACCGTCAATGATCTCCGGTGCGGGCGGCTTCACGACGGGGTTGATAAAGACGCACCCCGCGACGACGCGTCGCGCGCTCAGGTACGCACTGAGCGCGCCGCCCATCGACAACCCGACCACCGCCACGTTCGAACAGTGCTCCGCGAGCACGTCGTACGCGCGCAGCGCTTCGTCGACCCACTGGGTCCAAGTAGCGCTCGCCAGGTCCTCCACGGAGGTACCGTGCCCGGGCAGGCGGGGCATCTCAACGGAGAAACCAGCGGCCACGGCGCCCTCGGCGAGGGGTCGAACTGTGGAGGGATTGCCGGTAAACCCGTGCAGTACCAGCACGCCGCCGGGGCCCCCACGGTGCGAAAGCGGTTCACAGCCGGGCAGGACGTTGGCGCTCACGGCCTCAAGACTACCGGAGGCGATTGCGGGCCCCTCGGCGCGGGCGAGGTACCGAGCGTAAGAAGCCGGCCGTCGCGACGGCCAACGCGCTCACCGCCGCGGCGAGGACGAAGGGAGTACGAAAGGTGCTCAACAGCGCCGGGCCCGCCGCCGCGTGGGCCAGGCCGCGCGAGCGGGCCGCACTCTGTTGGATGGTTTCGAGAACCTCAATACCCGCCACTTCTCCAACCTGCATAGCTAGCAGTTGGGCCGCCGACATCACTCCGAACTCCGACACCTTCACCTCAGAGGCCATGACCGAGCTAGTCGACGGCATCGCGACGCCCATCCCGAGTCCCGACAGGGCGAGGGCGATCGCGACCAACCACGCGCCGCTAGTCGGTTGGAGGAGCGCGAACAGGGCCATGGAGCCGGTCAGAAAGAGGGCCCCGGCCAGCGCGCTGGCCCGCTCGCCGACGCGAACGGCCGCGTAGCCCGCTAGGGGCGAAGAGAGGGCGAAGGTGAGCGGTCGCGCGATCGCGAGCGCGCCCACCCGAGGGATGGAGTAGCCGTAACCCTGCTCCATGAGAAGGGGGAAGAGAAAGAATCCACCGAAGTACGCGAAGTTCGCGCAGGCCCGCAACACCATCGGCATCACGAAATTACGGCGCGCGAAGTAGTAGGCCGGAATCAGCGGGTGCGCAGCGTGGCGTAGGCGGTACACGAATAGCGCCGCGGTGAAGACCCCCGCGACGAACAGCGCCAGGGTCACTTCGCTGGCCCACCCCTGCGACGGTCCGAGGGAAAGTCCGAGCATCACCAGGGTCACCGAGATCGACAGCGACGCGCTACCGAGCCAATCGAGTTGGTGGAACTCAGCGCGGGCTTGGGCCTGGGCCCGGGCGGCCGCTTCTCGCGACGTACGGGCTCGCGGCAATACCACCGCCACGACCGCGAGCGCCCCCGCGAGGACGACGAGTTGGAACCAAAAGAGCGCGCGCCACCCGAAGGCGGCAATAATGGGCGAGCCGAGCGAGACTCCGATGACCGGCCCCCCGGCCCCCACGAGGCTCCACCACCCCAGCGCCTTCACGCGCTCTTCGCGCGAAAAGGCCGCGTTGATGAGTGCCCCCGACGCCGTACCGGTGGCCGCCCCCTGGACTCCGTCGAGCGTTCTGGCGACGAGCAACATATCGACGTTGTGCGATAGGGCGGTAAGCAGCGCCGAAACCATCGCACCGGCCAAGCCGATGAGGTAGAGGCGGCGATGGCCGTAGATATCGCCCGTCTTGCCCAGCAGGGGCGCGGCCAGTCCGTAGGCGAGGAGGGGGCCCACCATGGTCCAGGTGAGGACGCTCACCGACGAGTGGAACTGGCTCGCCACCGTGGGCAGGGCGACTATGAAGACGGTGAAAGTGAAGTTAAGCGCGAATAGCCCCGCGAGTAGCGACCAGAGAACCCACCAGGAGTAACGCGAAGACGCGGCCGCGCGAAGTTGGACTCGCTGACGCAAGAGCGAGAACCAGTTGAGGTCGCTTCCGGCCTCGCTGCCCAGCGTGCCGAAAGCGGCCCCCGCCGGGTCCGAGACCGCGCTAAGCAGCCCGTCGGGGTCGTCGCGTTCGAGGTGCGCCGCGGGGCGCTCGGGGTTCACGAAACCAGTGTGGGCAGCCGCTCGGCGAGTTCGTTAACCGTCCAACGATCGTCGCGCTCTAGGGCGTCGGTCATGGTCCAGTTTTTAAATCGACGGACCGTACCGCCGTGCACGAAAAAGACCTCGCCGGTGATGGCGCAGTCGACCTTCGCGAGCGCGGCCACCAGCGGCGAAACGTTCGCTGGATCCCAGCTGTCGAAAACGGCCGCGTCGGTCGGCCGTTCGACGACGTCGGAGAGGCCGGGGGTGGACTCGGTCATGCGGGTTCGCGCCGCCGGCGCAATCGCGTTAACGCGCACGCCGTATCGCGCCAGTTCCTCGGCGACGATTACGGTGAACGCCGCGATCCCGGCCTTGGCCGCGCCGTAGTTGGACTGTCCGACGTTGCCGAGCAGGCCGGAAGTCGACGAAGTATTGATAATCGACGCTTTCACGTCGTGACCGGACTTCGCGCGCTCGCGCCAGTACGCCGCGGCGTGTCGCGTCGGCACGAAGTGACCTTTGAGGTGGACGTTGACCACGGCGTCCCAGTCCGCTTCACTGAGATTTACCAGAACGCGGTCTCGCAAGATCCCCGCGTTGTTGACCAGGACGTGCAGGTCCCCGAACGCCTCCAGAGCGCTCTCGATGAGCCGCTCACCGCCCGCCCACGTCGCGACGTCGTCGTGATTCGCCACCGCCTCGCCGCCCATGCGGCGAATCTCTTCGACGACCTCTTCGGCCGGCGTGGCCGCCGCCGACGAGCCGTCCAGTGCCCCACCGAGATCGTTCACGACAACTTGAGCGCCTTCGGCGGCGAACAGGAGGGCGTGCTCACGTCCGATTCCTCGACCGGCCCCCGTTACGACGGCCACCCGCCCGTCCAGTGCTCCCATCACGTCTCCTCTACTTGGTTCTTTGAGTGTACCGACGCGGCGTTAGCTCGGCGGCGCCTTCCACGCAAACGGCGGTCGCGCGTGGGCGTGGTAGTGCTCGGGGATGTTGCGCATGTGATCGTCGATGCGCCAGTCGCCGTCGGCGAAGCGCGTGGTCGCGACGTCGCGCAGGGCGTCGTGGAGGCGCCGCTTCACTTCGGGCGGCGGAGTCGCGTCGTGCACTCGCCACACCACCATCGGCACTAAGCAGATCTCGCAGTCACCGATCCAACACTCGTCGTTGGCGAAGTAGCGCTTCGTCACTACGGCGGCCTCGCAGAGATCGCACGGGGCGTTCACGTCAGCGCACTCGCAAGGTCACGGTCGATCTATAGGGCACCACCGTACCGGCCTTGGGACTCTGAGAAATAACGTAGGTCCACGTCGTGGTATTCGAATGAGGGCCGGTCGTAGTGAAGTAGAGAACGGCGCGCTTCATCGCCGCGTAGGCGCGCGCGTAGTTGTCCCCCACCACGTTGGGTACCGCGCGCGGGCCGTTCACCGCGGTCGTGGACGTCGTCGACGTTGCGTGGCGTCCCTTCGAAAGCACCAAAGTAACGGTCGCTCCCCGCGGTACGGCCAACGGGTTACTGGTGGCGCCGTAGGTTACGCGAGCGACGTCACCGCGGGGCGTCGAGGAGTAGATCGCACGACTGGCGGGGCAGTGGGCCACCACGTGGTGGGCCGTCAGCTGCGCGGTGGCGCGCGCGCAGCTCTCGCCCACGAGGTGCGCGGGCAACGTCACCGCGGTCGGCCCCGCCGACACGTTGACCCCTATGACCGAACCGGACTTGGCGCTGGTGCCCGCGGCCGGCGACTGAGTGGCGATGTCGTTTAGAGGAACGTGCGCCGAGACCACCGCATGATTGACGAGCAACGTATATCCGTCCTGAGTCAAAATCGACGAAGCCTGCGCGACGCTCAACCCGACCAGGGTCGGCACTCGGTGCGTGTTGCTAAAGAGTCCCCCCCGCCACGCGAGCACCGCCGCGACGACGACCACCAGGGCCAACCCGGCTAGCGCGTAGTGACCTACGCGTGGGCGCGCTCGCTTCAACGCGTACGAAGAGGCGTCGAATCTCGGGGTGTGAGCCAAAGCCCGTCGATCACTCGGGCCCCTCGCGGTGGGGCCGACTGCGCGCGACGCACCGACACCGCTCGGTGGGTTCGCCACCATCTCTTCGGGAGAGGGGGGCTGGAACCCTACGGTGCGCCGTCTCGGCGCCGCGGGCGCGAAGTCCGCCAGGAGCGGACGGCCCTCGGGGACGACACCCACCTCGAAGGGTTGGGCGTCGACTACGGCGCCGAGACGTGAAGCGAATTGGGCGGCGCTCAATCGCAGAAGGGGATCGGGGATAGAAGCTTGGGCCAACACCATATCAAGGGTGCCCAGTTCCGCGCGCACGGGCAGTGGGGCGTTGAGTCGGGCCCGCAACGTCGCTTCGACGGTCGAGCCCTCGAACGGAGTCGTTCCGGTCACGGCCTCGAAGAGTACGAGAGCGAGCGCGTAAACGTCACTAGCCGCGCTCGCCGATTCGCCGATGGCCTGTTCGGGGGAGTAGTAACGCGCGTCGTTGAGGGAGATACGCTCGCGAAAGCGCGCGGCGAGACCGCCCACCGCGACGTCTCCGACTCGTACTCGGCCGTCGTCACCGAAGAGCAGCGTCATCGGCGACAGTCCCCCCATAACGAGATCGTTGTCCTGCAGGTAGGCGAGCGCGCTCGCGACGTCTCGCCCGAGACGGGCCGCCTCTTCCACACTGAGTCGCCGTCCGCGGCCGAGCAGGGTCTCTAGCGACCCGCCCGAGAGATACTCACCGACCGCGAATATTGTTCCGGACTCCTGGCCCCCGTCGAAGACTTTCGCCACGTGGGGATGACTGAGCGCCGCCGCCCGAATAATCCGGTCCCGGAAAGCCCGCCGCACTTCTTCGTGCGCGGCCAGCTCACCGCGCAGCGCCTGCACGACGACGGGGCGCGACAACGAGAGATCGTCAGCGCGGAACAGTTCACTCGACGCGTCGCCGCCGAGCGACGTCCCAATGCGGTAGCGCCCAACGAGTGTGTGTCCGGGGGCGAGTGGCGGGGCCATTGACTAAACCCTAGTAAGGAACGTCTAGGCGAGCACGGCCCGCCACTCGCCGGTCACCAGCAGGGTCGAGAATTGGTCCGCCCCCACGCGCGGTACGCCCAACTCGAGGGCCCGCGCGACCTTCGACGCCCCGGGCGCCTCCCCGATGACGAGGCAGTACGTCTTCTTCGACACCGACCCCGGTGACGTCCCACCCCGCTGCGCAATGGCCGCGTCTACTCCCTCGCGGGTGTAGCCCTCGATGGAGCCCGTGACCACCACGGCCCGACCGGCGAGGGTCTGTTCAACCGCCACCGACGCCTCCGGTTCACGCAAGGCGACGCCGAGTTCGCGTAGCCGATCGAGTCGCGCCACGTTGTCGCGATCGCGGCAGTACTCGTAGACCGATTGAGCGATTACCGAACCCACCCCGTCAATCGCCTCGAGCTCTTCGAGCGGGGCCGCGGCCATCGCGGAGTAGGTGAGAAAGTGCTGAGCCAGGGCGCGCGCGGCGACCGGACCGACGTGTCGCACCCCGAGCCCAATCAAGACCCGTCGTAGCGGTGAGCTCTTCGCCGCGTTGATTGCGTCAACGAGGGATGAGGCCGATAAGTCACCGAAGCCCTCGAGCGCAGCGATCTCTTCGGCTCGCAGGGTGAAGAGATCCGCTACGTCTTGGACGAGTCCGACGTCGAGGAGCTGCGCGACGCGCGCCTCGCCGAGACCTTCGATATCGAGTGCGGAGCGTGACGCGAAATGCACGATCTGCTGGCGCAGTTGGGCCGGACAGGCCGGATTAACGCAGTAGGTGTCACTCTCGCCGACGCGCCGCTCGAGGGGCTGGTGACACTGGGGGCAGTCCGCGGGAAAGCGCCACACGGCGCCCCGCCGCTTGCCCGGTTCCACGACGGCGCGAACCACTTCGGGGATTACGTCACCGGCCTTTCTCACCACTACGAAGTCCCCGACGCGAACGTCTTTCGCGGCGACCTGATCTTGGTTGTGCAGGGTCGCCATCGATACGGTCGAACCGGCCACGACCACCGGTTCCAGCACGGCGAAGGGGGTTGCGCGACCGGTGCGGCCTATCGAGACTTCGATCGCTACGAGGCGGGTCATTCTCTCTTCGGGCGGAAACTTTCGTGCGATGGCCCACCGGGGCGCCCGACTCGTGGTCCCGAGCCTCACTCGGTCGGCCAGGTCGTCGAGCTTGATCACTACACCGTCGATGTCGTAGGCGAAGTCGTGGCGACGTTCCTCGAACCAACTACTGCGCGCGACGACGTTCGGTGCGCCCACCTCGCGAGTCGTTTCACGAGCGGTGAGAAAGCCCCACCGTCCCAGTTGATCCAGGGTCTCGAGGTGACTCGTGTACGTCCCGCTCCCGTCAATGAGCTGGTACGCGAGGAAGGAGAGGGGGCGCGCCGCGCTCACCGCCGGATTCTTTTGCCGTAAGCTACCGGCCGCCGCGTTACGGGGATTGGCGAACTCCTTCGCTCCCTCCCGCCTTTGGCGACGGTTAAGTTCTTCGAAGTCCTCTCGGGCCAAAAACACCTCGCCGCGAACCTCAACGAGACCAGCGCCCGATTCCAGCCGTGCGGGAATGTTGGCTATCGTGCGAACGTTGGCGCTCACGTCCTCTCCGACCCGCCCGTCGCCGCGGGTGACGCCCGAGACGAGTTCGCCATCACGGTAGGTAATCGATAGGGCCAGCCCGTCTATTTTGGGTTCGACGGCGTAGACCAACTCGTTGGACTCTCGGCCCAGGGCTCGAGCGACGCGGTGGAGCCACTGCGTCAATTCTTCGCCGTCGAAGACGTTATCTAGACTCAACATCGGCTCGCGGTGGCGCACCTCGGCGAAGAGGGAAGCCCGCGCTCCGACGCGACCGGTTACCGAATCGTCGCTACGCAGTTCGCGGTGATTTAGCTCCAGCTCACGTAGTTCGCGCACGAGCGCGTCGTAGTCACCGTCGGGAATGAGGGGAGCGTCGTCGACGAAGTAGGCCTCATTGTGGCGCGCTATCTCCTCGCGCAGCCACGACGCGCGCTCGAGGCTGGTCACGGCGCGACGATCGCCGCACCCTCGACGATCGTGGGTTCGTCTACTCGATAGAACACGACGCTCTGACCGGGCGCCACGGGCCGCGTCGGCGAGTGAAATTGAATGGACCACCGCCCTGCGCGTCGGAGGGTTGCCGGTTGGACCCGACCGTGAGCACTGGACTGGACCATAACTATCTCATTTTGCTCCGGGGCCGTGCGGGCGAAAGAGATTGACGATTCGTCGAGCGCCAACTCACTCACCATTATCTCCTCGAGCGGTCCCACTTCAATGCGTCGAGCCCCGAGATCAACCCGCGATACGTAGCGCCGGGTTCCGTCACGACCCGGCGCCACTCCCCGTCGCTGACCGACGGTCACGAGTTCGGCGGCCTCACTAACGCCGATCACCTCACCCGACGCCCGATCGACGACGTCGGCTCTCGTCAGCGCCGCTCGACGGCGAAAAAAATCCTCACGCCCGAGCGTCGACGGGATGAAGCAGACGTCTTGACTGTCGGGTTTGTCCCAGGTTCGTAGTCCCAAGCGCTGGGCGTGCGCGCGCACGTCAATTTTAAGGAGGTGACCAATGGGCAACATCAGGTGTTTCAGTTGGTCGCCCCGCAGGTAACCCAGAACGTAACTCTGGTCCTTGGCCGGATCGACGCCGCGCGCCAAAGCCGGTTGGCCCGCGAAGGGCACCACGCGCGCGTGGTGCCCGGTCGCGACCGCGTCGAAACCCAGTCGACGGGCCCGGTCGAAGAGCACATCGAACTTAATTTTGCGATTGCACTCGATGCAGGGATTCGGCGAGCGACCGGCCAACTGACCAGCGACGAAGGGGGCGACGACGTGTTGCTCGAACTCCTCGCTGTAGTTAAAAACGTGGTGGTCAACTCCAAGGTTCTGCGCCACCCGTCGCGCGTCGTCGACGTCGCCCACCGAACAGCAGCCCGAATCCGACGGCCCGCCCCAGAGCTTTAACGTAGCGCCCACGACGTCGTGACCGGCCGCCACCAGCAGCCCGGCCGCCACCGAGGAGTCGACACCCCCGCTCATCGCTACGAGTACTTTCACCACCCCAGTCTGCCAGGCGGCGCGCTAACCCCCTTCGTTGAGCGCGTACACGACCCTAGAGAGGATCGCGATGAGCGCCTCCACTTCGTCGGCCGTGGTGTCGGGGCCCATCGAGAGACGAAGCGACCCGCGGGCGCGAAGGGGGTCAACGCCCATGGCCGCCAAGACGTGGCTACTCACGGCCGCCCCGCTCGAGCAACTCGCGGCGGCCGACGCGCACACCCCCGCCTGATCCAAGAGGAATAGGACCTCGTCGCTCGCTACACCCGCAAAGGTCACGTGCACCGTGCCCGGCACGCGGGCGGCGCCCTCGGCGGTAACCCGACCGCCGGGCAGCAGCGCGCACGCCGCGGCGAGAGTCCTTTGTAGATCGCCAACTCGTTCATTCACTTCCACCAGATCGCGAGCCGTCGCGCGCAGCGCGGTCGCCAGTCCGACCGCCGCGGCCACGTCGAGCGTTCCGCCGCGCCGACCCCGTTCCTGTCCACCGCCGGGCGTTACCGCGTCCACGCCCACGCCGTGGCGCACAATGAGCGCGCCACTGTTGACCGGCCCACCCAGCTTGTGGGCACAGATCGACACGAGGTCAACGCTCGCCGTGACGACCGGGAGGCTGAGCCACGGTGCGGCGGCGACGGCGTCACTGTGCGTGACTAAATCACTTTGTTGATGAGAGTGGGCCAACGCACTAACGGCGTCGAGTGGTTGGCGAACGCCGGTCTCGTTATTGACGGCCATCACGCTCACGATTGCGGTGTTGGCGCTGAGTTGTTGGGCCAATGATTCGAGGTCGCACACTCCGTCCCGGTCAACCTCCACGAAGCGAACGGTGACGCCCGCGACGTCACGAGCGAGCTGTTGGGCGGCGTCGAGCACCGCGTGGTGCTCGACGCGCGATACGACTACTTCCGAACGGTCGTGGTGTCGTCGATGGTGAGAGGTCGCTCCCACGACGGCCAAATGACACGACTCGGTGCCCCCCGCGGTGAAGATAACCTCCCCCGGGGCCGCGCCCACCAGGGCCGCGACTTCGTCCCTGGCCTCTTCGATCGCTCGACGGGCCTCGCGGGCGGCGCGGTGGCTACCGGAGGGATTGCCGACGACACCGTGCTGCCACCGCCCCATGGCGTCGCTGACCTCCTCGCGCCGGGGTGCGGAGGCGGCGTGGTCGAAGTAGAGCAGTTCGCTCACGCGACGAAATACGACTTTACGTTCGTGAACTCTCTCGTACCCGCGACGGAGAGTTCCCGTCCGAACCCGGAGTTCTTCGTTCCCCCAAAGGGCAGCTCCGGCATCGAGGCCACGATCGCGTTCGCGAATACTGTGCCGACCGTGAGTCCTCGGATCGCCCGGTCAATCTCGTCCTCGTCGCGGGCCCAGATCGAGCCCCCTAATCCCCAGGGCGTGTCGTTCGCGACGCGAATCGCTTCGTCGAGGTCGCCCACCACGTGCACGACCGCGACCGGCCCGAAAAGCTCCTCACGGGCCGCGCGTGAAGTCTCGGGCACATCGCGCAACACGGTCGCCGGGTAGTAGTAGCCCCGTTCACCGCCCACGACCCCGCCGGTCAAAACGGCGGCGCCCGCGGCGGCCGACGACGTCACCTGGGCGTCGAGGAGGTCACGTTGGGCGTGCGACACTAGGGGACCGAGTTCGGTCGCGGGGTCCATGGGATCTCCCGTACGCACCGCGGCCATAGCGGTGACGAAGCCGTCGACGAACTCGTCGGCCCGCTCGCGCACGACGATGAATCGTTTGGCCGCGATGCAGGCCTGTCCGTTATTTTGAATTCGCGCGGTGACCGCCATCGCCACCGTACGCTCTAAGTCGGCCGAGGGCGCGACGATGAAGGGGTCCGACCCACCGAGTTCGAGAACGCACTTCTTCAAGTGACTTCCGGCCAACGACGCCACCACGCGCCCGGCCCTCTCGGACCCGGTGAGCGTCACGCCGACGACACGCCGGTCGGCGATGATCGCCGGCACGTCTTCGATCTCCACGAAGAGATTGCTCACCACGCCGGGTTCGACGCCGGCGCGCACGAAGAGCGACTCGAGGTACTTTGCGCAGCTCGGGACGTTGGGTGCGTGTTTGAACGCGACGACGTTCCCAGCGATCAAGGTTGGGGCCGCCATCCGCACCACTTGCCATAGCGGAAAGTTCCAGGGCATTACCGCGAATATCACCCCGAGCGGCTCGTAGCGCACTCCACTACGTGAACCCGACGTCGTAATCGACTCCTCGTCGAGTAGTTCGGGTCCGTTATCGGCGAAGTACCGCAACGTCATTACGCACTTCATCGCTTCGCCCTTCGCCGCGGCGAAGGTTTTGCCCATTTCACTCGTCATGAGTGCGGCGACGACCGGCACTTCGCTCTCTAAGAGGTCGGCGACGCTACGCAGTAACGCCGCACGCTCACGGGCACTGGCGCCACCCCAACGCACGTAGGCGCGGTGGGCGCTCTCAAGTATCTGTTCTATTTCCTCCGGGCGGTGCGTCGCGAAGCGCGCGACCTCCTCTTCGGTGGCGGGATTGGTCGAGACGAAAGGCACCGCTCTAGTCTGCCAGCAATGGTGACGACGTCGTGGGGGTCCCCATAGCTCGCCAGTAGTTCGGACGGAGAAGTTCGACCGACACTACTAACAGCGCGAGCGCGCCGGCCGCGCCGAGCGTCACGGCCCTCACCCCGGCCAGTTTGGCCGCCGCGGCCTGCGCGAAGGCGCCGAGGGGGTAGAAAATCGAGAGAGATAGGGTGTAAAGGGCCAGTATTCGTGAACGGGTCTCGCGCGGTGCGTGGACCTGAACCGAGGTGTTTAACCCGGTCAGCGTGCCTACGTACGCCCCACCGACCAAGACCATCGAAGCCGCCGCGGCCGTCAGATTGGTCGAAAGGCCGTACGCCGCCAGGGAGACGGCCAGTGTCGCCACCGCCGCGCGCAGTACCGCGAGTCTTGACGTGCGCTGGGCCACCGCGGGTAGCACGAGCGCACCACCTACGGCGCCGACGCCCTGGGCGGTGACCAGCCAGGTGGTTCCGGTTTTACCCGCGTGCAGCACGATGATGGCCATCGCTGGGACCAGCGTGATGAAGGGGCTCGCGACGAGGGCGACGACGCCGACCGCGATGATGGGGTTTCGGCACCCCGCGACGGCCCAGGCGCGTCTCGCGCCCGCGACCGTTTCACTCACGAACCGCACCGGCGTTACTATCGGAGCTCGCGGCGCGCTGTGCACGAAGGAAAAGATCACCAGAACGAAGAGAAACGACGCAGCGTTCACGATGAAACACAGAGCGACCGACCCGAAGGCGAGAGCGACCGCGGCGAACACCGGACCGATGATCCGCCCCAAGTTGAACTGAGCCGACGACAGGGAGACCGCGGCGAGCACTTCGTTCGACTCGACGAGATCGGGTAACAGCGACTGCCACGCCGCCCACGACGCCGAACCGCACAGTCCCTCGCCCATCGCGAGAAAGCACGCGAGGGGCGGCGAGAGGTGGTGGGTCCACGCCGCCACGGCGAGCGCACTCGCGGTGGCGGCCATCAAGAAGTTGTTGAGCTGGATCCACCGTTGACGACTCCACCGGTCCGCGACGACGCCCCCGAGCGGCGAACCGATTACCGCCGGCGTCCAGGCGCTCACCGTTAGCAGTCCTAACCACAATGGGTTATGTGTCGTTTCGGTCAGGTAAATGCCCAACGCCACGCTCTGCATCCAAGTGCCCACCGAGGAGACGAACGAAGACGTTAGAGCTAGGGAGAAACTCCCGTGGCGCAGTGGGGCTAGGGTCGCGAACGCCATCGCCGTCTTCCCCTTCGGTCAACGATCCGCGAACGGCGCGGGACGTTCAGGATTCGTCGCGGTGGCGCCGGGGACGCAGCGCGAACCACCACACCGACAAGATGGTGGCCAGGGCGCCCAGCACACCGAGACTCGACTTTACCGCTCGACCTTTTCCGTCGTCCTTCACCTAACCATCGTAACGACAAATCGGCCGGGGGACTTATCCCCCGGCCGACGTTCGCCTTCGAGCTCAGCCCTGCTTTGAGGCTTCAATGGTGAATTCGAGAACGACCTTGTGGCCAACGACGAGGTTGCCGTTTTCGAGAACTCCTTCGAAGTTGACCCCGAAGTCGCGTCGATCGATCTCACCGCGCGCTTCGAAGCCCGCTACGGTGACCCCCGGGGCGAAGGACGGACCCGATCCGAGGTACTCCACGGCGAACGTTACGGACTTGGTAACGCCGTGAATGGTTAGGTCGGCGACGAGTTCGTAGTTGTCGCCCCCACTGGGCGAAATCGACTTCGAAGCCAGGGTCAGCGTCGGAAACTTCTCCAACTCCAAAAAGTCGGCACTCTTTAGGTGGTTGTCACGCATCTCGTTGTTGGTCGAGATGCTCGACGCCTGCACCGTCGCCTCAACGGACGTGGTGTCGAGCGAGTCCCCGACGGTTATCGTGCCCGAAAACTCGCCGAAACTGCCGCGAACCTTTGACGCCACTAGGTGTCGGGCGACGAAGGTGATGTTGCTGTGAACTGGATCCACGGTGTAAACGCCGGGAGCGGGAAGGTTGCTCATGGGTACTCTCCTCAAGGTAGTTAGATACTGCTGACCTAACTATACTTTACTTTGCAACTACTTGTCAAGAAGAAACTTCTAAGTCAATTAAGTGGTACACTGTCGGGGTGGAAACCAACTTACGCACCTGCCCATCAGGTGACGAGAAAGTGGCCCTCTTCGGCCTTCTACTCGAAACCAACGCTCGGCTATCGAGGGATCTGGGCGCCGCGCTCGAGAACGCGTGTCGGGTACCGTTGGCCTGGTTTGAAGTCATGTTGCAACTGCGCCAGTCGCCCGAGGGTCGTCTCAAAATGAGTCAGATGGCCGACGCCATCGTTCACTCGACCGGTGGGACGACGCGGCTAGTCGACCGCCTCGAGGAGGCCGGCCTCGTGCACCGACAACTGTGCCCGAACGACCGACGGGCGATTTACGTGGCCCTCACTGATGAGGGCAACACCAAACTCGACGTCGCCCTCGATGTCCACTTGGCCTACTTAGACGACCACTTAGCCGCGCGTTTGAGTGTCCCCGAGCGCCGCGCGCTGACGACCCTGCTACTTAAGCTGAACGCGAACCGCTAGGCCCGCTCAACCCACGCGCGCGCCACGCGTCCGTCGCCGAGATCCAAAACGCACCCCTCGCCCGATCCCGGGGAGGTCAGAACCTCGAGAGCCAAAACCTCCCGGGCCAAGTGCGGGAACTCTCCGGCGAGGTCTTCGAGTCCCGTTAGGCGCAGGACCACCCGGTCGGAGATGAGGAGTCCCTCACTCTTTCGGAGGTCCTGGATCTGACGCACCAAGTCCCGTAACACCCCGCGACGGCGCAGGTCGTCGTCTAGTTCAACGTCCAGGGCGACCACTTCGGCTCCGCCGCGAGACACGGCGAAACCTCCGTGGCCCTCGACTCGCAGTTCCACGTCCTCGGGCAATAGTTCCACCGGTCCCGTCGACAGGAGGACCCGCAGGGGCGCACCCGACTCGAGGGTCGCCGCCGCGCCGGCCGCGTCGAGTAGGGCCAGGGCTCCGCGCAACTCCTTAGCCGCCTCACCGAGCTTGGGACCGACGGAACGAAAATTGGGCACCAACTCGAAGCTCAACACGTCGGCCAGTTCGCGACCGTACTCAATGCGGTCGACGTTCAGCTCATCTTCCACGACCCCCGCCGGCGGCGGGGGCGAATCGGCGGGGAGAAAGACCAGCGCCCGCGAGAGGGGCTGGCGAACCTTGAGTCCGGCACCGGCCCGCGCGGCGCGGCCCAGCGAAGTCAGGCGACGGGCGACGGCCATCGAGGCCTCGAGGGCCTCGTGGCGGCGATCGGGTTCGGGGGATGGCCACGGCGCCAGGTGGACCGAGTCGTCGTCGGCCACGTCGAAGAGGATCTGGTAGAGCCGCTCGCTCAGGAAGGGACAAAATGGGGCGAGCAGTACGCAGATCCGTTGGAGAACGTCGAGCAAAGTCGCCTGGGCCGCCAGGGAGTCAGTTCGCGGCGCGGTCGGATCGGTTCGCCAAAATCTCCGCCGGCTGAGCCGTACGTACCAATTGGAGAGGTCGTCGACCAACGTCGCGAGCGCGTCGGCCGCTTCGAGGGGCTCGTAGCCCTCGAGGGCGTTCGTTACCCGGATCGACGTCCCCTCAACACGAGAGAGGATCCACTGGTCGACGGCGCCACGGGCTGACGGGGCGGGTATCTCGGGGTCGTCGGGCTCGAAGCCGTTAAGGGACGCGTACGTCGAGAAGAAGCTCACCGTATTCCAAAGGGTCGCGAGCGTCGAGCGCGTTGACGCGTCGATGGCCCCCAAACTGGCGCGCGTTGACGTCCACGGCGAACCCTGCGAGAACATCCACCACCGCAGTGGGTCGGCGCCCCGCGAGTTCAGCACCTCCCAGGGGTCGATGACGTTACCGAGCGACTTACTCATCTTCTTGCCGTTTTCGTCGACGATATGCCCGAGGCACAGTACGTGTTCGTAGGGCCGTGCTCCGAAGACCAGGGTGTTCACCGCGAGTAGTGAGTAGAACCACCCGCGGGTCTGGTCGATCGCTTCGGCGACGAGTTGGGCCGGGAACGCGAGGGCCTCGGCGCTGCCGGCCACGTGAGGGTAACCGACCTGCGCCGCCGGCATGGCGCCCGAGTCGAACCACGCGTCGATCACCGGTTCAACGCGGCGAGCGAGCCCGGCGCATTCGGGGCAAGGGAACGTCACGTCGTCGATTTCGGGGCGGTGCGGCTCTACGTGGGCCAGGTCCCTTCCGGCGAGAATTGACAGTTCTTGACGCGACGCAACGCAGGTCACGTGACCGTGAGCGCACCGCCACAGGGGCAGGGGCGTACCCCAATATCGGTCGCGCGACAGGGCCCAGTCGACGTTGTTCGCTAACCACTCCCCCATACGACCGTCACGGATGTGCTCGGGGTGCCAGTCGACCGAGCGGTTTTCGTCGATCAATCGCTCTTTGAAACGGCTCGTCGCCACGTACCAACTGGGCTTCGCCCAGTAGATCAGCGCGGTAGCGCAGCGCCAACAGTGCGGCAAGGAGTGGACGTAGTCCTCGGATCGTAGGAGTAGCCCCCGACGGTCCAACTCCCGATTAATCCGTTCATTGGCTTCGCGCACCCCCACTCCGTCCAGCCACGGTACTTCCGCGCCGAATCGCCCCTCGGGACCCACGGGGTTAAGGATGGGCAAGGCGTACTCTCGCGCCACTTGACGGTCAACTTCCCCGAAGGCCGGCGCCTGGTGCACGAGCCCGGTGCCCTCGTCGGTCGTGACGTACGAAGCGGCGACGACGTAGTTGACGTCGCCGCCCGCGGGTAACGCCACGTCGTCGAAGGGCCGCTCGTAGTGACGTCCGACGAGGTCCGCGCCGAGCAACGTGGCGTCGGGGCGTGCGCCTTCGCCGAAGACGGCTTCAACGAGGTCGAGCGCCACGACCACACCGCCCACCACCGCGTAGGTCACGTCGGGGTTGACCGCCACCGCGACGTTCGCGAGCAGAGTCCAGGGCGTGGTCGTCCACACCGCGAGGTGGGTCGCCCCGGCCAGTTCCGCGGGTGCGACGGCGACTAGGGGCAACTTAACGTACGCGCTCTCGTCGACCTCGTCGTAGTAGACCCCGGGCTGACCCAGTTCGTGAGAGGAAAGGGCTGTTTCGCACCGGGGGCAGTACGGCACAACCTTTACGTCCTCGTAGAGGAGACCCTGGTCGAACAGTTGCTTGAGGTGCCACCACACCGACTCGACGTAGGCCGGGTGGAACGTGAAGTACGCGTTGTCCATATCGGTCCAGTACCCGATTCGCTCCGTGAGGCGCTCGAATTCGCCCACGTAGGTCAGTACGGACTCGCGGCATAGCCGCGTGAACTCTCGCACTCCCACTCCACCTTCAATGGCTTTTTTGCCCGAAATCCCTAACTGCTTTTCCACTTGTACTTCGACCGGGAGTCCGTGGGTGTCCCACCCGGCCCGGCGAGCTACGAAACGGCCCCGCATCGTGTGGAAGCGACAAAACAGGTCCTTGTAAACACGCGCCCACACGTGGTGCAGCCCCGGCTGACCGTTGGCCGTCGGCGGACCTTCGTAGAAAACCCACGGTTCGGCCCCTTTACGTAGCGCCAAGGATCGCTCGAAGACTGAGTTGGCGCGCCAGCGTAAGAGTTCCGCCTCCTCGAGGGCGACGAAGTCGACGTCGGCGCTGACCGGGTGAAACATCTCTCTCCTTATTTTTTGTCTCCCTCAGCGTAGTGAACGCACCGACGGCGGCGGCGACGACGCGTACTGTAGGCAAGTGGGAACTCTCGTCGTCAGCGAAGAGTCACTCACCACCAGCGGCGCCCTCAGCGTCTTTCACGCGGCCGTTGACGAATTGGAGCGGCGATACGGCGGAATCGACGACGGACTTCACATAAGCCTCGAAGAGCTAGGTCCGCCACGGGGGTTCTTCGTCGTGGCGCGCCGCGACGGCCACCCCGTGGGCGGCGTCGGGGTACGTTCCATCGGTGAGCTCGCGCACCGCGACGGGGAAGTGAAGCGTCTCTGGGTTCGTCCCGACCAGCGACGGCTCGGCGTCGCCTCGGCGCTGATGGACGAGGCACTGGGCGGCGCGCGCCGGCGCGGATTCGAACGGCTCTACCTCGAGACGGGCAATCGACAACCCGAGGCGGTCGCCTTCTACGAAAGGACTCAGTGGCGTCGAGTGGAGGACTTTCCGCCCGGAGCTTTCACCCACGATGAGGCCTATCGCTTCTGCAAAACGCTGCGTTAGGTAACTTCGTGCCTCGCTCGCGGCGCCGGCCGTTGGTAGCGTTCGGCCATCCAATCTTCCCTCAGCTCCTCGAGGGAGTCGAGCACCAAGTCGGCTAGGGCAAAGGCGGCCTCGCCACGGTCGTCCGCGCTGGGAACGGCCACCACACTCATCCGCGCCGCCTTGGCGGCGAGGACACCCGCGGAAGAGTCCTCGAACACCAAACAGGCCGGCGGCGCCACTTCGAGCGACGACGCGGCGCTCAAAAACACGGCCGGGTGGGGTTTGCCGTAGGGTTCGTGCTCGGCCGAGTGGACCGACGCGAATCGATCGCGCAACGAGAAGTGCGCGAGACAGCGTTCAATAAGTTCGAGTGGAGTAGAACTGGCCAGAGCGACGGGCCCGTAGCGCGCGGCGAGATCGAGCGCGTCAACGGCGCCGGGCAGTAGGACCCCGCGAGTTTCGACCAGAAAGGCGACCCGATCGAGCAATCGCTCCACGACGTCCTGAGTACCGATTCCCACCCAAGGGTGGCGCGCGTACCAGTATTCGACGACTTCGCTTACGAACATTCCCTTCGTCGTGCGGCCCGAAGTAATCGCGACGTCAACGCCCAGTTCGGCGAAAATCTCCACTTCAGCCTCGTGCCAGAGAACTTCCGAGTCGATGAGCAGGCCGTCCATGTCAAAGAGGGTCGCCGCCAGTTTCACTACGCCATGCTTACACAGCCCGCTACCGTTAAGAAATGACGGTGCGACCAATGGGGCGCGGCGACGTGGCCGCCGTCGCCAATCGCGTGGCGCGAGCCCTCGCCCGTGACGCTAACCGTGAACCGCTAATTTGCTCGCGGTTCTCTCGGGCGGCCCTACGCGATGCACTCGAGAGCGCGCGCGACGTGGCGTGGGTCGCCGATGGAGCGCAAGACCTGTGTGGACACCTCGTCGGGACGGTCCTCGAAGACCGCGGGGGCGCGAAGCGGGCGTGGGTCGGTCCCGACGGAGTCTCCTTCGATGATCCCCAAACCCTCGACCAGCTCTACCGCGTTGCGCGGGTACGTTGGAACGCAATGGGTGCCCACGAACACCTGGCGTGGGTCTTTAGAGACGACCTCGCACCGTGGGTTTCGCTCGGCTTTTCGCGCGTTCACGTACGCGCCGCGCGGGCCATCGACGCGAGTGCGCCATCGTGGCCACGCTCCTACTGCGTTCGACCCGGCACCTTGGGGGACCTCGAAGTGGCCCTCGCCCTCGACGCACTAGTGGAAGACGGGACCAGTGCCCCGTCGACTCACGAGATGAACGATGAGGGATGTCGTCGGGAGGAGTGGCGCGAACTACTGAGCGAACCCGACGTTCGCCACTTCGTCGTCGAACGCGCCGGCGACCCCGTCGCGCAGATTGTCAGTTATCCCCTGGGTTCGCTACGCGGCTCCTTCGCGCGAACCGTGCACTTCAGTGCGCTCGCGGTCGAACCAAGCCACCGCCGCCGGGGCGTCGCGCGCGCTCTAGTCGAAACGGCTACCGCGTCGGCCCACCGCGACGGCTTTCGCTACGCCGAGGTCGCGTGGCGAAGCGCCAACGACGGCGCGCAGGCGTTGTGGACTACCCTCGGCTTTAGGGCGACTTACGTTCGCCTACAGCGCCACGGTGACTCAAGCTGAGAGCGTGGCCTCGATGGCGCTCACCAGGACCGGGTCCTCGGGGGCAACCAGCGGGGCGAAGCGAGACAGCGTGCCGTCCGGCGCGACGAGAAATTTCTCGAAATTCCACCGGACGTCCCCGCGGTAGCCGTCGGCGTCGGGCACTTCGACGAGTTCGGCGTAAATGGGACTGCGCTCCGGACCGTTTACGTCGATCTTTTCGAAGAGGGGAAACGTGACTCCGTAGGTCGTCGAGCAAAAACTTTGTATCTCTTCGGCACTTCCCGGCTCTTGCTCGGCGAACTGGTTACAGGGAAATCCCAGCACACTAAAGCCCCGGGATCGGTACTTTTCGTGCAGGGCCTCGAGTCCTTCGTACTGGGGCGTGAGGCCACACTTCGAGGCGACGTTGACGATGAGCAACGTTTCGCCGCGAAAGCGCTCGAGAGAACTTTCCTCGCCCGAAAGCGTGTGCAGGGGGGTGTCGTAGAGATTCATAGCCCGACCCTAGCGGAACGATCGACAATGGAGCCACCCTAGGCTCACAGCGTGTGGGCCCTAACGATTGACGACGGTGCGCTTCACTACCGACAACGCGAAACCCCGGTACCGGGTCCTCGCGACGTTCTCGTGGCGGTGAGCGCCGCCGGCGTAAACGCGGCCGACCTCGCGCAACTTAAGGGCCACTACCCCGCTCCGCCGGGGTGGCCCCAAGACGTTCCCGGCATGGAACTCGCCGGCGTCGTGGTCGCCGTGGGTGAAGCGCTCGACGAAAGTCAAGTGGGCCGAAGGGTGTGTGCGCTGACTGGTGGCGGCGCCCAGGCCAGCCACTGCGTCGTGCCCGTAGAACACCTAATCGAGGTTCCTTCCGGGTTCGACCTCGTAAACGCCGGCGGATTCCCCGAGATCTTCTCCACCGCCTTCGACGCCCTGGTCTCCCAGGGCGAGGTAGCTCGTGGTGAACGCGTCGTCGTCTCCGGCGCCGCTGGCGGCGTCGGCGTCGCGGCCGTGCAAATCGCCCACGCCCTCGGCGCGCACGTCGTCGCCGTAACCCGGGACGATCGTCACCACGAAGCGCTGCGCCGCCTGGGCGCCGACGAACTCACCACCCTCGAGGGGGTGCCCGCCCTAGAACCCTGTGACGTGGTGATTGAACTTCTCGGCGGGGCGCACCTCGCCGCCGTCCAGTCGCGCCTGGCACCCTTCGCTCGCGTAGTGGTGATCGGGGTCGGACGCGGTGCGCGAGTCGAGCTCGATCTGCTCAACGTCATGGTCAAGCGGGTTCGCCTGCGCGGTTCGACGCTGCGCTCCAGAGGGCGCGAAGAGAAGGCTCACGTCGCGCGGCTCGTTAGTGAAGTCGTGGTGCCCTGGTGGACCGCGGGCCGTGTTCAAGTTCCCGTCGCCGCCGTCTTCGACTTAGCCGACGGCGCGGCGGCGTACGATTTCTTCGCGCGGCCCGGGAAGTTTGGCAAAGTCATTTGTCGTGTCGACCCGCCGGCCTAGACGGTCCGGTCATCGGCCCGCGCCCTCGCGAATGGTGTGGGGTCAGCCTAAGTTTGTCTACCGGCGAAGTCTCAAGTAAAAGTAACTGCCGCGGGCCCAGGCATTCGTAGCGACAGATGTCTCGGTGGCGAGCGCCGCCGTTTCGAACTCGGACTAGAGCAGAGACCGCAGGGGGGTGTAGGGAACACCGAGGGACTCCGCGACCGGTCCGTAGGTAACTGTTCCATCAACGACGTTGACGCCTTCGGCCAGGGCGTCGTCGGCCACGACCGCGTCTCGCCAACCGTGTCGCGCCAGTTCCATGACGTAGGGCAAGGTGGCGTTAGCCAGGGCCCGCGTCGAAGTCGCCGGAACGGCCCCGGGCATGTTGGCCACGCAGTAAAAGACCGACCCATTAACTTCGAAGACGGGGTCCGAATGCGTCGTCGGACGCGTGGCCTCGAAACAGCCCCCCTGATCGACGGAGATGTCCACGAGTACCGAACCGGGACGCATGCGAGCCACGAGATCATTGCTAACCAACTTCGGCGCCTTGGCCCCGACGACGAGCACCGCCCCGATAACGATGTCGGCCTCGAGGCAGGCCTGCTCAATCGCGAGGGATGAAGAGGCCAGCGTCTCGACGCGACCGTCGAAGTGGATGTCGACCTGGCGCAGCCGCTCCAAATTACGGTCGAGGATTTTGACGTTGGCGTGCAACCCCGCCGCCATCGTCGCGGCCGCCAGGCCCGACACCCCGGCCCCAATGACGACGACGGTCGCTGGCGACACCCCCGGCACTCCGGTGATTAACGTACCGTGTCCCCCGCCGACGCGCATGAGGTGGTGCGCACCCATGAGGGGCGCCATCCGACCGGCGACTTCACTCATTGGCGTCAAAAGCGGCAGTGAACTGTCACGAAGTCTCACCGTTTCGTAGGCAATCGCGACGTTGTGCGCCGCAACCAGGGCGTCGGTACACTCGCGCGAAGCGGCTAGGTGCAGGTAGGTGAACAGAACCTGGTTGCGCCGCGCGCCCAATCGGTGGTACTCGGCCGCCACCGGCTCTTTAACCTTCAGCACAATCTCACTGTCGGCCCAGAGATCGTCGGGCGCTTCGACCAACGTGGCGCCATTAGCTACGTACTGTTCGTCGGGAATCGACGAGCCGACCCCCGCGCCACTCTCCACGAGCACCCGATGGCCCACGCTGGTTAGTTCTCGAACCCCCGCGGGCGTAAGCGCCACGCGGTACTCGTCGGTCTTTATCTCCTTGGCCACGCCGATAATCACCGGGGGTTCCTCTCTAATCTCTCGCGCGCCGCCTCGCGGGCGCCTTCTAAAACTCTAAATTGTGCATTACGTGCTTGATTCGGGTGTAGTCCTCGAATCCGTACACGGAAAGGTCCTTACCGTAGCCCGACTTTTTAAAACCTCCGTGCGGCATCTCGGCGACCAGGGGTATGTGGGTGTTAATCCACACGCACCCAAAATCGAGATCCCTCGCGAAGCGCAGGGCCCGGCCGTGATCTCGCGTCCACACCGAGGAGGCCAGTCCGTACTCCACCCCATTAGCCCACGTCAGAGCTTCCGCTTCATCAGAGAACCGCTGGACCGTAATCACCGGCCCGAAGACCTCACTCTGGATCATCTCGTCGTCTTGACGCAGATCGGCCACCACCGTGGGCGTCAAGTAGAACCCGTCGTCGCCGATTCGCTCGCCGCCACTGACCACCCGGGCGTGCGACGGCGTGCGGGAGAGAAACCCGTTGACCCGCTCAAACTGGTGCACGTTATTAAGAGGTCCGAAGAGCGCCTCTTCGTTGTCGGGGGCGCCCACGACGGTGGCGCTGGCTTGCGCGGCGAGGGCGTCAACGAACTCACCGTAGACCGACGCACCCGCGAGAACTCGGGTCGCGGCCGTGCAGTCCTGACCGGCGTTGAAGTAACCGGCGACGGCGATTGTCTCCACGGCCGCGGCGACGTCGACGTCGTCGAAAACCACCACCGGCGCCTTACCCCCTAGTTCAAGGTGGACTCGCTTGAGGTTGGTCGCGGCCGCACCGGCCACCTCGGTTCCGGCGCGAACCGACCCGGTGATCGAGACCATGGCGGGGGTCGGGTGATTCACCAAGTGACGGCCCGTGTCGCGGTCGCCGCACACCACGTTGAACACCCCTTCGGGTAGCACCTCAGCCATCAACTCGGCCATGAAGAGCGTCGACGCCGGTGTGGTGTCACTGGGCTTGAGCACCATCGTGTTACCGGCCGCCAGCGCCGGCGCCCACTTCCAAACCGCCATCATCATGGGGTAGTTCCACGGCGTAACGGCCGCGCAAACGCCCACCGGTTCGCGGCGAACGTAACTGGTCATTCCCTCCATGTACTCCGACGCGCCGCGACCCTCCAGCAGGCGCGCCGCGCCGGCGAAGAAACGGATCTGGTCGAGTAGGGGCGGGATCTCTTCACTCATCGTGACCGAAAGAATCTTGCCGGTGTTCTCTGATTCGACGGCGACTAACTCCTCGGCACGCGCTTCAAATAAGTCGGCGATTTTGAGTAGCGAACGCGAACGCTGCGACGGTGTCGTGCGTCGCCAACCGGCGAAGGCGGCGGCCGCGACTCGCATCGCGTCGTCGACGTCCCCCTCGTCCGAGAGAGGGGATTCGGCGAACGCTCGCCCGGTGACTGGACTAATTAACTCGACGTACCGCCCCGCGCGCGGGGCGACGGAGCGCCCTCCGACGAAGTTCGCCAATCGACTCATAACGTCCCTCCTCGTGGCGCGTCGAGCGACGTCACCACCTGCCACTCTGCCAGAGATTACTTAGGTTACGCAACCGAAACGAGAGAAATGAGTCGTGTATTCATATTTTTCGACTCAATCCGTCGCCAAATGCCCCTATACTGAATATATCCGCAGCCACGGGACCGAGGTCACCGAGCGGGGTGAAACCAATGCCAGCCACTAAGCAACCACGACACAGTTCCCCGAGCGACGAAGGTTCGGGCTTCGAACTGGTGAACTCCGCCCCCGGGGCACTCGACGCGGCCGACCGACAAATCATCGGCCTGCTCCAACGAGATGGGCGGCGTGCCTACGGCGCCATCGCCGAAGCGGTAGGGCTTTCCGAGGCCGCCGTTCGTCGGCGAGTCCAACGACTGCGCGACTCCGGAGTGATGCAGATAGTCGCGATCACCGACCCTCTCCAACTCGGCTACGGACGAGAGGCGCTCATTGGTATTCGCGTACACGGCGACGTTCGCCTCGTCGCTGACAAAATCGCCGCCATCGACGAAGCGAATTACGTGGTTATGACCGCGGGCAGTTTCGACATCATCGCCGAAGTCATCGCCGAAGACGACAACGACCTAGTTCACCTACTCAATGATTCGATACGTTCCATTTCGGGCGTGACCGAAGTCGAAACTTTTTTGTACCTGAAGTTAGCTAAACAGACCTACGCATGGGGGACCAAGTGACACTGCACGAAACCATTACCGACGGTATCTCGGTGAGTGATGAACGAAACGCCAGCCATAAGTACTCCGAGCGAGCGCGACGGAACCTGTGGCTGCACATGTCGCGCATGGGGGCGTACGACGAGCACCACGAAGTGCCCATCATCGTACGCGGCGAGGGCGTTCACGTCTACGACGCGAACGGCACCCGGTACTTCGACGGACTCGCCGGTCTGTTCACGAACTCGCTCGGGCACGGTCGCCGCGACGTAGCCGCGGCCGCGGCCGAGCAGATGGGTACGCTCACGTTCTTTCCCGTGTGGACCTACGCCCACCCCAGGGCCATCGAACTGGCCGAGCGACTGGCCGCGTTAGCCCCGGGTGACCTCAATCGCGTCTTCTTCACCACCGGCGGCGGCGAGGCCGTCGAGAGCGCGTGGAAATTAGCTCGCCAGTATCACAAAATGCGCGGTGATCTCGACCGCTACAAGGTAATCAGCCGCGACGTCGCTTACCACGGGACAACGATGGGGGCGCTAACTATCACCTCCCTGGAGGGCTACCGCCTACCGTTTGAGCCACTGGTGCCCGGCGCGGTAAAAGTGCCGGCCGTGAACTTCTACCGGGCCGACCGCCACGGCGACGACTTCGAGGCCTTCGGCCTGTGGCAGGCTCAGCAGATTGAAGAGGCGATCGTGCGCGAGGGGCCCGAAACCGTGGCCGCAGTCTTCCTGGAACCGGTACAAAACGCGGGCGGCTGTTTCGTTCCACCGGCGAGTTACTGGGGGGCGGTTCGCGAAATCTGCGACCGGTACGGAGTTCTACTGGTTTCGGACGAGGTGATCTGCGCCTTTGGCCGCATCGGCACCTGGTTCGGGGGACAGAAGTACGACTACGTTCCCGACATCATTACCTGCGCGAAAGGCATCACCGCCGGTTACGCCCCGCTGGGCGCGATGATTGTGTCGGATCGCGTGGCCGAACCCTTTCAGCACGACGACGCGGCCTTCGTCCACGGCTTTACGTGGGCGGGCCACCCCGCGTCGTGCGCGGTCGCGCTCAAGGTACTAGACATCCTTGAGGAAGAGAGAGTTCTCGAGAACGTCCGAGCCAACGAGACGTACTTTCACGACAGTCTCGAGTCGTTGAAGGACATCCCCATCGTGGGTGACGTCCGCGGAACGGGCTACTTCTGGGGAATCGAACTCGTGAAGGATCAAGCCACCAAAGAGACGTGGGCGGGCGAAGACGCCGAGCGACTCCTGCGCGGCTACGTGTCGCCCGAAATGTTCCGTCGCGGTCTGATCTGTCGTTCCGACGACCGTGGCGACCCCGTCGTTCAGCTCGCGCCCCCACTGGTGTCGACCCGTGAGGACATCGACTTCATGACGGAAGTCTTGCGCGACGTCTTCAGCGGAGCGTCCCGCCTCAATCACTAGTGATTGCCCCAGACTCCCTCTGGTGGTCGTCGCTACCGCACCCCGTGACGGCGCGGCCCCGTCTGAACCAACACCTCGACGTCGACGTAGCCATCGTCGGCGGTGGCTTCACCGGGCTGTGGTGCGCGCGGGAACTTAAGAGACGCGACCCCACGCTCCGCGTGGTGGTCCTGGAAAAAGAGGTCTGCGGCTTCGGTGCGTCGGGTCGAAACGGTGGGTGGGCGTCGGCCCTGTACCCACTGAGCGACGGGGCCGTCGTCGCGCGTCACGGCCACGACGCCCAGCGCGCTCTGTCGCAGGAACTCGAACGGGCCGTCGTCGCCCTGGGCGTTGCGGCGCGCGATGACGCTATAGACGCCCACTACGTGCGCGGGGGAACCCTCACCTTCGCTCAAAGTGAGATACAGGCCGCACGCCTTAAGGAGTCGGTGCGCGCCGCTCGGGAGCGAGGCGTCGCGCCCGAAGACCTGTCGTGGCTCGAACGTGAGGAACTCATCGGGAGGGGCCATTTGGCCGGTTCCCTAGGGGCCACCTACTCACCGCACTGCGCGCGCATTCACCCGGCTCGGCTAGCGCGGGGCCTAGCCGAAGTGACCGAACGCCTAGGCGTATCAATCTTCGAAGGCACGACCGTGACGCGAATCATCGGCGCGCGGGGAACGAAACCGGCCCAGGTAGTAACCGCGAACGCCACCGTACACGCTCGTTACGTCGTGCGCGCCACCGAAGGGTTCACACCGACTTTGCCCGGTCAGCGGCGCCGCGTGGCGCCCCTCTACTCGTTGATGATCGCCACCGAACCCCAGAGCCCCGAGTTCTGGGCGGAGGCCGGATTCGCCAACTACGAAACGTTCGCCGACGACCGCCACCTCATCATTTACGGGCAGCGCACCAACGACGACCGAATTGCCTTCGGCGGACGCGGCGCTCCGTACCACTTTTCGTCAAGCGTAGAAGAGCGATTCGACGCTAACGCGAAGGTGTTCCGCGCGCTCGAGCAAACTTTGCGCGGGCTCTTCCCGCACCTACGCGGAGAGGTAACGCACCGCTGGGGCGGACCCATCGCGCTACCGCGCGACCTTTCACCCGCGGTCACAATCGACCACACTTCGGGGCTGGCGTCGGCCGGGGGTTACACCGGTGACGGGGTCGTGCTCAGTTACGTCGCCGCGAACTGCCTGGCCAACCTCATATGTGCGCCCGAAGAGGAGACCGCCTTTACCCGACTGCCCTTCGTACACCATCAATCCAAACTGTGGGAGCCGGAGCCTCTACGATGGCTGGGCATTAACGCCGGGCTGGCCCTGGCGACTTGGGCCGACCACGTCGAAGCACGTCGCGGCCGCACCAGTCGCGCGAGCCACACTCTCGATCGTCTGTTCAACCAGTTCCCCCCCTAGGAGTTGCCCGGGCACTAAACACGCGGCTAGTTCAAGATGTTGACCGCGCGAGCGGCGACTATGGCGATGGTGACGAAGGAGATAACGGACTCGCCGGCGAAGAGGGCTTTGGCGGGACCGCTCAGGGGCATCGCGTCCGCGGGCGCGAAACTCGTGCCGTTGGCGAAAGACGTGTACAGGTAGTCAAAGAATCGCGGACGCCATTGGGCGACAGCGAGTGAAGGGTTCTCCATCTGAGGAAACTGAATGTCGGGCCACCGGCTCTCGGTTCCCGCGCGCCGGTGGGGTCCGCCGCGGTCCAACTCCCAAAACCACAGCCCGAAGATTATGACGTTCGTCAGCCAGATCGACACCGCGGAGAACGCCAATTGACGGCCCTGGGCAACGTGGGAGTTGAGCAGACGACTAACCAGGAGTACGAGCGACCCGGCGTTAGCCACCGTGACGGTTGCGATCAGCGCCACGCTGAGGCGCCGAACCCACGGTGCGTCGTCCGGGCGGCGATGGCGGCGCGTCGACAGGGGGACGAGGGGTAGAACTACGAGGGTCGGGAGTAGCCACGGGGGTCCGACGACGAGTCGCTGCGGTAGGGCTACGTATAGTGCGGCGCACGCCACCAGCGCGAGTGACGCCGGCCAGCGCGGTTCGTCACGCGGCGCGTCCACGGCGCTAACTCAGTCGCGTAACGGGCAGAGCGAGAAAGTTACGTGGAACGACGAAAGAGGAGAAACTTTGACTGCGCAGCAGGGCGGCCGCGGCGCTCGCCGATAGGGCCCGTACGTCGCCGCCCAGCGGTCGGGCGACGGAGACGGACTGGTTGTAGTGAAGGACCGCTATCGATATCGTCGTTACTCGACGCTTCGAAGTGACGCGCAGTGAACTCGCCGTGACTTCACCCTGGGAGCCGGTGGTAATCGACCAGAGCAGTGAACCGAGCGACGACGGCGACGACGAGCTCAGGGGTGAACCGACCGCGACGTCGTGGCGCGTAAAGTAGTACGTCGTCGCGTAGCCACTCTTCGAAGTGGATTTGGCGAAACCGTTAATGAGGTAAAGGTCGGGCTTGGTGAGTTCCAGCGCGACGCCAAAGAGCGACGGGGCCCGCAGAGTCAGTCCGAACCACGGTCCACTCGAGACGTTGGCCGACCGAACGTACAGCTCGTCGGCGATCAGGCGCGCCTCGACGGCCGCCGAGTTGCTCGCCGTGGGAAAGTGAACGATTGCGTCAACCCGATTGTTGGTGAAATTAACGGACACGTTCGCACTGAGCGCCACCGATGAGCCGTTCGAGACGCTCACCTGGAGAGTTGCGCTCTTCGGGGGATAGCCATTTAGCGCGAGAGGATCGCGCGCCACCCCCGCGGGATTGGGGTCCGTCGCCGCGACGACGACTCCGGTGACGGTCAGGGCGAGGGCCAGAACCGCCAGCGCCAGAGCCCCCCCACGTCGACGATTCGGCACGACGCCACCCTAGTGCTTCCCTAAATCTAGGAAGGATCGGCCGTGCCCTCTCCGACGAGTTCGACCAAAAGCTCGTGCGAAATGTTACGCCCGCTCGCTACGAAGCCAATCCGAGAACCTTCATCGCCGACGCGCTGATTGGCGATGGCGGCGTGGGCCGCGGCGGCGGAGCCTTCGAGGAGCAGACCGTTACTCTCGAGTACCTCGCGCACGGCGTGGCGAATTTCGACTTCCGGCACGAGCACCAGGTCCACACCGCTCTTGGCGACGATCTCGTTGGTCACCGCGCCTTCGTCGCCACCGCCCGCCAAGCCGTCGGCGATGGTCGGGCCGTGCACGACGTCGCTCATCGACGCCCCGCGCAGTACGTGGTAAAGCGCGGCACTGACTTCGGGCTGCACACCGGTCACGCGGACGTCGCTTCGACCGTGCGCGTCGCGCGAAATCAGTGTCCCCGAAATTAGTCCGCCCCCACCCACCGAAACCACGAGGTGCTCAATGTCGGGCACCTGGCGCAACATTTCGTCAAACATGGTCGACTGACCAGAGATCACGTCACTGTCGTTGAACGCTGATATGAACCGCATCGAGTGGTCTTGCGCGTAACTCTTAGCGAACCCCTGCGCTTCGTCAAAGGAAGAGCCGTGCTGGAGTAGTTCAATGTCGTAGGAGGCGAGCTTTCGCACTTTGGCCGCCGACGCGTTTTCGGGAACCACCACCGTGGCTCGCACGCCCAACAGACTCGACGCGTGGGCTATGCCGAGGCCGTGATTGCCCGCCGACGCCGTCACGACCGCGCCGCCGGGGTCGGCGGACCGGGCCGCATCAACGGCCGCGAGGGCTCCGCGTATTTTGAACGAACCCGTTACCTGGAACGTCTCGAGCTTCACGTACACCGGCCGCCCCCGGACGCTAACGACCACCGTCGGAGTTGGCTCTACGTAACGCGCTACGGTGGCGCGAGCGTGTTCCAGCTGTTCGTTCGTGGGGGGCAACACCGTTGGCGCCATCGGGTCCACCTTAGTGTTACGTCCCTCGGGTCTTTTCGTACTCTCAAGTAATCTCACGGCGTGACCACCGTGTTGACCGACGTCGTCGTCGCGGGTCTCGCCTTCGTCGGAACGACCTTCGACGACTTCGTCTCGCTAACCGCCCAGCTCCTCGTCACTGACCCACTGCGGTACCGCCGCGTGTGGTGGGCGCACGCCCTGGCGCTCGCGACCGTGGCCGCTCTCGCCACCGCCCTCGGCGCGGCCCTCGGTGCAGTACCCATTCGCTGGCTCGCCGTGTTAGCTCTCGCTCCGCTCTCCTTCGCGATCTATTCGTGGCGCCATCGAAGGGCGAGCGCCCCAAAGCTTCGCCGGGGCGCCATAACGACGTTCGTCGTGACACTCGGGCTCGGTGGTGACAACGTAGCGGTGTGGGTACCACTGCTTCGACCGCACGACCTAACAAAAACGTCCGTAACGCTGATCACCTTTATCGCTTTGGAATTTCTACTTCTGTTCGCGGCGCGCGCCTTTACCCACCTCCCGCGGCTCGTTCGCTGGGCCGACACGTACTCGCCAATGGTCGCGCCCTTCGTCTACGGCGCGCTGGGCGTCCTCGTACTCTTCGAGTGCCACCTCCTATGACCGCTCGCGACGCGAAGGGCGGCCGGTAGCGTAGAGACCATGGCCGTTAGTGCGCAGCAGTCCCTGCGGCGCCTCACGATCATCGTGGCCATGCAGTGGATGGGCGCCACGCTCGGGCTGCCCCTGCTGCCCCTCTTCCTCGAGCAGCGACGTGGGACCGCGTCACTAGTGGGCCTCGTGATGGCGTCGTTCTTCCTCGCCGGCGTGGCCACCCAGTTCCTATTCGGTCGCGTCTCGGACCGCTTCGGACGGCGCCGGGTTCTCGTTTTGGGACTCGTGTCCTACGGCGTGGCGAGCATGTCCTACCTACTGCCGGTGGGTGCCGGGTGGTTCGCCGTCACTCGGGCGGTGCAGGGGGCTTCGGCGGGCGCCATTGAAGTGGCCTCACTGTCGGCCGTCGCGGCGCTCTTTAGCGAACAGACCCGCGGTCGGGCGGTATCGAAGATCCTGGCCGCCCAACTCTTCGGCATCGCGGTCGGGCCACTGGTCGGTTCCGCGGCGTCGGTGGGCGACCTCGGTTGGGCCTTCTTCGCTACCGGACTCGCGAGCCTCGCCGCCGCCTTCGTAGCGTCACGAATCACTCTCGGGGACCGCGCTTACAGCGCTACCCCACTACCGAAGTTGCGTTGGAGTAACCAACTACGCGGGGCACTGATGGCCGCCGTCGCCTCAGGATTGGTCATCGGCGTCTACGAGGGCTGTTGGACTTTATTGCTCCACGCGCACCACGCCACCACGCTCCAGATTCGTCTCAGTTGGACGATGTTCGCGTTGCCGTGGGTGGCGTTGGCCCGAGTGGGGGGATGGCTGGCCGATCACGGCAATCGACGCGTCACGGCCCTAGCGGGGCTCATCAGTGGCGCGCTCTTCCTCGCTCTGTACCCCCACGTGCACAACAACGTGGTGATGCTCTTCTTAGGGTCGGTGGAGTCAATTGGCGCGGCGCTGTCGGTCCCCTCGATTTCATCTCTGATGAGTCAGGGTGCGAGCGACCACGAACTCGGTCGCCGCCAGGGTCTCTACACGACTTCGTCTACGGGCGCACTCGCGGTCGCCGCCGGTCTATCGGGCGTCCTCTTCACAATAAATACGGCCCTGCCGTTCGCGGCGGCGGCGGCGGCGTCAATCGCTTTCGCTCTAACGACTCTCTACTGGTGGCGTCACGTTGAGGGCCGCGTCCCTCACCCGTGACTCGACTACACCCAAATCTGATCCCAGCGGCACGAGCCGCCGTCGGGACTGAGGCACCGGGTCGTCCCGTCCGCCGCGGTTCCCGAGACCCAGTTTTGAACGTTGCTCCGAGCGGCCCAGGCGTTCACTAGCACGTCTAACCACAGGTAGGGAATCACCCGAGCGAACTGAGTGTTAACTATCTCCCACGACGACTTCTGCAGCGCCGAACCGGGTTTGGCCGCCAAAGCGCGCAGCATCGAATTCTCCACCGTCACGTCACCTTGGTGGGCGAAGTTAACGGCCCCGGCAATGTTGGTGCCCGCGGGCAGTGAAGTCAGTCCCAGTCCGCCGACCGCCGGCGAAGCCGTGGCGCTTTGGGATAGGAACCAGACGTAGTTGAGCGACGGATCGACGCCGCCGAACTGGTTCCACTCGGAACAGTCGTACTGACCGTAGATGACGTTGTTGATCAACGTGCTCTGAACCAAGGGTCGTGACGTTACCGTAATGCCCACCTGGGAGAGCTGTTGCTGGAAGAAGGAGAAGGCCTGCAACGACGACGAACTGCCCTGAATGATGTCGATGACAAAACTCACGTTCGAAATGTGGTGCTTCTGCTTATAGGCCTTTACCAATTCGCGAGCCTTTTTCGGGTTGTAAGCCGGGTAGCCGGGGTTTCGGTAGAACGGCGAGGACTTTCGGTACAGCCCGTCGGCGACTTCCCCGATACTGGAGTCAACGACCTTGAAGTACGTACTTCGATTAATCGCCATGGCGCAGGCCTGGCGAATCGTGACGTCATTTAACACCGGCGTGAGAGACGTGTCCCACTGCAGGGTCGAAGGATTAACGGCCCCCAAAGTTCCCAGATAGTCCGCGTCTTGCACGGCCGTGGGAACGGGCTGGCCCTTGAGGATGTAGGGCAACGCCCCCGGCACGCCGACCGACGCGAACTCGCCGGCCCAGGCGAAGTACTGATTCATCGTTCCGGTCGTATTGACGATGAGGCAGTTAACTGAGGGGTCGCGCGGCGCCTTGAGGTCGGTTACGACTGACACGCCGCTCATCTTTTGCAGCTGAGCGATCTGGACGCCAGTCTGTTGGAGGATGACGTCGACGGCGCCCCCCTGCAGGGCCTGATTGCGAGAACCGGAGTCAACAATCGTTTTGAAGTTGATGCCGTCCAAATAGGGCAGCCGACGACCGGCGCCGTCTTTTCGCCAGTAACCGTGGTTCTTCGTGAACTGGGACTCGACGCCCACTTGCCACTGCTTGACGATGAACGGCCCCGTACCAATGGGGTTGCCCGTATAGGTCGGGACGAAGGAGGACGGGTGCGCCATGTAGGCGATCTGCTGCTCGGCCAGTGAGATCGGAAAGGCCGAAAAGGGAATAACCATGTTGTATTGGACGGTGTAGTCATCAACCTGAGTTACCGATTTGATAATCGGTTTGATCGCTAAGCCCACGGTGGGGTCGGCGGCCGCGGCGTTGTAGTTCGCCACCACGACCGTAGCGTTGAACGGGTCGCCGTTGGTGAAAGTCACCCCGCGCCGTAGCGCCACCGTCCATACGGTGTAATTAGCGTTCGGTCGCGCCGAAAGAGCGAGCATCGGAAGCGCCACTTTCCCACTCAGCGACATTACGAAGAGGGGGTCGTATAGGGCGTTCGCAACGCAAAAACCCGACGCGTCCATCTTGCCCTGAGAGCCGTTGAAAATGTGGTAGTTCGGCACGTCCGAGAGGAGACCAACGGTGAGCGTGCCGCCCAATTTTGGTTTTGCGGTGCTGACCCCGACCGCCGCGCCCGCCGAACTGGCCAGCAGGTCGTCCACGACGGTGCCCGCCATCGCAATTCCCCCCACCGCAGTCGCCGTATGCGTAAGAAACGCTCGTCGCGTAAACGTCGTCGACATCGTCGTGCCACCTTCCCCCGTGGACCGCCCGCGGCGCCCCGTTAGCGAAACATAGCAACTGGGCCGTGGCGCAGGGGGGCACCCAACGTGGAATCTTTCATTTCCAGTCAGGACCCGAGCGGAGGGAGAGCCGCTCGGGTCCTGAGAACTCGCTTAGCGAACCGGCGTCGGCTCGCCAAACCACGATTCTCCGGCTTCGAAGAGTGCGCCCGGTAAAAACGCTGAAACTTGGGGCAGCCAGATCACTCAGGTGAGTTTGGCGGTCCAACGTGTGGCGGGCCTCGGGGGGGCGTAAGAACCGGCTAAATCCCAAAATTGTTAACGGCCCGAGAAAAGTGTGACTTAACCGCGACGCGACTGCGTTGGGTCGGGCATACTGGGCCGGTGCTTCTCGCCGGACGGAGGGGCGCGTCGGGCGACTTATTGGCGAAAATATTAGGGAGGACGACACCAGTGGCGTCGACATTGCAAACTCAAGACGGCTCGTCCGGCGACCCGGCCTTTCGAGTAGAGCAGCACGGCATTAATTTCATCCCCGAGTCCGAGCGGTGGGCTACCCCGCGCAACATCGGTGCGCTGTGGACCGGTTCGGCCATCAACGTCGAATACTTCATCTACGGCGCACTGCTCATGGGCTTCGGCTTCAGTTTCATGACCGCCCTGAGCATCATCGTGCTCGGGAACCTGTCGTTCTTCTTATTGGGCCTCGCTTCGCTCCAGGGTCCCGAGGCGGGAACGACGGCCTTTACGATCTCCCGGGCGGCCTTCGGCACTCGGGGATCTCGGGTCGTGAGTTTCTTTAACTGGATCACCCAACTCGGTTTCGAAACCGAAGGACTAATTTTGATCGTCGGCGCGGCCATCGTGCTCTTTCAGATGGCCGGAGTCCACGTGTCCTCGCCACTCAAGGTCGTCTTCATCGTGCTCGCGGCCGCGATCCAGGCGGTGATGCCCTACTTCGGCCACGCGACGATGGTCAAAGTGCTGAGGGCGCTCATCATTCCCTTCGGCGCCGTCTTCGTGCTCCTCGCGGTCTACGACCTAAAGCACGGCTCCAGCAGCTTTAAGGGGTTCGGTGGTGGATGGGAGCTATACACCGCGGGCCTGGCCTTCACGATTGCCCTTTCGGGACTCGGCTGGACCGAGTGCGGCAACGACTACACCCGTTACCTACCGCGTGACGCGAAGAAGTCCTCGGTCGTGTGGTGGATATTCCTCGGTACCGCCATTCCCGAGATCTTCATGATGATCCTCGGCGCGGCCACTTTCACCTTCCTCTCTTCGAACGCCCAAGTGGCCGCGTGGAACGGGGCCAATCCCTTTCAGGCTCTCCAGGGCCAGCACTACCTACCGAGTTGGGTAGTGGTGCTCTTCCTCCTGTTCGCAATCATTCAGCTCTTCGGGATCAACTCACTCGACTTGTACTCCTCGGGCGTGTCCATCCAGGCCATGGGCATTCGCCTGAAGCGCTACCAAGCCGTCGTGCTCGACTCAATACTCGCGGGGGCACTCACCCTCTACGCGGAGTTCCAGTCGACGTTCTCCTTGTACATGAAAGAGTTCGTCGGCGTCATCATCGTGTGGATTGCCCCCTGGTTCGCCATAATGATCGTGGACTGGATGATGCGCCGTTTTCGCTACAACGCGGCCGAGCTGCAACGACAGGACTCCGGTGGCCTCTACCACGGTGGTAGAAGTGGCGTTAATTGGAACGCGATGGTGGCGTTCTTCGCCGGACTCATCTGCGCCACGCTCGGCTTTTCCAAGGCGCCGCCGCCGGTGAATTTCCCCTTCCACTGGATGACCCCGATCTCTAACCACTACGGCGCCGCGTGCGCCGGCAAGCTGCTCCACGGCGCCTGTTCGGCCGGCTGGTACGGCGGAGCGGACTTCTCGATCGAGACGGGAATCGTCGTCGCGGGACTGCTCTACTTCATCCTCGAAACGGTGTCCGGCCGCCTGGCCCGCCAGGTCGCCCGGCAGAGGGAACTCGAGCCGTCGGTTAACTGAGGCGCAGCGGTTCGTTATCCGATCCAGTCCTCGACGAGGCCACCGGTTCCGTCGGGGCGAAAGACGGGTATCGAGCCGAGCGCACGAACCAGGGCGGCGTCGGCGCCCAGGGCACTACGCCAGAGGGAGGCTTCGGTTACCAAGGTGCCCACGGTCACGACGTCGGCGCCCACCCCCCGCAACAGCCGTAGCGCGGCCCCCGTCGAGGCCCCCGTGGAGATCACGTCGTCGACGATCGCCACGCGTCGTCCGGAGACCGCGCTCACGCGCGCCCGGTCAAAGAGCAGCCGCTGCGGGGCGTCGGTGGTGATGGAACGAACGGGCTCACTCACGGCGTCACTTAGGTGAATCTTGGGAGTCTTGTGTAACACGACGTACTGGTTGAGACCGAGCGAGCGGGTCACCTCAATGGCGAGGGGAATCCCCATGGTGGCGACGGTCGCCACGACTTCGACGTCGTAGGGTCGAAGGACTTCGGCCAGTTCACTACCGGCTTGGGCGACGAAAGCGACCCCCATGTCAACGGTGATCAGCAGCGCCAGGGCCAGGTTCTCACTGAGTGAAACGAGAGGGAGTTCGACGCGCTGAGAGCCGACGTCAACCGAATACGTACCTCTGGTCACGGTGCTGGAGCATACTGAGTTCGTGACCACAGCTCGAACACCCCTCGACCGCTCCCTCGCCACCACCATGCTCGCCGCCGCGCTCGCAGAAGCGCGCACCGGTCTCGCCGAGGGAGGAATCCCGATAGGCGCCGCCCTCTTTTCACGCCACGGCGTTCTCCTCGGGGCCGGTCACAACCGTCGGGTTCAAGAAAACGACGCATCCGTGCACGCCGAAACCGACGCCTTCCGAAGGGCCGGACGGCGCCGGGACTACCCCGAGTGCGTGATGGTGACGACTCTCTCACCTTGTTGGTACTGCTCGGGGCTTGTTCGCCAATTCGCCATCGGCGCGGTCGTCGTGGGCGAAACGGACAATTTCCACGGCGGTCACGAGTGGTTGGCCGGCCTGGGCGTCGAGGTCCTCGTGCTCGACGACCCCGAGTGCCGACGGCTCCTCGCCGCTTTCATCGACGAACAGCCCGACCTGTGGCACGAGGATATCGGGCTATAAAGCCCTAACGAACCGGTGGGCCAAAGAGCCGGTCCCCCGCATCACCGAGACCGGGCGTGATGTAGCCAACGTCGGTGAGTTCTTCGTCGAGCGCGGCGGCCACGATAGTGAGCTCGCGATGGCGGCCGAGGACGAAGTCCACACCGGGCCGCGCCGCGATGAGGCACACGACCGTCACCGGTCCCCCACCGCGCTCGCGCACCATCGTCGCCACGCAGTCGAGCGATCCCCCAGTGGCGAGCATCGGGTCGCAGATTACGACCGGTGCTCCCGCGAGGTCGCCCGGTAGACCGTCGAGGTACACGTCGGGCCGTAACGTTTCCTCGTTGCGTCGCAACCCCACTGGGCAGAGGCGGTGGCGCGGAAGCAGTTCCTGCATGGCCGGCGACATTCCCAGGCCGGCCCTCAGAATCGGTACGATTACGAACTCTTGCTCGAGGCGCTCCCCCGAAGCGTTCGCGCTGACCGGCGTGTCCACGCTTCTCGCGGTGAGGGGTAACTCGCGAAATGCCTCGTACCCGACGAAACGCGAGATCTCCCCCGCCAGACGGAGGAACTCCGCGTTAGCGGTACGCCGGTCCCTCAGTTGGGTGATCTTGTCCGCCACGACCGGGTGGCGAACGACGACGAGCGAGTCCACGCGGTTACCCTAGGTCACCGGCGGGCCACCGGGACGGTGGGCGAATGAGCGACCCCTTGTAGAATCACTCGGTGCCGTCTCCCCTCACCGACTCGCCGCGCAGCGGCGACGGGGGTGAGTCGAATCCACTAGGTGGCGTGCGCTCGTCCTACCCCGGGCCCCGGGCCCAGATTTCTAGGGACCGGTCTTTATCCTGGTGGCGGCGGGTCCTTCCGGTAATTCGCACCCACCAGACGACCTTCGTCGCCGCGATCGTCCTCTCCTTCGTGAGCCTCGTCTTTCAGGTTCTCGTTCCCAATATGTTAAGTGGGGACATCGACAACACCCTCGGGCGCCACGTCGGGTCACTACGCAACGCCGTCCTCGCGATTATCGTCGTGGGGCTCTTGGCCGGAGTGTCGGGGACCATTTCGCGTCAGTTCGTCTACACCACCGCCTACAACTTCGAGACGGACCTTCGCGCCCTGATCTACGAACATCTCACGTGGCTCTCCTTCAGTTTTTACGACCGGGTCCAGTCGGGTCAATTAATCAGCCGCGCCAACAGCGACATCCGCAGCGTGCAGATGTACGCGACCTTCGCGCCCCTCATTCTCGTTCAATGTTCTATAGGCATCATCGCCTTCGCCTTCATGCTCCACATCGACTGGCTCCTCGCGCTCGTGGCGATGACCGTCATGCCCATCCTCTACTTCGTTGGCGTCAAAATGCGCCAAGTGATGTTCCCCATTTCGTGGATTACCCAGGCCCGCCTCGCCGACGTCGCCACGATCGTCGACGAGAACGTGAACGGCGTAAGGGTGGTCAAGTCCTTCGCCCAAGAGGAGGCCGAGATAAATCGGCTCGCCGACGCGGCCGAGCGAGTCGCATGGGCCTACATCAAAGACGCGAATATTCGAGCAACCTGGTCACCGTGGGTGCAAAACCTTCCCCAGCTGGGGCTCGGACTGGTCTTGTTCTTCGGCGGTTGGATGGTGATCGACGGCCGGCTCGGTATCGGCCAGATTCTGGCCTTCAACGCGTATCTCCTCATGCTGCAGGCCCCCTTTATGATGCTCGGACAACTGGTCATGATGGGACAGCGCGCGCGCGCCAGCGCCGAGCGGATCTTCGAAATCCTCGACGAGAACCCTGACGTCGTCGAGCGACCCGGCGCGTACGACCTCGCCGAGGTGAGCGGTGCGATCGACTTTAATCACGTGCGCTTCGTCTACGACAACGGAGCCGAAATTCTTCGCGACTTCGACGCCCACATCGCTTCCGGCGAAACGGTCGCCATCGTCGGGCGCACCGGCTCGGGCAAGTCTACGATCGCTCGCCTGCTGTCACGGTTTTACGACGTGAGCGGGGGCTCGGTGACCATCGACGGGCACGACCTCGTTGACGTGACGCTGCGTTCTCTGCGAGACAACGTCGGCGTCGTCCTCGACGAGCCGTTCCTCTTTTCGGTCTCAATCCGCGAGAACATCGCCTACGGGGTGCCCGACGCGACTCTCGACGCTGTCGAAACCGCCGCCCGCGCCGCCAACGCCCACGAGTTCATCAGCCAACTGCCCGAAGGCTACGACACCGTCATCGGCGAACGGGGTTACACCCTCTCGGGCGGCCAACGACAGCGCATCGCCATCGCGCGCACGCTGCTCGTGAATCCACCGATTCTGGTGCTCGATGACGCGACGAGCGCCGTCGACGTCCACGTGGAGACCGGCATCTACGACGCGCTACGCGCACTTCTGAAAACTCGCACCACCATCGTCATCGCCCACCGACTCTCGACGATCGCCCTCGCCAGTCGCGTATTACTACTCGACGAAGGACGGGTCGTCGCGAGCGGCAGCCACGAGGAACTACTCGCGAACGTTCCCCTCTACTCCGAGATTCTGGCTCAGGCGACCACAACGGGGCGGCCGTAGTGGGTTGGGGCGGCGGTTGGGGCGGCGGTGGCGGTGGCGGTATGTTCGCCGGCAGCGCGAGCGCGCAGTCCGGCCGGGCCGGTCTCCCCTTCGGGGGAATCCCGAGCGAGTTAATGGATGAGGCAACGAGGCTGCTCGCGAGCGAGGAGAAGCGCGCACCCTCTTCGCTCGCCTTTCGCCAGCGCCCGACCGAGCGCGAGCGACGGCGCCTAACTTTGCCCAGTGTCCTCGCCGTCTATCCGAAGTGGGTGGTGGCGGGGTCACTGCTCGTAATCGCGATCAGCTTCACCTTGCAGAGTGGGCCACTGCTCACGGAGTTCGCGATCGCTCACGGAATGGAGCGCGGTCACCACTCCCTCGCCGTCGTCGCCGCGTGCGCACTCGCGTACCTCGCTTTCGCCCTCGCTAGTGCGCTACTGCAGCGCCTCCAGGTCAACGTCACCGGTCGTCTCGCCTCGCGCGTCATGCACGACCTACGAATTCGCGTTTTCACACACTTTCAACGACTTAGTCTCGACTTCTTCACCGAAGAAAAGGCCGGAGTCCTCATGAGTCGCATGACCAGCGACATCGAGAACCTCCAGCAGTTCGTCCAAGACGGAGTCAGTCAGTTCGCCCTCCAGGGTCTCACCATGGTCGTCATAACCGCCGTGCTCTTCGCCCTTAACGTGACCCTCGCCACCTGGACGGTGCTCCTGGTGGTGCCGATTCTGCTTTTACTCACCATTTGGTTTCACCGAGCGTCCGAGCGGGGATACCTGCTCAGCCGCGACCGCATCGCGGTCGTCTTGGCCGATCTATCCGAGTCCCTCTACGGGATACGCGTCGTCGCGGCCCACAATCGCCAGCGGCGCAACATTAGAAACCACTGGCACGTGGTCGGCGCGTACCGCGACGCCAACCTCTACACCGCGCGCGTCAACGCCGTCTACGGTCCCGCCACCACGATGATCGGTATCCTCGGACAGGCCCTCTTGCTCGGGATAGGCGGCCACATGGTGCTCTCACACCAACTAAACGTCGCCACGTTGATCGCCTTTTTCTTATACCTAAATCGATTCTTTAGTCCCATCCAGCTGCTCGTTCAGCAGTACAGCACCCTCCAACAAGGTCGCGCCTCGATTACCCGACTCCGGGGGCTCATTGAAACCGCTCCCCAGGTCGACGAGCGTGAGGACGCGACGACCCTGCCCACGATCGAGGGGCGAATCACCTTCGAAGACGTGAGTTTTGGTTACAACCCCGCGGCGCCCGTGCTGCGACACGTCGACCTAGAGATCGCTCCGGGCGAGTCGGTGGCCTTCGTCGGGCCGACCGGAGCGGGGAAGTCCACGCTCGCGAAATTGGCGAACCGGTTCTACGACCCCACGGAGGGTCGCGTACTCCTCGACGGCGTCGATATCAGAACCGTGACTTTGCACTCACTTCGCTCTCAGCTCGGCGTCGTGCCCCAAGAGCCATTCCTCTTCGCCGGCTCCATTCGAACTAACCTCGCGTTCGGTCGCACCGGCACTAGTGACGACGAAATCGAAAACGCCATCGACGTCGTCGGCCTGCGCGAACTGGTTAGACGCCTCCCCGAGGGAATCGACACGCCCGTGCACGAACGCGGTCAGACACTTTCGGCCGGCGAACGACAGCAACTGGCGCTCGCGCGGGCGTTCCTCGCCCGACCGCGGGTCCTCATTTTGGACGAGGCGACGTCGTCGCTGGACCTACGAAGTGAAACGGTCATCGAACGGGCCCTCGATCGACTCCTAGAGGGGCGCACCGCCATCCTTATCGCGCATCGCCTCACGACCGCCCAGCGAGCCAACCGCATCGTGGTGATTGACCACGGGGGCGTCGTAGAAGTCGGCACACCCGGGGAACTGTTGGCCGCGAACGGGGCGTACGCCTCGATGTACGCGGCGTGGTTAGCTTCGGGCGGGCGAGACGCCTCGCGCGCGAACACCTAATTAAGTCAGTTCAGTTTTGCGCGGACCGATCCGGGCGTCGCCACGGAAGCGGTTTGTCCAAACTAAGCAGTAAGGCGCTGGAGGCGCGCCGACGTAAAGGGTGGTCGTTCGACGAGTGGAGAGAGCAGCGGTCATCGCGCAGTTCGGGGAACCATTTTCCCGTTACAGCGCTCGACGCGGCAAGGTTCACCGACTACAGCGACGCCAATCAGATTGTGGCGTCTCCGACCGAGCGGGATTCTGGCACGTTGGCCCTGAGTTGGTGTCCCGCTTTGATCGTGGTACCCGTGGGCCGGTAATCGGGCCAACCCGAGCCCACCGTCTAACTCCGAGACGAAGAGAGTGACAATCTGATTCGTCAAGTCAGAACGAACGGCCGTAGACCCGAAGCGCCGTCCGATTCACAACACTCGAACAACTCTTCAACAACTCTGGCCCAACTCTGGGTTTTGCCCTTGACTCTGGCGATCGCGCGCTATATGTTCGCGCCACGTCACTTCCCACATCTTCGAAGTGTCGGAGAGGAGACGCCATGGGCTCTCGTTCTACGACCGAATTACCCCCGCCCCGGGCTCGCGGGTCCGCGAGTGAACGCTCCCGACGAGCGAGCGTTTTACCACTCGCACTCGTTGCGATATTGGTGAGTGGCGGATCGGTGGCGGTGGCACTCGGCGCCACCGGAGCCCGCCCAACGTCCACTACGTCACCTCTCGAGCTTCACCACGTCCTCGCGCCCCCGTCGCGCTGGTCCGTTCCCCGAAATGAAAGCGCCGCTCCCGTCGTAGGAACGCCTGGCGGCGCGACGCCCGGCGCGGGAAACTTCAACGCCGTCAGTTGTGACGTAGGGGGCCACTGCGTGGCGGTGGGTGCGGACACGAACGGCAACGCCCTCGGGGCTTACTCGAATGACGGCGGAGCGACCTGGACGCTCGGCGCCGTTCTGCCCGGAACTCCCTCCTGGTCGGCGCTCAGTTGTCCCACTGCCCTGCGCTGCGTCGCGGTGGGCCAGGGCGTCGCCGCGACGTCGAAGAACGGCGGAGTGACGTGGGCGAACGCGACGATTCCCGCCGTCGACACGACGTTGCTCTCGGTGTCGTGCGCCACCACTACAACCTGCGCCGCGGTCGGGGTCTCACCGGTGACGGCCGGCCCGTTCGGCGGCGCACTCTTGGTGTCGAGCGACGGCGGAGCGAGTTGGCGGATTCCCAGTGCGCCGACGAACGTTGGCGCCCTCGGCTCGGTGACGTGTGCGTCGGCGACCTTTTGCGTGGCCGTGGGCGCCACGATCCTCGTCAGTTCCGACGGCGGAGCGACCTGGACTCAACGGTTCGTCAACGGCGGGACGGGAGTACTGCGGAGCGTCTCGTGCGATTCCCCTACCGCGTGCGTCGCGGTCGGACCCAGTCCACTCAGTTCGTCAACGACCGACAACGCACTCGAGGTCGTAACGAGTGACGGGGGTGCGACGTGGTCTAGTGTTCCGATGCCGTCGGGTTCCGCGTCGGTCGATACGATTTCGTGCGTCGCCGGGGGCGCCTGTAGCGTCGCGGGACCATCCCTCAACTCTTCACCGCCGCCCTTTTTCACCTCCCTAGACGGCGGTGCAACTTGGAACGCCCAATCCCCCCCGGCACCGCTCACCGCTATTACCGCTCTTAGTTGCGTGAGTGGCTCCACCTGCTTTTTCGTCGGCAGCTCCGGGAACTCTCCGACGTCGGGCAGTACGGCCACCACGGGCGCGTGGCAGATCTCTCCGGTATCTATCGCGTTCACTCCCGTAGCGGCGGCCCCGCGATGACGAGCGCACCCGAACCCTTTCACTTTGACGTTACGCTCCCGCCTGACGGTGATCCCACGGTGAGTAGTCGAATCCACTCTCACCGGTTGCTCGTCGCAGTGAGCCGGAGTCTTCGTTTCTGGCGGAGATCCAACGCACCTCAGTCCACTCTTCGAGCGTGCGTCGCGCGTCGAGTGGGCGTAACGACTCTCGCCGCACTTCTCTTAACGGGCGTTCTGGTGGGTGAGAGCGCCTCGGCGCTCGTCGTGCCCGTCGGCTTTCGTTCCGTTGGCAACACCCTCTACGCCGGAGAGACTCTGGGAAGTGGCGAGAGCCTGCAGTCGAGCTCGGGCCACTTCGAGGCCACCGTGCGTAGCGGCGAGCTCGTCGTTACCCACCGTGGCGTAACAACCTGGTCGAGTGGTCCGGCGCTCAAAGGCGACGTCCACCTCTCACTCAGTAGCGGCGCTCTCCAACTCGCGAGCGCGAACGGCAACGTGATCTACCGTGCGCAAGCCACGGGGGCGACCCGCCTCACGCTCACCAACTCCGGGACCCTCGAACTGCTCTCGGGTACGGGCAGTGTCGTGTGGCGAACGGAGAACGCGGCTTCGCTCGGCGCCGCGGTGAAACCCCACAGCTTCGCACCACCCGTCTACAACCCGAGCGAACTCTACGGCGGGAGTAACCCCGCGGCGACGTGTTACACCTGCGAAGCGGCGGCGGCGACCGGCGTCGCGCCACCGTCTGAGTCCCTCGACGCCGGTACGGGGGTCAACACGCTGAGCGGCGACTTTTCCACCTCGAACACCCTCTTCAGCGCGCCCGCAATCGGCGCGAACCTAGGCGTCACGCTCACCTACGACGCCCAACTAGCCCAGAGCGAGCTCGCGGGTACGGCCCAGACGCCGACGCCAACCCTCGGCTGGGGGTGGAGCAGTAATTTCTCTACGTCAATCTCTCCCTACGGCGGCAGCAACGGTTCGCTAGTCGTCAACTTGACCAGTGGCGCCCAGGTCACTTTCAATCAGTCGCCCTCCTTCGGTACTTCGTACAGCTGCCCGAGCGGCGACCAGACCTCGACGAGCAAGTACACCCTCCAGGGACAATTCCAGAGCACTCACCAGTGGTGCGCCCTCGCTAACGTCACCGCCCAGGTCGCCGACGACAACGGCGAGTCCCTCACCTACGCCCAACAAGGCGGCGTCAAACTCGACGAGTACTACTGGAACGGCTCGCTCGAATTGGCCACTGATGCGCCCGCCGCGGCCGCGGGCAATCAGGGCGTGCTCGCTTACTACAACGTCGCCCCGGGAACCAGGCCCACCCAGCGCCCCGCCGTGCAACAGGGCTGTCCGACGACGGCCTACCAGTGCACGATCTACGCCGCCACCGACGGGCGCGACGTCGTGGAAGAACTGAACGTCGCCAACCAGGTCGTTTCTTACTTAGACCCCGCGGGCGTCAGTTATAACCTCGCCTACTCAGCGAGCGGCAACCTGACGTCGCTCACTCAGTACGCGAACACGTCATCGCCGAGCACGTGGAACTACCTCTACGACACGGCCGCCTCGCCGTACTCGAGTGACCTCGTTGAGATCTACGACCCCGACGCGGTCGTTTCGTCGCCCGTGTCACTGTCCTCGGGTGCAGCGCACTCTACGACCGTCACCTACGGCACCGGCACCGAGGTCGGAATGGCCAGTTCACTCACCGACGGCACCGGGGTCACGACCACCTACGCCTACCAAGATAGCTGCGCCACGGGCCAGTGCTTCGCGCCGAACGCCCCCCAACAAACAACCGTCACCTACCCCGCTCAAGAACCCTGTCCCAGTTGCGCGGCCGCTTCGCCCGTAGAAGTGGACAGCTACTCGGGCGGGGTCGCGACCTCGACCTCGCTCGGATCGCCCAGTAATCCCTACTTAAACGAGACGTGGAACTACGCCTGGACACTCGGCTACGGCGCGACGAACTCCACCGAGACCATCTCGTACCCCGACTCACTCAGTGGCGTCTCCGCCCACGCGACCCTGACGCTCGACCCCTACGGCAACGTCGTCTCTACCACGAACGCGCTCGGCGACGTCGCGACCTCGGCCTACAACGACGCCGGGGCCAACAATCTTCCCGAACTGCTCTGGAGTTACCCGGGCTCGTCACCCAACGGCCCCACGAACCCACCCCCGGGGTCTGAGGTCTACACCTATAACTTTGTGGGCCAGGTCACCTCCGCCACCAATCCCCTCGGCGAAGTAACCGGGTACTGCTACCAGAGTGGCGCCCTGCTCACTTACCTAACCCCACCCAGCGTCAGCGACGCCGGCTGCGGCACCGGAAGTCCGCCCGCCGGCGCCGTTGTGTACACCTACGACACGCAGGGCGACGTCACCGCGACGACGACGGACTATCAGGACACAACCCCCGGCGCCGACCCCCAAACGACGAGCGCCGGATACGACGTCATGGGTAACACCCTCTGGACGATTCCCGCGCCGGGACAGAGCGGTCCCCAGGGTCCGACCAACCCCTACGCCACCGTATACACCTACACCCCGGCGGGCCAGGTAGCTTCCGAGACTCCCCCCGGCCAAACGACCACCACGAACGGCTACGACGCGGCCGGCAATCTCGTCATTACCGGCAACAAGGGCGACTCCTCGAACTGGGACTTCGTAACGACCCTCTACGACGGCGACAACCGACCGTGCTACCAACTCCAGGCCTACGGCATCTGGCCGGGCTCGTGCACCAGCCCGTCCCAGGCCGGAGCGACCATTACGACCTACGTCCCGGGCTCGAACAACCCGGCCACTGTCACCAACGGGAACAACCTAACTACCACCTACTACTACGCGGATCTCGCCTACCCCAACGCCCCCACCGTGATCGTTAACCCCGGCGGCACCGCCACGCAGTACCGGGCGTACGACGACCTCGGCAACGTCTGTCTCTCGGGGGACGTCGCGCCCACGCTCGGGGTCGCGACCCAGTGCGCGACGCTACCGGGAGATACGTCAAGTACCTACGACGCCCTCGGTAACGAGACCTCGGTCACCGACCCGAGTGGCAACGTAACGACCAACGCCTTTGGCGACGCGGCCTACCCTAATTTAGAAACGTCGAGTACCAACGCGCTGGGGGCGACCACGACGAACGCCTACGACGCGGCCGGGCAGTTAGTTATGACCACCAACCCCGACGGTTCCACGGTCGAAACGTCCTACGACGTCGACGGACGGGTCAGCGAGGTAGCGGCCTGTGGACCCAACGAAGCCAACTGTGGCCCCGGCTACCCCCCACAGCTCTCGGGTGACCAGGTGACGACCTACTCCTACAACGGCGCCTTCGAACGTACGGGTACGGTGACGAAAACCCCAACGACCCAGGCGAGCACCACCTCCTCGTACTCGAGTGGTCAGTTGATGAGTACCACCGACGCCAACGCGAAGACCCTCACCTACCTCTACAACTACGCGGGACAGCTCGCCTGCATTGGCTACCCCGTGAGTGCGACGACCAACTGCGGCAGCGTATCGGCCCCCGCGACCGGGTCGGCGACCAACACGATAGTGACCCGTGGCTACGACGCCCTCGGTCGACTGAGTACCGTCAGCGACTGGCTCAACAACACGACCACCTACGACTACGACTGTTACTGGACTCCCTACTCCCCCTCGTCGATCACCTACCCGAGTTCTACGGGCCTAAGCAGCCAACTGGGCGTTAACAACGCCGGTCAGACGAGTTCGCTGAGCACCGGAAGCGCCGTTAACGACTCGTGGAGTTACGACGGATCGGGGCGGGTCGCCACGACCACCATCAACGGCACTACGTCTAACTACGTGGGCTATAACGCCAACAACCAGATCGTCTCGGCGACCAACATGGCCACCTCGACCAACAACGACCACTACACGATTGCGCCCAACGGCGCCATCACCAGTGACACCACCCCGACCGGAGCGGTGACGACCTACTCCTACAACGCGGGGGCGCAGCTCTGTAACCAGAGTGCGGCCGCGGGCCAGACACCCTGTGGCGTAAATCCGACCAACGGCACGAGCTTCACCTACACGCCCAACGGCGAGCGTTCGAGCGCGACGCCCTACACCAACGCAGCCCCGGGCCCTTCGACCTCTTACGCCTGGAACGCGCTCGGCGAGTTGTGCAACGTCGCCTCGTCCGCGACGCCCTGTGGTGAGGTGCCCACCTCGGGCGCGTCGTACCAGTACAACGCGGACGGCCTGCGGACTCTGGCGCAGGTTCCTGGGTTGCCGCCCGAGGGATCGGTGACCCCCGTTAACCCACTGCAGTCAAGCGGTGGGACCGGGGACGCTAGCGTCGCCTTTAACGCCCAGACGACCGGTGACGCCGTGGTACTGAGTGTGAACGTGGGCTCACCTTCGACCACCGTTACGGCGGTGAGTGGGGGTAACGCGTCGTGGCAAAAGATTACGAGCACCCTCGACGGCCTCGACGTCGAACTGTGGCTGGGAACCATCTACGCGACGGGCTTTTCACCCATTAACGTCCAGTTCTCGGGAAACGTCTCGTCGACGCAGGTTGAACTGAGCGCCCAGGAGTACGCGAGCTCCCTCGGTACCGCGACCAGGTGGCGGGTCGACGCGTCGGGTAACACCCACAACGACACGCCCTCGACGTCGGTGGCCTTTCCCTCCCTCACCGCGAGCACCACTCAGGACCTCTACGTTGGCTACGCCCAGGTGCCAAACGGGGGGTCCCCCGGCGCGACGCCCGGAGTCACCTACGACCAGACGGTTAATAACAACCTCTTCGTCTATAGCCCGGGCGTCTCTAGCACGCTCGCGCCGGTGGGAACCCAGGTGACGGCGGGCACCTCGGTCACGGTAGCGGCGCTCCTTGTGGCCAGTGGACCGGCGCCCATTACCTCAACCGCCTCGACCTTCGACAGCGTCGCGGGCGGGTCTATTCCCCTTAACGTCAACGACGCGACGTCTTTATCGGGTGGTCCAACGACCAACGTCAGCTACCTCTACGGCGACCTCCTCTACGGGGGAACGGCCCCCATCGAACAGATCACTACCTCACCGAGTGGGGTATCGACCGCGGTCTTTCTCGTTACGAACCCGACCGGGGTCCAGGGCGTCTTTAGCCAAAGTGGCGCCACCCTCGAAGAGGCGCTCTACTCCACCTACGGGGTCGAGAGCATTACCGCCGGTTCTAACGTCACCCCCTTTGGTTTCCAGGGTTCCTACAGGGACGCTACGGGACTCATCTACCTCATCAACCGCTACTACGACCCCGCGACCGACCAGTTCCTCAGTGTCGACCCGATGGTCGCTACCACGAACCAGCCGTATGTGTTTACGAACGACAACCCGCTGAACGCGACGGACCCGCTGGGGTTGAAGGGATGGTACTGCAGAGGCGGCGTATCGCACTACTACGCAGGGAACCGATACGGAAGAGTGGGCGGGGGTAAGTGTGCTCAACAAAAGTTCCTCGCTCTCGCCGCGCAGCATGCCCGCGTGTTCGATCTGACTTCTCCACCAGGGGCAACTTTCAAGCACTCGTCTGGCCACTCCGACAGCACTATTCAAAGTGTTGGACTTGACGCAATCATCGGGGGATCACTCATTGCCGGTGCTGCTGGACCTGTCTTGAACACTGGGGAAGGACTGAACATGTTTTTTGGTACCGCAGCGACAGGAGCGGTGACAGAAACTGCGGCTGCAAGCGCAGCGATTGTCGGCGAAACGGTCGCCGGTGTTGCTACTGTGACTTCAGTTGGAATAGGACTTGCAGTTGCCGGTCCAGTAATAGTGGTCTTTGGGTTGGGATTTGTTCTGTGGTCTGCGAGGTGAACGATGGAAACTCAAGGAGGGAGTGAGTTCCAATGGAGCGAAAAGTCAAGGAAACTGGTTGATTATCTGACACCAGGATCTCTCGTAATTTTGGCCGTGCTTGGCTTGGTTAAGGGGTATTCTTTTCCTAGCGCCAACCTAAATTCCTTTGATCAACTCGGATTCAGTTCGATGGTTACAGGTGGTCTTATCGGACTCTGTATTATTCCGTGGAATCTCACACTGACCAAGCACTTAAAGGATGTCCGAAGGCACGACCAATTGACCATCGCTGCCGCCACTTTTGGACTTGCACTATTCCTGTTTAATTTCATCATCTTTGTTTGCGCATTGGTAACAGCACGCGACCGACATTCCTTTCTTGTCCCGTTCATTTTGGTCGTCGCGTCGGCTCAACTATTAGTGGTAATCGGATGGGTGCTGCCGAATTTGATGCGATTTCGCAACATTGTTTTGAAAAGTCGTGACCGGGTCCCCTTGAACTGAACCACTCACCATGCGAGTCCAACCGCCCCTCATTCTGTCGTCCAATGCCAGTTGTGCACCTCCGCCGCTACCTCAGAATCCGTTGAGTATAATGCTTCGTCAAAAGCTATCTTTAGCCTCTTTGCCCGGTCACTCAGAGCCCCCGCCTTTCTTTAACCCTCTTAGCCGTTGCCCGGCTCGATTGTCTAGACCCCGCTCAAATGCGATGAGCCGTTAAAGTGGCGAGACCAATCTCGTTGGTCGAGCCGAGGCGGAACCCGCCAGGTCGAATTAGACACGCGGTCGTTTTAGATGTTAGCGGGCACCTCCTTGATCGGTGGGTTGATCCACACGACTTCGGGGACTGTTGGCGCCCGCGGCGCGATGCGTCGAAAGCGAATCGGATTTAGTTCGAACGCGGCGTCCAACGTCGCTTGTTGAGGTTCCCCAGTGAAAGTGGACACCTAACAATCCGACTCGAGGGTCGGGTGAGAGGATGTCATCATGGGAGCAACGAGAAGGAAGTTCACTCTCGAGTTCAGAACTGAAGCGGCTCACCGCGTCATCGACACCGGGAGAACGGTTCGCGACGTGGCGAAGGAGTTGTCAGTTCTTGAGAACTTTTTGAGTGTGTGGGTCAGAGACGAGCGTCGCCGGATGGAAGCGCTCGAGGCCAGTAGCAACGAGCCACTCAGTGTCGCCGAACGTGCAGAGTTGTTAAGGCTGCGCCGTGAGGTCGCCGAGAAGGACAAGGACATAGCATTCTTGGGATTATGCGGAAACCCGAATTATGTGGAAACGGTCACGGGAGCCCTTTGTTTGACGCAGATCGAGCAGAAGTTTTCCGCATAATCCTCGCGAACCTGAGTCGCTAAAGATTCCTCCTCAAGTGCAGTTCGAGTGAGGAGGAATCATGAGAGATTTAGCAAAGGTGAAGGTGACGGGCCCGTTAGCTCGTTACGTTGACGGATTCGTGGCAACACTCGAGGGAGATGGCTACCGAAGGGACTCGGTGTGTCACCACGTCGAACTGCTCGCCCACGTGAGTCATTGGCTCGAGGAGCACAAGCTCGGCGCGATCGATTTCACGTCGACGAGTGTGGACGAGTTCTTACGCGCGCGCGAGACGCAGGGCTACGCTCGGCTGCTCACGGACAAGGGGGTGGCTCCGCTACTGAGCTACTTGCGAGCATCCGGTGTGATTCCTGGAGTACTGGCAACTCCCGACTCGGCCGTTGACCGGCTCCTCGTGAGCTTTCGCGAGTACTTGACCCAAGAGCGGGGTCTCGCTCGAAGCACGGCTCGCGACTACGCGCGCGTGGCGCGACGGTTCGTCGACGACGATCCCGTTGGCTGGCTCGATCAGCTGAGCGTCGCGCAAGTGTTGGGTTTCGTCACCGACGAGTGCCATCGGCACGTGTCGGGTCCCGTCGTCACCGGCCTGCGGGCGTTCCTGCGCTACTGCTACCTACGCGAGTTAACGGCGAATAATCTCGCGAACGCGATACCCGCGGTCGCCGATGTTGGTCAGTCACTCGCCAAGAGCGTTCCGCCGGGTGACGTTCGCCGTTTGCTCGAAAGTTGTGATCGAACCACGGCTTCAGGTTCGAGGAACTTCGCAATCCTGAGCGTACTCGCCCGTCTCGGGCTACGCGCGAGGGAGGTGGCGGCCATGGAGCTCACCGACATCGACTGGCGTCGCGGTGAGTTGACGGTGCGCGGCAAGGGGCCGCGTGTGGACCGCCTGCCGCTGCCCGTCGACGTCGGCGAAGCGCTCGCCGACTGGCTCGCGTCGAACCGACCGACCTGCACGCACCGCCGCGTGTTTTGCCGCCTGCTCGCGCCGTTAGACCCCCTCTCGAGCGCGGGCGTGTCAGCGGTGGTCGCTACCACGTGTCGTCGAGCGCAGGTCCCCGTGACGAGGGCCCACGCCCTTCGTCATAGCGCCGCGAGGCACCTACTGCGCTCGGGTTCGAACCTGAGTGAGATTGCTCAGGTGCTGCGTCACGAGGATGTCGCAACGACCAGCGTCTACGCCAAGGCCGATCACGCCACGCTGATCCGCGCGGCTCAGCCCTGGCCCAGTGCATCAGCGCCCCTCGCGTCGCTCGTGAGCCCGTCGTGACGTCGCTGTGCCAACAACTGAGCGACTACCTCGACGTGCGGCGCGAGTTCGGCTACGCCCTCGCCAACGCCGAGCGTTGGCTCGGTCACTTCGTGCACTACTGCGAAGCACGAGGCGCCGACGTGGTGACGAGCGAACTGGCCATCGCCTGGGCGACCCAGCCTACGAACTGCGGTGCGGCATATCACTCCCAGCGCCTAAGCGCGGTGCGGGGCTTTGCCCGCTACCTACAGGCGCTCGATTCCAGAACCGTTGTTCCCCCCACGCGACTGCTTTCCAACGGCTACCGACGCCCCGCGCCCTACCTGTATTCGTCCGCGGAGGCGTGGTCCCTGATGAGGGCGGCGCGAGAACTGTCACCCGAGTTGCGCGCCGTGACGACCGAGGCCATCCTCGGTCTGCTCTTCGCGAGCGGTCTGCGCATCGGCGAAGCCCTGGGCCTCGAGCGCAGTGACGTGGACTTAGCCGACGGCGTGCTGACTGTTCGCCACTCGAAGTTCGACCGGTCCCGCGAGGTGCCGCTGCACCCGACCTGTGTCGCAGCCCTCCTCGCCTACGAGCGACGCCGCGAGCACCTGATGCCGCGAGAGACCAGTTCGGCTTTCTTCGTGTCCGACACCGGTGGCCGCGTTCCCTATCACCGGTTTCGCACCGACTTTCGCGCGCTGGTCGCGAAGGTTCCCATGGCGTCCCCGCCGTCGGGTCACGTTCGCATCCACGACGCGCGCCACACGTTTTGCGTCAACGTGCTCACGAGATGGCACGACGAAGAAGCCGACGTTCGCGCTCTTTTGCCGTCGCTGTCGACCTATATGGGTCACGTGAATCCCGCGTCCACGTATTGGTACTTGTCCGCGTCACCCCAGTTGCTCGAGCACGCCGTGACGCGTCTCGAAACGACCTACGAGGCAACCTCGTGAGCACGTCCACTCTCGCGCGCACGCTCGAGGCCTTCTTCAAAGAACGCCTCATGGGCCAGCGCCACGTGAGTCCCCACACCGTCGACGCCTACCGCGACACCTTCAAGCTCCTGTTCGTCTTCGTCCAGGATCGCAGTGCAAAGGCACCATCATCACTCGGTTTTGAAGATATCGATGCCGCACTGGTGGGTTCGTTCCTGCATCACTTGGAAGTCGATCGAGGCAACGGTCCCCGCACTCGAAACGTCCGACTCGCGGCCATCCATTCGTTCTTCCGATTCGCTTCCCTGCAACACCCCGAACACGCCCAGAGCATTCAACGGGTGCTCGCGATTCCGACGAAACGATTCGAGCGAGCCCTCGTGTCATTTCTGAGCGACGACGAAGTGACGGCCCTGCTCGCGGCGCCCGATCAGACCCAGTTCATCGGTCGCCGCGATCACGCACTGCTTCTGCTCGCCCTGCAAAGCGGGATGCGAGTCTCTGAACTCGTGGGACTGCGTCGAGGCGATGTGGTCTTTGACGTGAGGTCCCACGTGCGCTGCATGGGCAAGGGCCGAAAAGAGCGGACTACGCCTCTGACGAAGAAGACCGCGTCAGTGCTCAAGCGCTTAATGGCAGAACACGACGGCACGCCCAACTCGCCACTCTTTGCCAACACCCACGGCTCGGGATCGCTCAGTCGCAGCGCGGTGAGCAAACTGGTCGCTCGACACGCACGGACGGCGGGCGAATGTTGCGCCTCGCTCGGACAAAAGGACGTGACGCCGCACGTACTTCGCCACACGGCGGCTATGCGGCTCTTGCAGTCGGGAAGCGACATTGCTTCGATTGCACTCTGGCTCGGACACGAATCAATCGAAACGACTCAGATCTACGTCCACGCGGATCTCGCGCTCAAGGAACAAGCCCTCGACCGCACCACCCCGATCGGCAAAGCTCGCGGCCGCTATCGACCATCCGACTCCCTGCTGGCCATGCTCGACGCCCTCTGATTATGCGGAAAACTTCTGTTCGATCTGCGTCAAACAAAGGACTCCCGGGACCGTTTCCGCATAATCCGGGTTTCCGCATAATCCCACTTATGGAGAATTCTCCATAATTGGGAAAAGCCGCAGCGTACTTCGCTTCGAAGCCACCAAAGCAGAGAGATTTGCGTTGATGGCCGCGGAGTGCGCGAACTTTGAGGTCACTCGCATGGCCCGGCTCTTGGAGGTCTCGACGTCGGGCTACTACCGCTGGAAGGGGGCCCAAGGCCGGCAACCGCTGGCGAGCGAGCAGCGACGCAGTGAACGAGACGAGCGGATCGTCGCGTCGCATAGGGCCTCTAAGGGCACCTACGGGTCCCCACGCATCACGAGTGACCTGGTCGAACTCGGCGACCGGGCGAGTGCGAACACGGTCGCTGCGCGCATGCGCGCCCTCGGTATCGCGGGGATCAGTCCGCGCACGTTCAAGGTCACGACCATCTCGGACCGTGACGCGAACTACCCCATCGACCTCGTGAATCGCGCGTTCGTCACCACCGAGTTGAACCTCCAGTGGGTAAGCGATATCACCTACATGACCATCGGCACCGGCGAGGCCTACCTGTGCGCCATCCGCGACGCCTGCTCGGGTCGGGTGCTCGGCTGGGCGTTGGCGAACCACATGCGCGCCGAGCTCGTACTTGAGGCACTCAATGACGCCGTGCGCGCACGCCACATGAACTGCGTGGGCACGGTGTTCCACACGGATCGAGGCGGTCAATTCACCGACTACGACGTCGTTGCCTTGTGTGAGAAGTTCAAGATCGTTCGCTCCATGGGTCGCACCGGGAGCTGCTTCGATCACGCGAGCATCGAATCGTTCTGGTCCATCTTTAAGCACGAGTACTTCTACCGCCACGTGTTCGCCAACATGTCTGAACTGCGTGTCGGCATCGAGGGCTACATCCACTTCTACAACCACGATCGTCGCTACTCAACGATCGGCAACGTCAGTCCCGTCAACTTCGAATTAGCATTGTCTAACGTCGATTTAGCCGCATAAACCGTGTCCACAATTTCTGGGGAACCTCAGTTGTGGAGTGTG
>JAKBAB010000060.1 GCA_021815645.1 Actinomycetes bacterium
GCACTCGCGCCACGCTGGAGGAGCACTACCTCGATCTCATCGCGCAACAGCGACGCGGGGAGCGCCCGTGAGAGCGTGGTGGGCCCAGACCCGGGCCGAAGTGACTATGACGCTGCGCCGCGGCGAGACGTTACTACTGACGGTGGCGATTCCCGTGGTGCTGCTCGTCTTTTTCTCCGTGGCGCACGTCACGGCCACGCCGGGGACCCACCGCGTCGACTTCGTCGCCCCCGGCGTCATCGCGCTGTCGGTTCTCTCGACGTCACTCGTCGCGCTCTCCATCGCTACCGGCTTCGAGCGTTCGTCGGGCGTGCTGCGCCGACTTCGCGTGACCCCCCTCGGTCAGCGGCGGCTGGTCAGCGCGAAAATAGCGGCGGTGGCGATGACCGAACTACTACAAGTGGCGGTGATCACCGGGGTCGCGACCGTTATGTCGTGGCGGCCGCAAGGGGGTGCCAGCGGCGCCCTCGTCGTCGTCGCGGCGCTCGCGCTAGGGTCGCTCGGCTGCGCGGGAATCGGCCTGGCGCTGGCCGGACGGCTACGGGCCGAGGTCAATCTGGCCGCCACGAACGGTCTCTACCTCGTGCTGCTCTTGACCTCGGGCATCGTCATTCCCCTCTCCTCACTACCCTCGGTGATCGGGCGAATCGCGGTGGCGCTACCGCCCGGGGCGATGGCCCAGTCGCTGCACCGCGTCTTCGGCCAGGGCCTCGGGCCCACCGTGGGCGACTGGATCGCCCTGGGCCTGTGGGCCCTGTGCGCACCGGCGCTGGCCGCGCGGACCTTTCGCTACGACTAGGCGGCGCGCAACTTAGCGATTCCCTTAGCGAGGGTCGCGGGGGGAATGGCGCCGTAGTAGACGTCGGTAACCACGCCCTTCGCGCTGACGAACACACTTTCGGGCACGGTGTCGAAACCGAATTCGCCCGTGGTGATCGTGCCGTTGGGGTCAAAGACCACCGGGAAGGTCACCCCGTCGCGCCCGGTCATCGCCGCGGCCGCCGCGCGCTCGTCGAGCGCGTCTACGGCCACCACGCGCACCGGCGACGTGGCGTGGGCGCGCAGGAAGCGGGCCACGGCGGGCATTTCGTGCTGACACGGCCCGCAGTAACTAGCGAAAAAGATCAGCACCGCCGGGTGGCCACTGCGCCACGGCGCCACGACGGACCCGCCATTCAGCCCCGACGCGCTAAAGGCCCTAACGTGCGTACCAACGAGCGAAGAAGTCGGAGCGAACCCGTTGGTCTCGGGGGCGCCGGTCAACACCGAAACCACGGTCACCGCGGTTACGAAAACCACGACGGCCGCCCCCAGGGCCACGGCCCTTCGTCGACTCAGTCGCCGCCGGGGCCGCTCAGTGGTGCCGGACAAGGACGTCCACCGCCATGAGGACGAAGAGGGCCGAGAGGTAGGTGATGGAGAAGTGAAAGAGTCGCATCGCCTGGGCGACGTCGGCCCGGTCACTACGGGCGTTGCGGTATAGCCGCAGCGCGTAGAAGGAAAACATTGCCCCGAGCACCGTCGCGGAGATCGCGTAGATCCACCCGAGGTGTGCGCTCGGACCAATCAGTAGCGTCAGTGCCCAGAGCACGACCGAGTAGATGAGAATCTCGAGGGTCGTTCGGCGAAGGGACGCCACTACGGGCATCATCGGCACGTGGGCCGCCTGGTAGTCGTCTCGGTAGCGAACGGCGAGGGCCCAAAAGTGTGGGGGGGTCCACATGAATATCACCAAAAACAGCAGCACCGGCGTCCAACCGAGCGAGTTGGTCACCGCCGACCACCCAATCAGCGCCGGCACGGCGCCCGCGGCGCCCCCGATGACGATGTTCTGCTTCGAGCGGCGCTTCAAGATCAGCGTGTAGACCACCACGTAAAAGGCCGTAGCCGACATCGCCAGCCACGCCGAAAGCTGATTAACCCACAGCGCGAGCACCGCGAAGGCCACGAACTCCAACGCGACGGCGAAGAGCGTGGCCGCGCGCGGCGTCATGACTCCGGTCACGAGCGGGCGGCGCTTCGTGCGCTCCATTAGCGCGTCGATGTCGCGGTCGATGACCATGTTGAAGGCGTTCGCGCCCCCGGCGGCCAGCGCCCCTCCGACGAGGGTCGCCACAATCAGCCACAGTCCGGGCACGCCCTTCGCCGCGACGATCATCGTCGGCACGGTCGTTACCAGCAGTAGCTCGATGATCCGCGGTTTGGTCAGCGCGACGTAACCTCGCACGACCTCCGTCATTGAACGGGTGGCGGAGAGGGAAACGGTCATCGGCACATACTAGGAGGCGGACGATTCCCTAGGCTGGGGCCGTGCCGACGCCCCTACGCCGAACCGTCAGCGGACCGGTCTTTCGTTGGTTCGCCCTCGCCTCTTTCGTCTCGATGATCGTTATCGTCCTCACCGGCGCGGCCGTGCGGCTCAGCGGTTCGGGGCTCGGCTGTCCCGACTGGCCGACCTGTTTTCACGGCCGCGTTACCGGTTCGCTCAGTATCCACCCCTTCATCGAGTACGCCAATCGAATGGTGACGGTCACCCTCATCGTCGTCATCGGAGCGACGTTCGTCGCGGCCCTGCGTCGCGACGTCCGGCGACTCGACCTGGTGTACCTCTCGGGGATCTTGATCCTCGGCGTCGTCGCCGACGCCATTTTGGGAGCCTTCGTCGTCTACTCGAAACTCAACCCCTACCTCGTGTCGCTGCACATGGTGCTCAGTCTCGCCATGGTCGCGGCCGCGGCCACGCTCTACCATCGCGCGAAGTACGTCTACGGGCCGGGGGCGCGCGCCGACGTGCGCGATCCGCGCTTTCGCCAAGTGGCGCGCGCGCTCTGGGTGCCCTTTGGCCTACTCGTAGTTACCGGGACCGCGACCACCGGCTCGGGTCCCCACGCCGGGAACTCTCAAGGTCAACTGGTCGCGCGCCGTCTCCCCTTCGCCTTCTCCTCGGCCGCTTGGGTTCACTCACTGGCCGCGGTCGCCTTCATCGGTCTCATCGTCGGACTGCTCGGGGCGATTTGGGCCCGCGGCGCCCCGACGGCGCAGGTAATGGGCGTTCGCCGTCTGGTCTACGTCTCCCTCGCCCAGGCGGCGATCGGGGTAACCCAGTACCTCACTCACGTACCGGTCGCCCTAGTGGAACTGCACGTGGCCGGGGCAATCTCACTAACCATCGGCATGACGCAGTTCACCGTGAAGCAGACCGCGCGCGACCGCGAACCGGGCACGCGCCGCGCCGCGCCGTCGACCGATTCGCTCTCGGAGAGCGAACCTGCCTATGGTGGTCCCGTAGGAGCCGACTCGACGTAGGCGTCGCTAGGAGGTAGCGCGTGAGCTTCGGTAACGTGGTCGGGGCCCTCGTGCCGCTCAATACATTGGGCCGCTACGTGCACTGGCACTTCATTCAGATCAGCGTGGCTAACCTCATCGTCATCGCGCTGATGGTCCTAACGTTCGTCGTTGCGCTAGTCGCCCCCTTCCCCGGGCGCCGGCGTCGGCGGGAGAACCGGTGAGCGACGTCGAGCGCCAGTGGACGACCCGGCTTCGTCGTCGCGCCGTCGCCGCGCTGCCACCGGACAAGTTGCTGCCCGACACTCAGCCCAGTTACGTCGCGTCATGGATCTACGTCTTCGGGGTAACAACGATGTCGGCGCTGGCGGTCGTCATCGCTTCGGGCTGCCTGTTGGCCCTGCGCGGGCCGCAGTGGTGGCACACATCATCGGTCGGACACTTCGTAAACTCGCTCCACCTGTGGAGCGTCGAGATCTTCTTCTTCGCGATGGTCGTGCACCTGTGGGGTAAGTACTTCATGGCCGCCTGGCGCGGCGGCCGCTCGCTGACCTGGGTGACCGGCGTCGTCACCTTTTTGACCTCCGTGGGGGCGGCCTTTACCGGCTACGTTAGCCAGACCAACTTCGACTCCCAGTGGATCTCGACTCAGGCGAAGGACGGCATAAACGCGACCGGCGCCGGCGCCTACTTCAACGTCCTCAACACCGGTCAGATGCTGATGTGGCACATCGTTCTGTTGCCGCTCGCCGCCGTTCTCCTCACCGCCATTCACGTACTGCTGGTTCGAGTTAAGGGCGTGGTTCCCCCCTTCGACGAGCGCGCTGGCGCGCCGGCCGTCACGAACCACGACGCCAACGACGCCAACGACACCAACGACGAGAAGGTCGTCGACGCGTGAGACGGCGCGTTGAATCCACCCGATTTCGACCGGACGTGGACGCCCCCGCGTGGCGCGGCGGGCACGTGCCCTACGACATTATTAAAGAGGGCACGATCGCGTTCGTGGTGGTCGCACTGTTGACGGTCGCCCTCGCGGTCCTGTTCGGCTCACCGGACGAGTATCCGCTGTCGATCAAGTCCTGGTCGACCTACCATCCGGTCGACTTCGCCAATACGGCCGTAAAGGAACTTGACGGCACCTCCGCGTCGGCCCTCTACGGCGCCCCCTACAACACGGCTTCACCGGGCCAGAAGTTAGGTCCTTTTACCTTGGCTCGCTGGGTGGGCGTACGAATTCCCGTTCACTCGGCGCGCGACTTCGTGCTCGGTCCCCTCGCCAGTCTGCCCGGCGAACCCGTACTCAAGGGCGACCTCACCCAGTACGAGCGGGCGACGCCGGCTACACGACAGCGCTGGTTGCGCGCCTACTCCGCCGCCCCGATTTCATTTAGCAACGGCGCATTGCGCGACGGCGCCACGCAGGCGGGGCCCGTTCCGACGATTATCTCGAGCCTCACCCAAATGGCCCGTAGCGGCGCCCTCGATCAGGGTCTCATCACGCAGTCCGGTTTCTACACGACTAACTACACCCTCCCTCTGCTCTTTCTCGCCGACGGCTCCTACCTGTCGAGCGTGGCCACCCACCAGCACTTGGCCGGTGACCAGTGGGGAATGATGAACGAGACGGGCAACTACCCCGGCCAGGCCTGGCTGTGGCTATACACGTTCTGGTACCAGATTCCCCCCTTAAACACGAGCCCCAACGCCGACGTTTTGGTGTGGGCGATCATGATGGTCTTAACGGTGCTGCTGGCGCTCGTCCCGTTTCTACCCTTCGTTCGCTCCCTGCCGCGGCGCACGAAGGTCTACCGCCTCATTTGGCGCGAGCACTACCGAAACGTGCAATCCATAGAGCAATAGCCACCGCGCCTCGACCGTGCGGGTGAACCCCACTTTTCTCCCTCGGTCTGGTCCGAGCGGTGCGGGCGCTTAGACGCGACTTCGGCGCACGAGGGCGAGAGCGGCCGCTAGGAGGAGCGCGGCGGCGAAGAGGTAGAGAGCGCCTTCGCGCAGTTGCAGGGCCCAGTACTCACTGTTCGCCACGTATAGCGAAACCTCACTCAAGTGATACGAGGCGAGACACCTCGGGTAAGCGCCAGTTCCCGCCTTGCTCGGCGTCGGGCAGTGGTTAGTCTCGCGAATCCACTTCAGCTCCTCGGGCCAGTTCGGAACTGCCCCGGCCCAGTTCCGCGGCTCGAGACCGTTAAAGACCACCCACGCACTGTCGGGAATAATCGTCACGGGGGCGGCGACGGTGATGCCCTCTTTGGTCACGGTTTTCGTGCGCATCGTTACGCGGTGCAGCGAAACGAGTGAGGTCGCAACTTGACTTTGCAACGCCCAACCCGCGCTAAGAGTTAGCGCGAGCGCCACCGCCAACGCCCAACCGGGTCGGCGCAGGAGGGCGCCCGCGAACGTGGCCACGGCGAAGGAGAAAAGTCCCACCACGATCGGCATCCAGCCGGCGTAGATGAAACCGTTCGGCTCCACCCGCGCCGTGTAGTTAGTCGCCCCGATCCACCACGACGCCGTCACGGCCAGGGGCAGCGCGAGCGCGACTAGGGACGCGACACTCACCGCAACCTTCGTCGCGAACCAGCGCCGCCTCGTTATGGACTGAGTCCAGGCCACGCGCGCGCTGTGGCGGTCCAGTTCTCCAGCGACGAGGTTCGCCCCGAGGAACAGTCCCAAGAGCACCACCGGAAGCAGCGCCACCCAGTGGAAAAACGGTCCGGAGGAGAGAGCGCGCGAATACTCGCTGCTAAGGGTCTGGCAATAGCTCTGATACTTCACCGCGAAGCCGTCTCCGCCGTGGCAGGGGGCGCCGCGCCACTGAAGGCGCAGCGCCCCCACGTTAAAACCGTTGCTCACCGTTAGCGCGACGAGAACGGCGCTGACGGCGACGAAAAAGAAGTAGACGCTGCGCTGTAGTCGCCACGCCATCCACGTCACGACGCACCGTCCAACGCGCTCGACGAGGCCCCCGGCGAACTCGCGCCCAGCCTCAGGTACGCCATGATGATCTCGTCGATGGTCGGCACGGCGACGCGCCACGTCTCATCCTCGAGGGGCTCGGTTAGGCGCGCGAGCACCGTCACGTCCCGACTGCTCTCGCGCTCTTCCACCACCGCGACGCCGTCGGGGAGCGTCGCGGTGGACGGGTGGGCGCTCAACCAACGGTGGCTCTCAACGATGAACTCCAATTCGTCTGACAACACAATCGTGGAGTGCGACATAACCACTAAGTAGTCGCAGATGGAGGCCACGTCACCGAGTGCGTGCGTGGAGAGAACGACCGTCGTGGCGCGCTCAGCCACCTGGCTCATCAGTAGGCGTAGTAGGTCCTCGCGGGCGACCGGGTCGAGTGCGGCGGCCGGTTCGTCCAATAAGAGCAGTTCGGGCAACTTGGCCAGAGTCATCGTGAGGGCGACCTGCGCGCGCTGGCCACCGGAAAGACCGTCGACGCGATCTCGTAGCGAGATCCCCAGTCGCTCGACGTAGCGGTGGGCGGTATCCATGTCCCACGTGGGATTAGTCCCGGCCGCGAAGCGAAACATCTCTTCCACGCGAAAGCCCCGGTAGAGGGGCCGCTCTTGATCGAGGTAGCCGACTCGCGTGAGCAGTTCGACGTTGTCACCGCCGGGGGCGCCCCCGAGGACGTGGACCGACCCCGAACTCGGCCGCGTGAGTCCGGCGGCAATGCGCAGCAGAGTGGACTTACCCGCACCGTTAGGACCCACGAGCGCGGCCACTCGCCCCGTGGGGATCGACACGGTGCAGTCGCGCAGGGCCCACCGGCGACCGAAGCGCTTGGCGAGGTGCGTCGCCTCGAGGGCCACCGAACTCACGAGAGCACCCGGGCGTCGCGGTTGAGAATTCGCCCGAGCAGGTCGGTCATGTCTTCGACGTCGAGTCCGGCCGCGTGAGCGCGCTGGGTCCACTTTCTCAGTTCCTGCGAAAGTTGCTCGTACTGCGCCGCGGCGTCGGACTGGTAGGGGCTCTCGGTAACGAAGGTGCCGAGGCCCGCGCGGCCCTCGGCGAGGCCCAGGTGTTCGAGCTCGCGATAAGCACGATGGACCGTATTGGGATTGATCGTCACCTGGGTCACTACCTCGCGCACTGAGGGCAACTGGTCGCCCCCGTGAAGTCGTCCGCCTGCGACGGCCTGGCGAACTTGATCGACCAGTTGGCGATAGGGCGCCACCGCGCTACGCGCGTCGAGGCGAAAGTGAATACTGGGACCGTGTGCACTCATGTACTAGTACACTAATACACACCGGCATTACGCGGGCAACATGGCGTATTTTTCCTTTAGAAATCTCGCCCCTTGGCGACTTTGCGCCACCTCAACCCCACTACCATGAGCCCAGTTCGTATCGCCCTCGAGGACCAAAGCGACGGGCTCGGAGGCTTTAATACGTACTACGTAGTTACGTATTGCGTAACTCCGTAGTACGTAGTAGTCTGTCCCCATGACCCCTCTAACGACTAATTCGCCGCGGCCTAACGACCCACCGCTGCTGATATTGACCAGCCTGGCCGAGGGGCCAAAACACGGTTACGCGCTGTCGAAGGACATCGAATCCTTCGCCGGGGTTGCGCTGGGGCCCGGAGCTCTCTACGGGGCGATCACCCGCTTGGAAGAGCGAGGACTGATTGAGGCGCTCCCCAGTAGTGATCGCCGACGTCCGTACCGCCTCACCGCGGCTGGGGAGAGCGCACTCGCCGACGCGGTGGCGCAACTGCGGCGACTCTCCGACGTGGGAGCGGCGCGACTAGGGAAAGCAGTCACCTTGAGGGGAGCGGCGATATGACTACGCACCCCAGTTTCGATCGAATAGTTCGCTGGTATCCCGTTAAGTGGCGCGAACGATACGGCGATGAGTTCGCCACCTATCTGGCCGACCGTTTTGGGCCCAGTGGGCTACCACGGACAACCCAGTGGTCAATCGCCCTCGCGGGAGTTCTCGAGAGAGTGCGCTACGCCGGGGTGTTCGGCGAGAGCGTTGCGCGAAGCGATCGGGTTCGCGCCGGAGTAGTTACGGTGACGGTCGCGTGGACGGCGATGGTCGTAGCCGGTTCGAGCTTCGCCAAAATGTCCGAACACTTCGATGGCGCGTTGGGGAGCCTCCCCGGGCCACGTCGACTACCCGATCTCGCGTACCACGTCGTTCAAGGGCTCGCCGGGTTGGCCGCACTCGTGGTGCTGGGCGCCGTCGTTCGTGCCGTACCCGAGTTGCTCCGATTCGTGCGCTCGGGCGGGTGGCCCTCTATTCGTGCCCACGCGCACCGAGCCACTGCTCTCACTCTCCTCACCGCGACGGTGACGGCGCCCCTCGTCCTATGGGCGCACCACTTAAACTCGCGTCAGCGAAACGGGGGTCTCGCGCAGTACTCGTGGTTCTTTATCGCGTGGGCCACCCTCGTCGTCGTTACGGCCACGCTGTGGACCATCTTCGGAGTGGCCACGCTTCGGCGGATCTCTCTATCACGTTCCCTGCTGGTTTTCGAAGCAGTCGCGGCCCTCTTCGTAGCTACTGCCATCGACGGTCTGTTCGCCGCAACACTCGTGTGGGCGATCGCCGTGGGCGAACGGGCCCCGCATTTCCTCGGCACGGCTTTTGGTCTGACAATGAACTACCAGTTGGCCGGGACCGTAGCTTTGATGGCTCTCGCGGCGGTCGCCGCGAGCGGCGGAGCACTTCGCGTGGCCCGCTCTCTGCCTTCACGGAGCCCGGCTACCACCGCTTAGGGGCAAACATCACCGTTCGGGTGACGGCGTCCACCAACCCGAGCAATAAATCGACTTCGAACAACCGCACCGAAGAACAACTTGAAGTTCGTGAGGTGAGACTCACGATCTATAGCGGGGCTCCAGCCCCACTTGGCGTTAGGCAAATCGACCCGTGGCGGGCCACCCGGACGGAGCTAACCGCGGGCGTAAGCCCTCGAGGAGCGAATCACCAGAAAGCGTCTAACTAATCGGTCGCCGGGGTGGCGTGCTTGGAAGAATTGCGGTGTGGACGAGATTTTGGTGGGCGGCGTGGCGAACGCCGGGAGGGTTGTGAGGCGTGGCCAGTTCGTTCTGCGACCCTCAAATCCCCACTCGAAGTCTGTACACGAATTTTTGACGGCGCTGCGCTCGACGGGTTTTGCAGGAGCTTCGCTACCGGTCGAGATTCAACCAGACGGACGCGAGCGGCTGGTCTTCATCGAAGGCGACGTCCCCGTTCCGCCTTTTCCGGTCTGGGCCCAAACGAACGACGCGTTGTCGTCGGTAGCGACTCTGATGCTTTCTTTTCACGAAGCGTCTTCGCGGATACCGGTTGGGTCGGGAACCTGGAGCAACGAAATGGCCGATCCCGAAGGGGGCGCCATGATCTGTCACAATGACGTCCGTCTTGAGAACGTGGTCTTTCGCAATGGACGGGCGGTTGGACTTCTCGACTTCGATTTTGCGGCACCGGGTAGACCGATCCGTGATCTAGCCGCATTCGCGAGGCTGTGCGTACCAATCGACGACGAGGCGAGTGCCCTTCGACGGGGATTCGACACAGTAGATTGCCCCAAACGTCTGCGACTCGTGGCGGACACCTACGGGCTCGACGCCGACGGGCGGTGGGAGTTGGTTCACCATCTCGACGAATCAGCGCGCGACCTCGGCGCGTTTGTAAAACGTCGCGCGGACGCGGGTGACCCTAATTTCATCCGCATGCTCAATGAGATGGGGGGCGAAGAGCGCTACGAGCGGCGCCGGCGCTGGTGGGAAGAGTCCCGGCACCAATTCGTCGAAGCCATTTTGTGAGCGCGGCGCCGTAGCGGCAAATCTCGAGGCACAGATCGAGTCATCGCGAAGCCGTTCTACCCAGCGCCGGATTCGCAGCGAATCTCAAGTAGCGGACCCGCCTAGAGAGCTCTCAAACTCTGCGCCGACCGCAAATTGTCCCAAATCGGCTCGTTCAGCGCGTCGAGGAGACCGACGAGTTGAGGAGTTAACTTCTACGGCCCGAGCGCACTGATTGGGACGACGATGACGCCATCGGGGCGCTGGTAGGCGAACCGGCCGCCCGTGATAACGATGAGTGCGAGGGGGTCACCGTGGCGCGCAGTGTCGACTTTGCCGGCGAAGCGTA
>JAKBAB010000061.1 GCA_021815645.1 Actinomycetes bacterium
AAGGGAGCATAAGACATGCGGCGGGGACTCTTCCAATTCTTCATGGCTGTGAATATTTTCCATCTATGGAGCCGATTCAGGTTTCTATCTGACGTGTTCCTTCATGATTATGAATGTTTTAGTAAAATATATTAGAAAGTGTGTTAGAAACTCTGATATATTCATCATCATGAAGATTTTGCCGAATATCTTGTCTATAACGACTGAGAGACGATAAAACTTCATGATCGTGAAAAGATTGGAGGCAGCATGAAATCGCTCGGATCTCAAATCCGAATGCGACGGCGAGCACTCAAGCTAACTCAACAAGAATTGGCTGACCTTGCTGAGGTTTCGTCGCACTTCGTCCTGGACGTTGAGAAAGGAAAAGAGTCAATTCGACTCGACAAATTGACGAAGATTCTGAAAGTGCTCGGACTTGATTTGGAATTGAAACTGAGATCTCGATGAGCAACCTCGAACACATGCGAGTGATACAGATTGCCGACGTCTACAAAGCGGGACGCAAGGCTGCGCAACTTAAGCGAACCTCGTTGGGAACGGAATTCTCGTATCTGTCTGAATATCTCAGCGAGGGAATCCCAATCGCAACGACTTTGCCACTGTCAGATGAACCCAGCTTCACCACCCCAGGATCCGTTCCTCCATTCTTTGCAGGACTGTTGCCTGAAGGTCGACGGCTCTTAGGGTTGCGCAGATCAGTGAAGACTTCGGCCGATGACGAATTTTCGCTCTTGTTAGCAGTGGGTCGAGATCCTGTCGGTGACGTTCAGGTAGTTCCCGAGAATGAGCAGCCGCTCGCACCGGAACCGTTGATTCTCGTGCAAAAATCATTTGGAGAGGTTCGATTCCGAGACGTACTTGCAGACGTAGGAGTAATTGACAGAGTTTCGATACCTGGAGTTCAGGAGAAAGCTTCGGCGGGAATGATTTCAGTTCCAGTAGCCCTGTCAGGCCATCGATACATATTGAAGGTTGATCCACCCGAATATCCCCATGTCGTCGAGAATGAGTTCTACTTCATCTCCTTTGCGAAGGCCATTGGCATTCCAACGGTGGATGCCCAACTTGTGCAAGACGGCGACGGGGCTAAGGGGCTTCTCCTTCGGCGCTTCGATCGCGTTAGCGAACTTGATGGAAGTACTACCACGCTGGCGTGCGAAGACGCTTGTCAACTCTTGGGGCGTTGGCCGGGTGACAAGTACAACGTCAGTTACGAAGACGTTGCTCGAGCCGTCGCTTCTGTTTGTGCCGCCGAAGTCATCGCTTCGCGTGACGTATTTCGACAAATTTGCTTTGCCTTGCTTACTGGCAATGGTGATGTTCATGCCAAGAATATTTCCGTTGTCAAATCGCGCGCCGGGGAATGGTCGGTTGCCCCCGCGTACGATCTACCCTCGACGGTTCTCTATGGCGACCTTACAATGGCACTGACGCTCGAAGGAAGAACTACCGAACTGTCACGACGGTCCGTCATGGCGTATGCGTCAACCATAGGACTAAGTGAAATTGCTGCCACCAAGATTCTCGATGGTCTCCTATCCGACACCGCACCTATTTTGGACGAACTGAAGGAAGGAGCTCTGCCATTCGATGAGAACACAATCAGTAAGACTCTTCGAGTATTCAGTCACCGCAGAAAAATTCTCCTGCGTAAATGAGTATGAGTTAACGGACCAAACATCACTTTGAGTGCAAGTGCTGCGCGAAGTCATGAAGCTTCAAATATCAAGTGCGGCGAAGTCCCTATCGATGATTTGGCTGCCGCCACAAGGTCAGAATCTGAAATATTTGTCTTGAACCGCTCACGTGCTTGAATAGTGGGGAGTAGCTGTGGTTAGTGGAGAGCGCTTCGACACTTCTTGTGCTGGAATTGTGCTGTGAAAGCTTCATGACCTCAACTGAGGGCGCGAAAGCCTAGTAATGCCCTCGTAGCTCAGGGGATAGAGCATCGGTTTCCTAAACCGTGTGCGCAGGTTCGAATCCTGCCGGGGGCACCGCTGGTTGGTAATTTGCGATACCGACTCGAAACGACAAAGTTTTCTATGGGGAGGACGCTCGAGTTGGTCGGTGAGAGAACATTCCCGCGTCCAAAGTTGATGTGAGCTAATCCGAATTGGTTGAGGCATGACCCAGTTCTCGTTACTCTGAGGCGCGGACCGAGTAGTCCCGGTACTACGAAACTCCTAACCCGACTCGACGTACCGGGTCGGGTTCTAATCAATTCCGACTTGCGGTAAGGACGTTCAGCCGGTTGAAGGGCGTTGCACCACGGTTCCCGCATGATGGCATTTGTTGAGCGCTCGCCAGGGTTTCCTTGGACCTAGGCGGCGCCGCCGGGGGGTGGCACAGGACCCGCATTTCGTAGCGAGGGTAGATCGGGTCTCTCGCACCGCTACGGGTGAGTCGAATTGTTCTGACCGATATACAATGCCGACGATCGGTGTTGAAACAACTCCAACTCGACCGCGCTACGCTTCAATTCGAGTGAAAATGACGACGCTTCCCTGGTAGTGAGTCTTTATTGGTTGCAACGTCGTATGAAAGTGAGGTGTCGACGTGAGTGAGTCAGTTGAGGTGGCCGTGCTCGCGGGCGGTTGCTTTTGGGGAATGCAGGACCTCATTCGACGAAGGACGGGCGTACTGTCCACGCGGGTGGGTTACACGGGTGGTGACGTGGCGAACGCGACGTACCGTCACCACGGTACACACGCCGAAGCGATCGAAATTGTCTTCGATCCCACCGTCACGAGTTATCGCGAGATTCTTGAGTTCTACTTTCAGATTCACGATCCATCGACCCGAGATCGCCAGGGTAACGACGTTGGATCTAGCTATCGGTCGTCCATCTTCTTTAAGAGCGATGAGCAGCGCCGCGTTGCGCAAGAGACGATCGCGGACGTAGAAGCGACGGGCCTATGGCCAGGAAAAGTCGTGACCGAAGTAGTGCCCGCCGGTCCGTTCTGGGAGGCCGAAGCGGAGCACCAGGACTATCTTGAGCGCTTCCCGAACGGGTATACGTGTCACTTCCCCCGCCCGGGTTGGGTGGTTCCCCGCCGTAGCGACGTCACCGCGTCGTAGGATCCTGCGCCCGATATAAGACGTCGGATTCAATTCGGGTTCTACACCCGGCTCTTAGATGGTTTAGTTTGTCGTCCACTCCGCCGCCGAATCAACCTTTCCACGGCGAAAGTAACGCACGCGAAGACGCCCGACCGTGGACGCCGGATTGCGCGTGACACAATGGAGTGATATTTCGATACCGACCGTTGACCCAACGTCGTCGCAAGACCCGGAGAGTCGCCACTTGGCCAACCCCTCACTCATAGACCGGGTACTAGACCGCGCGGGCATTGTTACGCCACTCGAACGAAGAGCCCCCAGCCCCCAGCGCTTCGTGGTGGCCGCGATAATCGCCATGGGTGCTTCCGTCGCACTCACTACGGTTATCGCGAAATTTGGGGTGCGTATATTTCCCGCGGTGCGCCACTACTCGCACCTTCGCCTCTTCGACTACGCCGGCTTGACGATTATGGGGGTCTCGGCGGCGTGCGCGGCGTGGCTAGCGGTCTCCCAGCTCACGACTAGTCCGAGACGACTCTTTCTTCGACTCGCCGTCGTGGTGACGACCGTGTTGCTTGTGCCCGACTTGGCGCTGCTTCTCCTGAAAGTTGCCCCGCGGGCCGTGTTGATTCTCGTCTGTATGCATCTGGCGGTGGCGATCGTTACCTATAACGTGCTCGTTCGCGTCGCTCCGCCACGTCGCGGGGCCGGCCCGTCGACTCATCGCGAAGAAGCCCTAGGCGGGGATATTGGCGTCGCCCCACCCGATGAAAGAGATGTCCCGTCGCTCGCTTTGAAGCGTTCGACATGGGTGACTATGAGTTGGTCCGTCTTGGCCGAAATGCTCTCCGGTTTCGGCTTCTTGCTCTTCGTACCTCTGGAACACCCGACGGGCTGGATCATGGAGCATGGTTTCGTGGCGTCGCTAGTCCACGCCACTTTGGGCGCGGTGTTGGCGGTGGGATCGGTCGCCGTCTTTTTGTTTAGCCGCAGGGGTCCGCGAATCGAACGCATCGCTGGGGCGACGGGAGTAACGGGAATCGTCGTGGCCGCGCTCGGCGGTGCTTTGTGCTACGAACACTCGTGGCGATTGGTCGGAGGAGTTTTCATGTTCCTGGGGGTCTCCGTAGCCCTATTCGGCTACGTCATGCCCCTCATCGGTGAGAACCCCGGAACCCCGCCCCACCGACGCGGGCCGGCAACTGCCCCGGTGGCGGACCGCTAGGGGTGGTCGTAAGACGTCGCTAGTCCGTGCTCGGCCCGAGATCGTCGGCGGCCGGTTGGCAAAGTACGAGGGGAACGTCGCGTTGGGCGCGCCGCTGATAGGAGCCGTACGGTCGGTACGCGGCGATTACGAGGGGCCACCACCTCTGTCGTTCTTCGGCGGTGGCGACCCGGGCCCGCATCAATAGTCGTTCGCCCCCGCGGGTGACGACGACCGATCCGTCGTGCACGAGGTTTCGGTACCAGTCGGGGTGTCGGGTGTCGCCCCCCTTCGAGGCGACGAGGATGAGCGTATCCCCGTCGACGACTGGCACGGTGAGCAGGGTGCGGTGCGGGTGGCCACTACGACGGCCCGTCGTCTGAAGCTCTACGACGGGCATCCCGAAGGCCGAGGCGCCCCAACGTCCCCGGGTAGAACGCAGTACTGCGCCGTGCAGCGCGTTCAGTGCGCGAAATCCCAAGTCCCTAACCACGGTGCGCGGGGGGCGGGCCACGAAAGAACAGTATCGCCGACGTCGGCCGGCGGGATTTGGGCAGCGGGCGCGAATCGCGCCGGCGCACGCGACAGTCGTGGTGTTAGAGTCGCCTCGTGAGCGACGTTTACCACGACGCGAAGATCGAGTGTAACGATGGCGCGGTGGTTATTCGCGGCTACTACTTCCCGTGGGGGGGCGCCAAGACGGTGCCGTACTCGTCTATCAAGGACCTAAAGCGCGTGGACCTCGGGCTCGCGCGGGGTCGGGCGCGAATCTGGGGTACCGCTAACCCGTCGTTGTGGGCCAATTTAGATCCCGGCCGGCTCAAAAAAACTACGGGGTTCGTCATCGAGTTGGGTAAAAGGGTTCAGCCATTCGTGACACCCGATGACCCCAACGAGTTCGAGCGCGTCGTACGCCAGCGTGCGAATCTAGGTCCTCGCTCGTCACCGCCCGAGCGGGGTCCCATTATTTAGTTGGCGCTGCTCTTGCTCGTTGGGCCGCTGAGCCCGCGGTCGCGTCGGCGATGAGGGTTGCGAACGCGACCGCCGACACTATTTGGGAGCAGAACAGTAGGTGCCAAAGGTGCGCCAGCGTCCCGATCGCCATGGTGAGCGCCGATAGTTGACCCACGAGCGCGAGGGTACTTCGCGGTTGGGGCCGATATAGCCACGGAGACGCGAGAACCTGCAGGGTCATCGTCGTGCCCCCCACGACGAAGTGCGCGATTTTGAGGGCGGGAGTGAGCGTATAGGTAAACGAGGTGATCAGGGTGAAAACTAGGAGGGTGGCGTACCCGCGCATCAAAAGAGGTAGAAGTTTGGGGGGCGGTGGGGATGCGCGAACGAGTGTTGCGCCGTGCCAATAGAGCACCGCGGCGAGAACGAATCCCACGGTCATCGGCGCGAAGGTCGCCGCGTGAACGCCGTAATCGCTGACTCCTCCTTCGTTCGCGGCGAGCACGAAACTGGGGTGGATCGCCACGCTGAGTGTGACACCCGCGCCCGCGGCGAGGGGCGCCGCTCTCGCGAGGGTGACTGGACGGGCGTCTCGCCACTTTTGCTTCAGGTGCCCCAAGCGCGACGGGAAAACGTGACCCGAGGGGCGCCCGTTTTGTGAATTCACGCCCGAAACCCTAGGTCACGATCGGCCAATTTGTTATCTGCTCGCGGTGGTTAGTTCGACGATGCGCGGCGTACTCGTCCGGGGAGTCGAGCACTATAGTGAGGCGACTCGCGATCGGCGGGCGCAACCGAGGGGCCGGTAATGGAAGTATCTCCTGACCACATCACGGTAATTGGCGCCAACTGGTGTCCCGACTGTCGCCGGGCCAAGGCCTTTCTAGCCGAGCAGCGGGTGGCCTTTGACTGGATTGATCTAGAACAAAACCCCGAAGCGACCGAGTTGGTCGAGCGGGTTAACTCGGGTAGCCGGACGATCCCCACCATTCTCTTCCCCGACGGGTCCCACCTCAGCGAACCGGCCAACGACGAACTGGCCGAAAAACTTGGACTTAACCGGGTGGCTAAGTCCTCCATTTACGACCTCGTAATCGTTGGTGGGGGACCGACGGGGCTGACGTCGGCCATCTACGGCGCGCGGGAGAATCTGAGCGTCCTCATCATCGAGAAGTCGGCCCCCGGGGGGCAGGCCGGTGTTACCGAGCGTCTCGATAACTACCCGGGGTTCCCCGACGGCGTCGCCGGACACGACCTCGCGGACCGCATGCGTCGACAAGCGGAGCGCTACGGGGTCGAGATCCTCCAAGCGGTGGCGGTGACGGGTGTGTCGAGCGACCAAGGTTGGCTGAACACGGTCGCCGCGACGGGCGACAGCTACCGCAGTCGGGCGGTGTTACTGGCGACCGGTTCGCGCTACCGACGAACGGGAGCGCGCGGTGAGTCCGATCTCATCGGGGCGGGCGTTCACTTCTGCGCGACGTGCGACGGACCTTTCTACCGCGACGCCGAAGAGGTCGTCGTGATTGGTGGTGGCAACAGTGGACTCGAAGAGGGTTTATTCCTCACCCAGTTCGCCCAACACGTGAGCGTGTTCGAATACTCCGATGAGCTTCGAGGAAACCGGTTGCTCCAAGATAAAGTGCGCGCCCACCCCGCCATGACGGTTTTTACCGGCACGACCGTGACCGCGTTCGAGTCGAATAGTTCGGGCAAGTTAGAGAACGTGGAGCTCGAAGTGCGCGCGACGGGAGAACGACGATCGCACCGCGCCGCGGCGGCGTTCGTCTTCATCGGGCTCGACCCCAATACCGCCTTTTTGGGCGAGACCGTCGACCTCGACGAACTCGGTTTCGTCGTCAGTGACGAACAGTTTCGATCCAGCCTCCCGGGAGTTTTCGTGGCGGGCGACGTGCGACGTGGCTCCACGAAGCAGCTCGCCTCCGCGGTCGGCGAAGGCGCCGCCGCCGCTATCCAGATTCGCTACCACCTCGACAAGGTCTGAGTCCCGAGGCTTCGCCACGCTTCACGGGGCCGTCGAGACCGTCGCGTCGTGGGGGAACTCCACGCGACCGGCGCGCGTGAGTTGCCAGACACTGCGTCGACCTTGGACGGTCCACTCGGTGGGTCCGCCCACTAGGGCCGTCTCTTCGTCGATACCAAATACGGTGACCGCCGTTTCGTCGGGCAGGACGATCCGGGTCAGAAAGTCCGGCACGCGGGCCGCGAATGCGTCGAAGTGGGGCACGACGCCCAGTCGTGGGAGGAGACCCAGGCCGGGTGACGAACCCCCACGGGGGTGGCGAAGCGACGGGACCCATCCACCGAGGGCCATAGCCCCGGCGCTGCAGCCCGCTAGGGCGGCCCCGCCGCGCCAGGTCTCTACAATGGTGCGCCACACGTTCGTGTCGCGCAGCGTGTCAGCGAGATACGTGGGATTACCCCCCGACAGATAGATCAGTCCGGCCCCGCGAATCATGTCGCAAAAGTCGAGTCGGTCGGCGTCGTCGCGATCGTTGACCTCTACGATGATCGGTTCGACGCCGAGTCGCTCAGCCTGGCGAGTTCCGAGTTCGTGCCACCGCGCTACGACCGACGGGCCCTCGGGGGCGGAGGCCGTGGCGAGTTGAACGTAGCGGGGCGCTCGGTGGGCGAGCAGTGCGGCCTCGATGGGTGCCATCTGGGGCAGATACTCTCCCGAACCGACCAGCGCCAAGGGTCCGGGCGTCACACTCATCGACCTCTCCCACCGCGACGGGGATACTCGTGCGCGCCGGCGGCGCGAGAGTCTGGCTCAAATCTAACGGCCGGTTCCGTGGACCGCGACGGGCTATTAAACGGGTCGCCGCTCGACGGCTCTAAGAACGCCAGCTGGGCGCGTGCCGGCCCCGGCGCCACGCCTTGGCGACGTAGTAGGCCACGGCGACTCCGATCGCGGCGAAGACGAAGCCCCCCGCAATGTCTAAGGGGCTGTGAATGTGCGCCGCGACTCGCGCCCAACTGACTAAGAGAGCGTTCACCAAGAGGACCGCCGCGGTGCGGCGGGAGTAGAGGAACATAGTGAACGCCAAAAAGGAGGTCAGCATGGCGTGGTCCGAGGGGAAGCCGTTGTCGGCCGCGTGGGCGATAATCGGCACGATGTGTTCACTGACGAAGGGGCGAGTGTGGTAGTAGAGCTTCCCCCCGATCAGGTCGAGGGCTAGAGCGACGGCCCCCCCGGCCACCAGTTGCCACCCGAGACTGTATTTAACGCTCAGCTTGGCCCGTAACCAATAGATCGCGACGATGACGACGCTGATGAGAAAGAAGTACTGCCCGACTAATCGAATGAGGGAGTCCACTTATCCAGTCTAAGTATCGTCGCGCTCTCGCGCCGACTGGGGGGGGCGTCAGAAAGGGTTTCGTCGTCGACTAACTAGTGTGGGCCAGCGTGCGACTCTCCGAAAGGTATCTCTGGCTCGTCTTGGACGAGGCGATCGTGGTGTTGTTCGTGGCCATTGGGCGCTCGCGCCACCACGCCGGTCTCTCCTTGGCGGGAATGGCCTCGACGACCTGGCCCTTCGCCGTCGCGGTCGTCGTCGCGGGGCTCGTTCTTTGGGGGCGAGCTCGGGCGGTGTCGCCCTGGGCGAGTGGTGGGTTCGTCGCCGTGGTCACGGTCGCGGTGGGTATGGTGCTCCGCGTAGTCTCGGGTCAAGGTACGGCGCTCGCGTTCATCGTGGTGGCGCTGGCCTTTAACGGCGCCCTCATGATTGCGCTTCGCGCGGTGGTGGGTTACGTTCGTAAACGGGCTCGCGCCCAGAGACATTAGAAAAAGACCGAGCAGAGTTCGTAGAGTTCGCGCGGAACCGCCCGTCGATGGGCGGCGACGGCCTCGAGCGGTGCTAAGTGAATCTCTCCACCCCGAACGACCGGGATCGTTCCAAAGCGCCCGGCGACAACCGCGTCGTACGCGGCGGCGCCAACTCGGGTGGCGTAGATGCGGTCGTGAGCCGTGGGGCTACCGCCGCGCTGTAGGTGGCCCAACACCGTCGTCCTAACCTCGAACCCCCCGCACTGTTCAATCTTCGCGGCCACGAAAGGTCCTACCCCTCGAGTGGCGTGGCGCACGCCCTTTAGTGTGTCGAAGCCGAGGTTCGCCGACTCCACCCCGCCGAGTGCCGCCAAAGTGACACCCTCGGCGACCACCACTACGGAGTAGGCCAGGCCCGCGCTACGTCGTTGGCTGAGGTGCTCGACGATCTGCTCGACGTTAAGGGGGAACTCGGGGATGACGATAAGGTCCGCCCCGCCGGCCAGACCACCGAGGGCGGCCACCCAACCGGTGGAGCGTCCCATTGTCTCGACCACCATGACCCGGTGGTGCGAAATCGCCGTCGTGTGCAGCCGGTCGAGAGACTCCGCGACCACGTTGATGGCCGTGTCGAAGCCGATGCAGTAATCGGTTTCGGGTAAGTCGTTGTCGAGCGTCTTGGGCACGCCGACGACCGGCGCGCCGCGCTCGGCCAACCAGTGCGAGATTCGCTGCGTGCCGTCACCCCCGATGGCCACCAGGGCGTCGAAGTGTTCGTCGATAACCGAAAGTACCCTTTCTCGCCCACCGGTCGGGGTATCAAGGTCGTGACGCGCGGTGCCCAGCACGGTGCCGCCCTGAGCGACGATTCCCCGCAGGTCCGCGGCGCCGAGCGCACTCCCCGCGTACTCGCCGGCCAGGCCGGCCCAACCGTTCGCCACGCCGATGACGTCGTGGCCGTCGCGCAGGGCCAGCAGGCCAATGGCCCTTATCGCGGCGTTTAGACCCGGGGCGTCACCGCCCGCGGTGAGTACCCCAATGCGCATGACAACCCCTTCACCGAACCCGACGACATTCTAAGAGACTTAGGCGTCGAGACGACATCTCACTAGGCTGACCCCGTGCGAGAGCGGCCCCGACTCTTTTGTTTGGACCCGGTGCTCGTTGACGTCGTGCTGGACGTTTCGGCCCTGCCGCCGAGCGGCGGCGACGTGCGCGCCACCTCTCTACTCGTGACGACGGGCGGCGGATTCAACGCCATGAGCGCCGCCGCTCGACACGCGATGAGCGTGGCCCACGCGGGTCGGCTCGGCGCGGGGCCCTTCGCGGCGCTCGCGCGCAGTGAACTCGAGGGGGCCGGCGTCGAACTAGTGA
>JAKBAB010000062.1 GCA_021815645.1 Actinomycetes bacterium
GTCGCGCGACAGAACGGCCCGCACGGATTCAACGTCAAAACCGGAGCGGACGAAGGAGGTCGCGAGGATTTCGAACTCTTCGTCACGCAGCGCCTCTAGCCGCGCGCGGTCCCCGTCGGTGGGGAGTCGGTCGTTCATGATCGACGAGGGCAGGGAGAGGCCGGGCTTGCCCATCACGGAGCCACCGGATATGACGCGCGCGCCCACGCCGTTCACCCGGGCCACGATCTCAAGCGACACCCCACCGTCGCCGATGTGAACCTTGTCACCCGGCCTAAGTTGAGCGAGGACGTGCTGGCGTTCAATCGTTATGCGCTCGGCCGTCGAGCTCTCCCCGAAGGCCTCGACCAGTTCGGTCTCGTCACCCACGTTGAGCGCTACCGACAAAGTACCGAACGATCCGGCGCGAATCTTGGGGCCCGGGATATCCACCATGAGGGCGACGTCGGGTGCGATGGCCCGCACGCGCCGTAGCAGTGCGATGTTCGAAGCGATGTCGCCGTGAGCGAACGAGAGCCGAAATACGTCGACCCCAACGAGCACCAGTTCCTTAAGTACCGCGTCCGCCTCGGAAGCCGGTCCGATGGTCGCAACAATCTTCGTACGGCGCACGCCAGTCCCTTCATTGCTTTAAGTCAGTCTACGAGAACGGTTCCGCCACTATGTTCGCTACGCGAAGCACTACCGCCGAGTAACTCGTCGGATCACGTCACGACCGGTCTCGGCGATCTCGAAGTGATTCACCGTGGTGACGGCGACTACCATGACATCCACCAATGGAGTGAGGTGACGGTCATGAGTTCAACGACTGCGGGACGGCCGTCGCGCGACGAGTTAGTGAGCCTCATCGACGCCGGCTCGATTGACACCGTCATCGTCGCCGTTACCGACATGCAGGGCCGACTCCAGGGCAAGCGACTCGACGGGCGGTTCTTCGTAGACGAACTCCTAGACGGCGCCGTCGAGGGCTGCGCGTATCTGCTCGCGTCCGACGTCGAGATGAACACGCTGGGCGGGTTCGCGCTGACCTCTTGGGAGCGCGGATACGGCGACCTCGTCTTTCGCCCGGATCTCGCTACGGTACGTCTAGTGCCCTGGCACGAAAAGACCGCCCTCGTATTCGCCGACGTCGAGAGCTCCGACGGCGAGCCGGTAGCGGTGTCACCGCGTCAGATCCTTCGCCAGCAGGTGGCCCGGCTCGCGGAGCGGGGGTGGCGGGGACTAACGGGAACCGAGTTGGAGTTCATCGTCTTTCGCGACAGTTACGAAGCTGCGTGGAATAACGGGTACCGCAACCTCACTCCGGCCAACCTCTACAACGTCGACTACTCACTGCTCGGTACCTCACGAATTGAGCCGCTCCTCGGCGAGATAAGGCGCAACATGCGTCGAGCGGGGATGGTCGTTGAGTCCCTCAAGGGGGAGTGCAACCTCGGTCAGCACGAAATCGCGTTTCGCTACGCCGAACTGGTGGACAAGTGCGACGAGCACGGGCTGTTCAAACTCGGCGCCAAGGAGATCGCCGCCCAGGCCGGCTTTAGTGTCACCTTCATGGCCAAATACAACGAGCGCGAGGGCAACTCCTGTCACGTGCACTTGTCACTGCGAGACGAGAGTGACGCGCCGGTTTTCGCCGGGACGCGCGAACACGGTTTCTCTCGCACGTTCGAGCACTTCCTGGCCGGCCAGCTGCGGTACCTTCGGGAGTTCTCGCTGCTCCTGGCGCCCAACGTCAATAGTTACAAACGTTTCGTCCCGGGGTCCTTCGCCCCGACCGCCCTGGCCTGGGGGGTGGACAACCGCACCTGCGCCTTTCGGATCGTTGGTCACGGCCCTTCGCTCCGAGTCGAGTGCCGTATTCCCGGCGGTGACGTGAACCCCTACCTCGCTCTCGCCGCCCTGGTGGCGACGGGGCTGCGCGGCGTCGAGGAGGAACTCGAGCTCGCCGCACCACTGAGTGGAAACGCCTACGTGTCCTCCGCGGCCCGTATGCCCACCTCGCTCGGCGAGGCGACCGCGCTATTCGACCAGAGCCGCGTCGCGCGCGAGACGCTCACCGACGGCGTCGTCGAGCACTACGTTCACGCCGCGCGCGCCGAGGTGGCCGCCTTCGAGGCCGCCGTAACCGACTGGGAACGCGTTCGGGGATTCGAGCGACTGTGAGTTCCACCCACCCGCTCACTAATCCCGCGACGGGGCAGGTTTTTACCACGGTCCCCTCCTACGACCTCGAAGAGACCGACCGGGCCATCGAAAGGGCCGTCCACGCCGCCCCGTCGTGGCGGGCCGTCACCCCGTCCGACCGAGCCCGCCTGCTGCGGCGTTTCGCCGACGTCGTCGACGGCCACATCGAAGAGTTGGCCCAGCTAGAGGTGACTAACTCGGGCCACACGATCGCCAACGCGCGCTGGGAGGCTGGCAACGTTCGCGACGTCCTGCTCTACTACTCGGGCGCCCCCGAGCGACACTGTGGCCGACAGATCCCCGTCGCGGGCGGCGTAGACCTCACGTTCTACGAGCCAATCGGGGTAGTGGGCATTATCGTGCCGTGGAACTTCCCGATGCCCATCGCCGCGTGGGGACTGGCCCCCGCGCTCGCCGCGGGCAACACCGTCGTGCTCAAACCGGCCCTGCTGACCCCCCTAACCGCGATCCGTCTCGGCGAGTTGGCCCTCGAGGCCGGCCTACCCGAAGGCGTCGTGCAGATACTGCCGGGCGACGGGGCCGTGGTGGGCGGTCGATTCGTTACCCACCGCGACGTGCGAAAAGTCTGCTTCACCGGATCGAACGCGGTGGGGCGCTCCATCATGCAAGGCTGCGCGGAACAGATTAAGCGCGTCACCCTCGAACTGGGCGGCAAGAGCGCGAACATCATCTTCGCCGACGCCGACGTCGCTCGGGCCGCCGCGGGCGCGCCGTACGCCGTTTTCGACAACGCCGGTCAAGACTGTTGCGCGCGCTCACGGCTGCTAGTCCAGGCGTCGGCCTACGACACCTTCATGGAGCACTTCGAAGCGGCCGTCAAAAAGGTGAAGGTACTCGACCCGGCCGACGAGTTGAGCGAGATGGGGCCGCTCATCAGCGCCGCCCAGCGCGAGAGCGTGGCCGGTTACGTCGAAGAGTCGACGGTGGTCTTTCGCGGGCACGCCCCGAGCGGGCCCGGATTTTGGATGGCGCCCACCGTCCTCGACGCACCCGACCACACCGGTCGCGCCTTTCGCGAGGAGATCTTTGGCCCGGTGGTGTCGGTCACTCGATTTAACGACGAGGCCGAGGCCGTCGCGATCGCCAACGAGAGTCCCTTCGGCCTTTCGGGCTCGATATGGAGTCGTGACGTCGGTCGGGCCCTGCGCGTGGCTCGCGCGCTCGAAAGCGGTGCGCTGTCGGTTAACTCGAACTCTTCGGTGCGCTACGCCACGCCCTTCGGCGGCTACAAGCAGTCGGGACTCGGGCGAGAACTCGGGCCCGACGCCCTGCTCGGATTCAGTGAAGAAAAGAACGTCTTTATCGCAACGGAGGAGTAATTAGTGGGACGTCTCGACCAAAAAATCGCCATCATCACCGGCGCCGCGAGCGGCATTGGACGCGCGACCGCGCGGCGCTTCGCGGCGGAGGGGGCGCGCGTAGTCGTCGCCGACCTCGCCGAAGAAGAGGGCTCCGCGCTCGCCACGGAAATTGGGGGTACCTTCGTGCCCGTCGACGTGGCGAGCGAGGCGAGCGTTAAGGACATGTACGCCCGAGTCCTCGAGGTATACGGGGGCGTCGACGTACTCTTTAACAACGCCGGAATCTCCCCCGCCGACGACGACTCAATTCTGACGACCGAACTCGACGCGTGGCGCCGGGTCCAAGACGTCAATTTGACGTCGGTGTACCTGTGTTGCAAGTACGGGATCCCCTTGTTGCTCGAACGCGGGGGCGGGTCGATCATCAACACCGCGTCCTTCGTGGCCGTACTGGGTTCGGCCACTTCGCAAATCTCCTACACCGCCTCCAAGGGCGGGGTGCTTTCGATGTCGCGCGAACTAGGCGTACAGTTCGCGCGCCAGGGCGTGCGCGTGAACGCGCTCTGTCCGGGACCGGTCAACACTCCCCTCCTCCAAGAGCTCTTCGCGAAGGACCCCGAGCGCGCCGCGCGGCGGTTGGTCCACGTTCCGCTCGGTCGCTTCGCCGAGCCCGAAGAGATCGCCAGCGCGGTCCTGTTTCTCGCGAGCGACGACGCCTCGTTTATTACCGCGTCGACCTTCCTCGTCGACGGCGGCATCCACGGCGCTTACGTCACACCGCTCTAGGGGCTAGGTAACGAGAAAGTTCGTGAACTGCCAAGGATCGTCGCGGTCGAGTTCGCGCCCCGCGAAGCGGTCGAACCAGTCGACGTGACTCGACACCGGGTCCCAGTCGATCGGACCGGACCACGTAGAGCCGAGGAGGGGCTCGGCGACCGCCAGCACGTCGCGCCAGGGCAGTTCGTCGGGCACCCGAACGCCCTCACGGGGGTGACGGAGCATCCAATCCACGGCACCCAGAATCGACGCGGCGACTTGAATCGTCGTCGCGTTCTGGTGGGGGGCGAGGGCGCGCGCCTCGTCGATGGTGGTGCACGCACCGGTCCACCACGACCGGTACGGGTGGCCCATCAACAGAACCCCCAGTTCGTCGCGCCCCGACACAATCTCGTCGTTCATGATCCGCTGGCGATCGGGGTAGGCGTACTCGCGGCCCTCGAGTTCGACGAAACTGGCCCACGCGACGTCACTCGGGCAGTAGGCGTAGTGCACGGTGGGCCGGTAGAGGGCCTCGTCGCCCTCCCACACCGTCAAGTGGTCACAGATCGTGAAGGCCTCGCCGTGGCGAATTACCATCCCTAAGATCGGGCCCGAGGGAACTACGGAGTGCACCAAAGTTTTGTGCGCCATCTGCCCCAGACAGATCTGATTACGTGGACCCGAGCCCTCGTGGAGGTACGCCCGAGGTGGTAAGCGCTTCTCGTGCGTGCCCCACCCCATTTCAGCTGGCGCCACGCCCTCTTCGTAAAAGCCGTCCACGCTCCAGGTATTCACAAACTCGCCCACCTCTTTCGGCCGAGCACTGATCTGGGTGTCCCTTTCGGCGATATGAATGGTCCTAACTCCGAGCAGCCGGGACAGTTCGTTAAACCGGCCGGCGTCGACGGCGGCCGAAATATCCTCGTGGCGTTCGACGAGCCGGCCGTCTCGTCGAACGGCGTCCGCGATCTCGACGAGGGCTCGCTTGGTGAAGTGACTCACCAGCCCGGGGTTGGCGCCGTGCTCCACGACCGCCGAAGGACCGCTATTAGAACCCCACTCTGCGATAAGTCGTCGCATCGCCATGTGGCGCGCGTACAGGGTGCGCTCCTGGGGCGTGAGGGCTGAAGGGTCGTCGTAGGGGTCCCACACTTCGACCGACGTATTGAGGTAGCGCACGTCGTGCACGCGGCACCACTCGAGCAGTTCGCCCAGGTCAATGTTCCACGCGAGATCGATGAGCACGTCACCGGCGCCTAGCAGTTCCGACAGGGTCGCGTCGAGATTCTCTCGAGTGATCTCTCCGCGTCGGTAGCTAACTCCGCGCGCGAGTGAAGAGGCGATGCGTTCGCGATTATCGCGGTTCTCGAACACGGTCACCGTCGAGGGATTAAGCGGAAACGAGTCGAGCAGGAGCGGAAGGAGACACTGAGCGACCGAACCACAGCCCAGGACGACGACGCGGCCGGGGACGAAGTAGTCACTCAATTAGGTCTCCTTACACTGACGACGGCCACCGGGCCAATGGCGAGCCTACCGCCGCGCGAACGTCGGTCGCCGTGAGTTCCAAAGACCACTTACAGGGACAGCTCGAGCACCGGGAGCGTTCTACCGGTCGACGGCGACGTCGCCACGCCCACGTTGACGGCGCCGAGGCGTTCATAAAAGCCAACCGCGAATGGGTCGGACTCCACGCGCAGGGTTTCGGCTCCCCGGAGCCGACCCAGTCGGACGGCGTCTAGCCAGAGCCGCGCGCCGAACCCTTCGCCCCACCGCGACGGTTCTACGAAGAGCATGTCGAGTTGCGCGAGGCCGCCCACGTTGGCGAGAAGTACGTAGAAGCCCAACGCGGTGGACTGACGGCCGTCGCCGGCCACGAAGACGTTGCCCCGCTCGACTTCGCGCGCCGTGACCACGAGTTCCCCACGACAGCGCTCCATGAACTGTTCGTCGTAACCCCAAGCGCGCTTGGACTCAAAAGCCATCTGGGTTAACCGGTCGCACTCGCTAACCAACGCCGGGCGAACCAAGGGGTATTCGCTCATTCGACCGCTCCGGCCAATTAGTGGACGGTCATCCCACCGTCGACGGCGACGACCGCCCCGGTGAGAGCCGAAGACGCCGGCGAGCACAGCCACACGATGGCCGCGGCGACCTCGGTGGGATCAATCAGGCGGCCAATCGGCTGTTGGAGAGCGAAAGATTCACCACTGTTAAGTCCGTACACCCGGGCCGACGCCTCGAGAATCGCGGTGCGAGTGGATCCCGGACTAACTACGTTCGCGCATACGCCGTACTCGGCGAGGTCCATCGCGACCCCGCGCGTCAGACCGACGACCGCGTGCTTCGCGGCCGAGTAGGCCGCGAGGTGTCGCAGCCCGAGCGAGCCGGCCGCCGACGCCACCGCGACGATTCTGCCGTGGGCGAGGGGACCGTTGGCGATCAGGGTCGGCGCCGCCGCTTCAATAAGGCGGCGCGTCCCGAGCACGTTGACCGACCACACGGCGTCCCACGATCCGTCACTGACGCGCCAGAGTGGAGCGCCCTCACCCACCACACCCGCGCCCGCGACGACGGCGTCCAGGCGGCCGAAGTGACGCGTCGCGGTCTCGACGGCCAGCGCCATGTCGGGGGCGCTGCGCGCGTCGCCTACGAGTCCCAGTACTGAGTCGCCGTGTCGGGCCACGACCGCGTCGAGGTCGGCGCGCGTCGCGAGCGCGTAGGGCACGTCGGGAATATCGCGGCACAGATCTACCGCCACGACGTGGTAGTTGTCGTTCACTAGCGCGTCGACCGTCGCGGCGCCGATCCCGCGCGCCGCGCCCGTGACGATCGCGACGCGCATCAGCCGAGCCGCCGGAAAAAATCTGGCGGCGCCACGACGTCGTCGGCCGTCAGCTCGGCCACGTCGGACTTACCGAGGGCCATCAGCGTTGCGTCGGCGCCACTGCGCAGCAGGTCGAGAACGTTCTCCACCCCGCCCTGACCGGCGGCGGCCAGCCCCCACAGGTACGCCCGCCCAATCATGACGGCCCGCGCGCCCAACGAAAGGGCTTTGATCACGTCGCTGCCGCGTCGCACGCCCCCGTCGAGCAGCACTTCAATTTGGTCGCCGACCGCGTCGACGACCGCCGGCAGGGCCCGAAGGGGCGCCGGTGTGCCGTCGAGGTTATTGCCACCGTGATTGGACACCGACAGGGCGGTCGCGCCCGCGTCGACCACGCGCTTCGCGTCGTCAACGCGACTCACGCCCTTGACCATGAACGGACCACCCCACTGAGCGCGCAACCAGGCGACGTCGTCCCAACTGGCCAGAGGCGTTCGCATCCACTCGCCGTAGGCGCCAAAGAAGGTCGGGGGAACCCCGTCGTTGGGCGCCATGTTGGGCGTCGTCAACGTCGGTGGGTGAAAAGTGCGCGCGTAGGACCAGAGCCACCGCGGCCTCGCCAGGACTTGGGGTGCGAGCCTCAGGGCCGTGCCTACCGAGACGGAGTCGGGGATCCAGGGACTGCCCCAGTCGCGCCCGTTAGCGAAGGACCAGTCGAGTGTCAAAATCACGCCCTTCACCCCCGCCGCCCTCGCCCGCTCGAGTCTTTGAACCATCACGTCACGGCCGCCTGACCAGTACATCTGAAAGAACACTTGTCCGTTGACCGCGCAGACCTCTTCGACCGATTTCGAAGCAAACGAGCTCAGTCCCATCGCGACTTGGCGACTGGCCGCGGCGCGCGCGACGGCGACCTCACCGTCGGGGTGAACGGCCTGAACGCCCGTGGGGGAGATGAGAATGGGCATCGACACGCTCTCGCCCATGACGGTGGTGGCGAGGTATCTTTCGTTGGCCAAATTAGCGACGTGCGGTGCGAACCCTAATTCGTCGAAAGCGGCCGTGTTGTCACGATAAGAGAGGCCCTTTTGCGAACCGGCCAGGAGCGCCGAGTAGACCGACTTCGGGAGACGGCGCTGGGCGCGGCGCTGGGCGATCGCCACTGTTTCGAACCACGTGGTGGCCATCTCTCCCCCGTCGACGTACTCAGCGAGACTACCGGAGGGTGCCGCGACGTTCCCGGGGCGCCGGGAGCGCCACCGCGACACGGCGCGAGTGAGTGGGCGCCGGTACCGGGCGCAGCGACAGCGCGACCGGCGCTAGGGCGGCCATCGCGGCCTCCCCGTGTCCGAAGACGCACTCGGGATCTGGATCAGTGCGCTCGAGACCGGTGAAGAACTTCGCGGCCATGCATCCTCCGCGACAGGCGTCGAAGGAACCACACGACGCACAGGCCCCGGCGCTGCCCGGTTGGCGCAAGGAACGAAATAGCTCACTGTCGCGCCACACCGTCGAGAACCCGCTCTCGCGTACGTTGCCCGCTAGAAACTGCTCGTGGATGACGAAGGGGCAGGCGTAGACGTCGCCGACTGGATCGATGAGACACACGACCCGCCCCGCGCCACACAAGTTGAGCCCCTCGAGTGGTGCACCCAACGCGGAGAGGTGAAAAAAGGAGTCGCCCGTTAGGACTTCGGGCCGATCGAGGAGCCATCGGTAGAGCCAGCGACCCTGCTCGAGCGTGGGACGTAGTTCGTGCCACACGTCGGCGCCACGACCCGACGGTCGAAGGCGCGTGAGACGCAACTGCGCCCCGTAGTGAAGCGCTAGCGAAGCGAACTGATCGAGTTGCGCCACGTTCTCGCGGGTGACTACGACCGAGATCTTGAAGGGACCGAAGTTCTCACCGGCGAGGTTGTCCATCGCGCGCCGCGCCGCGTCGTAGCTGCCCACGCCACGAACTTGGTCGTTCGTCGCGACGTCGGCGCCGTCGAGGGAGACTTGAACGTCGAGGTAGTTCGTGGCGGCGAGTCGGCGAGCGGCCGCGCGATCGAGACGCGTTCCGTTCGTCGAGAACTTAACGCCCACCCGTCGTGCGACGCAGTGCTCGACGAGGTCGAAGAAGTCTCGACGAATCATCGGCTCCCCTCCGCCGATGTTGACGTAGAAGATCTGCATGTCGGCAATTTCGTCTATCAGCGAGGTCGCCTCCAGGGTCGTCAGTTCCCGCGGGTCCCGTCGTCCCGATGACGAGAGGCAGTGAATACAAGCCAGGTTGCACGCGTAAGTGAGTTCCCACGTGAGACAGATTGGCGCCGCGAGACCGCGTTCGAAGCGAGGGCGCAGTGACGACTCACTCACCGAGCAGCCCCGATCGCCACAGCGCCCCGAGCGCCGCGCCGTAGCTCGCTCGTTCGTCGAGTTCCACCGACGCCGCCAGTGCGTCACCGACCGTGTCGAAGTCGTCGAGGTGGCGTAGTAGGGCTAGCAACTTCGGTGATTTTATGAACACCAGCCTTCGGGTCCCGTGATGGTACGCGAGCGCCCCGAACTCTTCGTCGCGTAGCGACACTTGATCGCTGAGCCGGGCGTGTCGCGACGGGTCGAAGTCCACCGTTTGCGACGCCGGCACGACTTAGTAGACCCCGCAGAGACCGTCGATGGAGATCTCCTCAACGAGCAACTCCACCTCGGCGTCGAGGTGTTCACCCCGTTCTTCTCCCGCGCGTTCTTTTTCCACCAGTGCGTCCATCTTCACGTCGACCCCTCCCTCCACCAGTCTGCCCGGTTTGAGCGTGCCTTCGGCGCCACGGTGAAGCGAGCGTGCGAGACTGAGCGCGTGAGTTCTCTCGTACCGCCCGCACCCTCGCCGGTAGACCTTCCCGTCGTCGCGGGGACGGCGGTTCGCCTCGACGAACGGGCGGTATTTATCGACCGGAACCTCGTCGCCGGCGGCAGTCCGTGGCGACTGCTACGCCTAGCGGGGCCCTCCCGGGAGGTAGTAGAACGCTGGCGCCTCGGGGGGTGCGTG